>JBCDCW010000133.1:0-10468 GCA_039180995.1 Pseudomonadota bacterium
CGGCGGCGCAGGATCAACTCGCCCGGTGCGACGCCCAGATGGCGACGCGACAACCGCGTCAGATGGGTGGCCGACAGATCCAGCGCCCGGGCGCAATCGCCGATGCTGAGGGGCTCGGGATAGGCGGTTTCGACCAGGGCGCAGAGCGCGGAGGCCCGCGGATCGCCCAGATCGGCCTGTCTTTCGGCCGTTTGCCCGGCGAGCGCGTAAAGGATCAACGTCTCCGCCAAGCTGGCCAACAAGGCGCGCCGACCGGGGTCCGCGCCGTGGAACAGGCGCGCGACCTGATCGACGGTCGACATGATCCCGTCGAAGTAGGGGCTGTCGCTGGGGCCGCGTAGCAAGGCCACCGCATGGGCCTGCAATCGGGCGCGCAGGGCCGACGACTGCCGGTCGAGGGGAAAGGTGACCACATCGCCGGAGATGTCGTCCGCGAAGCGAAAGCCATGGACCAGTCGAGGCGGCACCAGCAGGGCCGCGGGCTCTGCCGTTCGCAGGTCGAGCCCACCGGCCGAGATGTCCACCCCTGGCGAGCGGAACAGGAACAGATGGGCCAGGCCGTCATGTCGGTGGGGGCGGATCGTCCAACCGTGGCGTTCGGACCGGTCGCGGATCAGTTCGTGATGCACGGGATCCGCCAGCGGGTCCGTCAGCCGTTCGCCGTAAAGATCGTAGGTGGGAACCAGAGAGGTCATGATCGGATCGTGCAGGATCGTGGGTCGATCGTCCATTGTCGGTCTTGTCGCTGGCTGACACGGTCGATCGTGGCGCGACCCGCGGGGAGACGGGCGCGCCCTGCGACCGGCCTCTGCCGAGATCTCTCCCACCAGGATGGGAGATCGGAACGCGGCATGGCCCGAACACACAGAACGCAGGTTTGCATCATAGGCGCCGGTCCGGCCGGGTTGCTTCTGTCGCAATTGCTGGCCCAGGCGGGCGTCGAAAGCGTGGTGTTGGATCGCCAGGACCGCGCCCATATCGAAGGCCGCATCCGGGCCGGCGTGCTGGAGCCGGGAACGGTCGAAACGCTGGTCGAGGCGGGCGTCGGGGATCGGCTGTCGGCCGAGGGGCTGACCCATTCCGGGTTCGATTTGGCGTTCGATGGGGACCGGCACCGGATCGACCTGGCGGGGCTGACCGGCCAGGTGGTCACGGTTTATGGCCAGACGGAGGTGACCAAGGATCTGTTCGACCGCCGGGCGGCCGATGGGCAGGTTTTCCATTTCGGGGTCGAGGATGTGCGGCCGATGGACCTGACATCGGGCCGGCCCGCGGTGGTGTTTCGGCAAGAGGGCGCGGAGATTTGCATCGAGTGCGATTACATCGCCGGATGCGACGGATTTCGCGGCGTGTCGCGCCAGGCCATCCCTGGCGACGTCTTGAAGACGTTCGAGCGGGTCTATCCGTTCGGCTGGCTGGGCGTGCTGACCGAGCGGCCGCCGGTGCACCATGAACTGATCTATGCCAACGATGCGCGGGGCTTCGCGCTGTGTTCGATGCGGTCGGCCACGCGCAGCCGGTATTACGTGCAATGCGACCTGAGCGACGATGTGGCCGATTGGCCGGACGACCGGTTCTGGACGGAATTGGCGCGGCGGATCGGGCCGGAGACGGCGGCAGCGTTGCAGACCGGGCCGTCCTTCGAGAAGTCGATTGCACCGCTGCGGTCCTTCGTGGCCGAGCCGATGCGGTATGGCGCGCTGTTTCTGGCCGGGGATGCCGCGCATATCGTGCCGCCCACCGGGGCCAAGGGGCTGAACCTGGCGGTGGCGGATGTGCGGCGCCTGGCCCGGGCCCTGGTGCATGTCTACGGGACCGGCGACGGGCGGTTCCTGGACAGCTATTCGGCCGACGCCTTGGCGCGGGTCTGGAAGGTGGAGCGGTTTTCCTGGCAATTGTCGATGTTGATGCACCGGTTTCCGGACCATTCGCCGTTCGAGACGCGGATGCAGCGGGCCGAATTCGCCTATCTGCGCGAGTCCGAGGCGGCCCAGCGGGCGATCGCAGAGAATTACGTGGGGCTTCCCTTGGATGTCTGAGCAAGGGAGGGTGGAGGCATGCGGTTCTGCGACGTGAACGGACAGGTCTTGGCGTATCGCCATCGGACGGGGGTGGAACCGGCGGTGGTGTTCTGCAACGGGCCGGGGATGGATCAGAGCCTGTGGGAGGAGGTGATCGACCACCTGCCGCGGGGTCGGGCCGTGCTGACCTGGGATCTGCCGGGGCATGGGGGCAGCGGCGACGGGGCGCTGGATGCCGATGGTTTGGCCGACGCGCTGACCGGGCTGCTAGAAGCGGTGGGGATTGGCGCGGCGGTGCTGTGCGGGGCGATCCCGCTGCGGTCGGACCGGGTGCTGGGCGTGGTGCCGGTGCGGGTTGCGGGCGGGTCGGTGGATTGGGCGGCCTGGGCGGCAGCGGGGGCGACGACCGTGGCCGACGATCTGGTGGCCGGGTGGCCCGGGGCGGAGGTGCCCGCGGTGCGGGCCGGGTATCGGGCGATGGTCGGGCGGATTGCACCGCAGGGATTCGCGGCGGCGTGCCGGGCGATGCCGGCGGTGGAGGCCGAGGTTTCGCTGGCGGCTCCTGGAGCGGTGGTCGAGGCGATCATGGGGGTCCTGGCCGCGTCGGCCGGGCCCGATGGCGCGGCGGTGCGGCGGGCCGTGTTGGGCGAGGCCCATGTGGACCGGGCGCAAGCGGGGGCGACGGCGCTGACGGCGCCGTTCCAGGCGCTGATCACCGAGGGCGCCTGGGGTCGGGTCTGGGCCAGCGACGGGATCCCGTGGCGCGAGCGGTCGATGCTGACGCTGGCGCTGTTGGCCGGGTTGGGCAATTGGGACGAGATCCCGATGCATGTGCGCGCGGCGGCCCGCACCGGCGCGAGCCCGGGGGACCTGCGCGAGGCGTTGCAGCATGTGGCGATCTATGCGGGTGTGCCGCGGGCGAACCACGCGCTGAAGCTGGTGGCGCGGACATTGGCCGAGGAGGAGGGGGCATGACGGAGTTCGCACCCAGGGATCGCGGCTGGCATCCGCCGGCTTTGGCGCCGGCCTATCGCTCGTCGATCCTGCGCTCGCCCCGGCAGGCGCCGCTGCGGATCGCGCAGACCGAGACGGAGCGGACGGGACCGGTTTTCGGGCATGATCTGCTGGGGCCGGACGATGCCGATCTGATCGTGAACCACGCGCGGGCGGGGCAGATGGCGCAGGGGCCCCGGATCCTGGTCCATGGGCGGCTTCTGGACGAGGACGGGCGGGCCGTTCCGGGCAAGCTGATCGAGATCTGGCAAGCCAATGCGGGCGGGCGGTACCGGCACAAGCGGGACGGGTATCTGGCGCCCTTGGATCCCGATTTCGGGGGCTGCGGCCGCGGCATCACCGATGCGGACGGGGCCTATGCCTTTCGCACTATCCTGCCGGGGCCTTATCCCTGGCCCAATGGCGGGAACGATTGGCGGCCCGCGCATATCCATTTCTCGGTCTTCGGGGACGGGTTCGCGCAGCGGCTGATCACGCAGATGTATTTCGAAGGCGACCCGCATATCGCGCTGTGCCCCATCGTGCAGGCGATCCCCAGCGACGCGGCCATCGACCGGCTGGTCGCGCGGCTGGACATGACGCGGACGGTTCCGATGGATCTGCGGGCCTATCGGTTCGACATCGTGTTGCGCGGGCGCCGGGCGACCCCGTTCGAGAACCAGAGAGAGGGCACCTGACATGGCGGAGATGAAGGAGACGCCGTCCCAGACCGCCGGGCCATATGTCCATATCGGCTGCGTCCCGAGTTTTGCAGGCTTGGACGGCATGTATGGCGGCGCCGATCTGGGCGCTCGGATGGGGCCGCTTCCCGGTCCGGGCATCGTGTTTACCGGGCGGGTCCTGGATGGCGACGGGGCTCCGTTGACGGATGCGTTGGTCGAGATCTGGCAGGCGGATGCGGCCGGGCGGTATGGCCCCGACGCGCGGGGCTGGGGCCGGCAGCCGACCGATGCCGAAACCGGGCAGTTCCGGTTCGAGACGGTGAAGCCCGGCCCGGCCGGGGGCCAGGCGCCGCATCTGCTGATTTGGATCGTCGCGCGGGGGATCAATCTGGGGCTGACCACACGGGCCTATTTCGCGGATGAGGCCGACGCGAACGCCGCCGACCCGGTATTGATCCAGGCCGGGGACCGGGCCGAGACCATGGTCGCGCAGGCCATCCAGGGAGGGTATCACTTGGACATCCATTTGCAGGGCGAGGCCGAGACGGTGTTTCTGGATGTCTGACCCGGTTATCATCTGTGTCGCCATCACCGGATCGGTGCCCCAGAAGATCGACAATCCGGCGGTGCCCATTTCGGTCGCCGAACAGATCGAAAGCACCCAGGCCGCCTTCGAAGCCGGAGCCAGCATCGCCCATTGCCACGTCCGTTTGGACGACGGCACACCCAGTTCGGATCCCGAGCGGTTCGCGGCCCTGAAAGCCGGAATCGAACGCCATTGCCCCGGAATGATCGTGCAATTGTCGACCGGCGGCCGGTCGGGCGCGGGCAAGGCGCGGGGCGGGATGATCCCGCTGCGGCCCGATATGTGCTCGCTGTCGGTGGGGTCGAACAACTTTCCGACCCGCGTCTACGAGAACCCGCCCGATCTTGTCGATTGGCTGGCCGCCGAGATGGCGGCCCATGGCGTCGTGCCCGAGATCGAATGCTTCGATCTGAGCCATCTCTACCAGGCGGCGAAGATGCATAAGGATGGGCGGCTGGCCCATGTGCCGTATTGCCAGTTTGTGCTGGGGGTGAAGAACGCGTTGCCTGCCGACCGGGTGGCGTTCGACGCCATGCTGACGTCGAAACGGCACCTGTTCGGCGACGCGCCATGGTGCGCGGCCGGAATCGGTCGCCACCAGATCGAGTTGAACGACTGGGCCA
Organism: Pseudomonadota bacterium; assembly: GCA_039180995.1. Classification (GTDB taxonomy): domain Bacteria; phylum Pseudomonadota; class Alphaproteobacteria; order Rhodobacterales; family Rhodobacteraceae; genus Jannaschia. The sequence goes on from JBCDCW010000133.1 coordinate 4,907, forward strand.
TCGCCGAGGGCGGCCATGCCCGGACCGGTCTGGAGGATAATGTTCGATTGGATCGGGACCGGCTGGCGCCGTCAAACGCGGCGCTGGTGGCGCGGGCGGTCGACATAGCCGCGCGGCACGAACGCCCCGTCGCGACGCCGAGCGAGGCGCGCGAGATCCTGGGGTTGCGCGCCGCATGAGCTTGGCGCCGGGCACGCCTTGGACGCGAACTTTGTTGGGCGATCCCGAGGTCGAGGCGCTGTTCGGGGAAACGGCTCAGGGTGCCTGGCTGAAGCGGGTGGAGATCGCCTTTCTGGAGGCGCAGGCCGCCCTGGGCGTGTTGGAGGATGCGGCTGCGTCTGCCGCCATCGCCTCGGTCGAGGCCGCGATTCTGGATGCCGAGGGCCTGGTGCAGGGGACCGCGCGAGACGGGGTCGTGGTGCCGGAACTGGTTCGGATGTTGGGCGCCGGGGAGGCTGCCGGCCATGTGCATGCGGGCCTGACGTCGCAAGATGTGATCGACGCCGTGGCCGTGCTGACGGCGCGCGAGGTGGACCGTGTGCTGGCGGCGCGTCTGACAGGCCTCTTGGCGCAGATCGACGGTTTGGAGGCGCGGTTCGGGACGCGCCGGATCGCGGGCCGGACCCGCATGCAGGTGGCCGGGCCGATCCGGGTGGCTGACCGATTGCGCAACTGGCGCGGCCCTCTGGCGAGGGCCCAGGGACGCTTGGCGGCGGCTGGGGCCGAGCTGCGGATCTTTGGCGGTGGCGGTGCCGACGGCACCGGCTTGCGTGTCGCGCAGGCCGAAGCCGTCTCGGCCGAGATGGCGCGGCGTCTGGGTCTGGATCCCGGCCCGCCCCGGCACGCCCAGAGGGATGGTTGGGCGACCTATGGCACGTGCCTGGCCGGGATTGCCGGTGCTGCCGGCAAGATCGGGTTGGACCTGACGTTGATGGCCCAACCGGAGATCGCGGAGGCGGTTCTGTCGGAGGGCGGTCGGTCGTCGGCGATGCCGCATAAGGTAAACCCGGTGGCGGCCGAGACGGTTGTGGCCCTGGCTCGCCATGCTGCAATGCTGTCCGCCGGGATGGGGCAGGCCCTGTTGCACGAACAGGAGCGATCGGGATCCGCCTGGATGCTGGAATGGATGGCAGTGCCGCAATTGCAGATCGCCGCGGGCGCGGCCTTGCGGCACGTCGCCCGCGCGCTGGGCGACGTGCAGTCTTTGGGGGCCGATTAGAGCGGTTCGCGGGGAGGCCGGGGCAGGACGAGGCGCGTCAGGCCGCCAGGCGGGGCAGGCGGGTCAACCGCTCGAAGCCGCGGAGGACCCGGGCGATGTCGTCCACACTCATACCCGCCTGAACCGTCAAGCGGATGATGGCCCGGTTGCGCGGCACCGCTGGGGCGCAAAAGACCGAGCCGACGACACCTTCGGCAACCAGGGCACGGCGGAAGGCGATGGTGTCCTGGTCGTCGCCGATGAGGATCGAGAGGATCTGGCTGTCACTTTGGGAGACGTCGTACCCCAACGCGGCCAGACCCGCCCGCAAGCAGCGGTGATTGTCGGCCAGGGTCTGGCGGCGCTGCGGCTCGTCCCGGAAGATGTCCAGCGTGGCCTCGAAGCCCGCGATCTCGTAGCCGAGCACCGAGGTGGAGAAGATCATGGGGCGGGCCTCGAAGCGGAGGAACGACATGGCCTCGGCCGATCCGGCGACGATCCCGCCCCGGGCGGCCATGGCCTTCGACAGGCCGATGGTGCGGAAATGGACCCGATCGACGAGGCCGAGCGCGGCGCAGAGCCCGGCGCCGTCGGGGCCGTGGCAGCCGAAGGAATGGGTTTCGTCCACCACGAGGGCCGACCCGGTTTCTTCGGCGATCTGGACCATGGCCAGAAGCGGGCAGAGATTGCCGTTCTGGGAATAGAGCGCGTCGACCAGGATCAGGCCGGGGCCTGTGGCCGCGATCTTGGCCCGGAGATCGTCGACATCGTTATGGGCGAAGTCGGTGGCAATGGCGCCGGCGCTGGTGATCCCTTCCCACAGCGAGGCATGAGCCATCTTGTCGATGTAGACGGGCGTTTCAGGCGCGGCGAGGGCCTGGATCAGGCCCACATTGGCGCTGTAGCCCGACATGCAGAGCACAGTGTCTTCGGTGCCCAGCAGGCGGGCCATCCGCCGTTCGAACCCGCGATGGGCGTCAGGGCGGTGATGGGTGAACACGCGCGAGACGGCGTCGCCATGGCCTTGGCGCAGCAGGGCCCGGGATTTGGCGAGCGCGATGCGCGGGTCGCGAGCCAGCGACAGATAGTCGTTGGATTGCATATGGACGGCGCCGGCGGGCGGGATGTCGTCGCCTAGGATCGCGGCCGTCTTGTGTTGGCCGGTTCCGCGGTCCAAAGGCGCGGCGATGCGGTCCGCCAGGAACGCGGGGAGGCGCGGGCCCGATTTGCGGACCCATCTGGGATGCAAGGTCATGCGATGACCTCCTGCGCGATGGGCGCGGGGGCGCCGGTGCGGAAGATGTCGAGGAAGGTCTCGGGCTCGGGGCGGACGCGGTAATTGTCGGTCTGGTCCAGGTAGAGGATCGTGCCGTCGGCTTCGGCCGCGATGACGGTCGGCAGGACGGTGTCGCGGGAATAGCCGAAGAGCGTCAGGCCCGAGGGCGTGCCGTCGGGGGCTTGGATTTCGAGCGACAGGGCCGCGCGGCCGTCGGGGTCGTGCAGGAAGCGCATGTCGACGTCGTATTTGCGCGCCAGTTCCGCGGTCTTGGTGTGAGGCTGGGGTGAAATCAGGGCGATCTGGACGCCCATGGCGGTCAGGTCGCGGTAGCGGGCGGCCAGCTCTTCGATCTGCGCCATGCAGAGCGGGCACCAATTGCCGCGATAGAACAGGAAGAGCGTGCGCTGGCCCAGGAAATCGTCGCGGGTGACGTCTTGGCCATCCAGGTCTTGAACCGTGAAGTCGGGAAGCGGGGCGCCTTGGCGCAGCACGCCGCTGGGTGTGCGGCCCAGATCGGAATAGACGAAGTCGTACCATAGGAAGGCGAGCGATGCGCTGGCGGCCAGCAAAGCGGGCGTCGGGCTGGCGCCCGGGGTGGAAATCAGGGTGAGGGCCAGTCCGATCCCCGTGATGAAGAGCAGGACCGGCAGGTTGCGAGATGTGCGGGCCATGGGGGTCGCGACCATGAGGGTGGTCACGAAGCTGGGAAGCGGCGCGGAGGCCATGAGGACGCCGAACCAGGGCAGGAACGGCGCGCCCGTCACGATCTGGATGAGGGCGAAGATGGAAAGGACGCTGAGCGCGAGCAGGACGGGCGTCAGCAACAGGGATTTCAGGGCCATGGGTCGCTCCGAAGCGTTGAACCGGCGGACCAGAATGGTGCCGTTTGTGGTTAAGTGACCGGTTCGGAGGACGAACCCAAGGCGTCTCACGTCGAGTTCACTGCCTGTTAGGAGACCGGCGCCAAGGGAGGCGTGTCTGGGGGCGTGGTGCCCCGACGATGCTTTGGCCGCTCAAGGGGCGTTGACGCAGTTGGCTGACAGCGACCCGTCGCGCCGACCGCGAGGCATGCGACTGGCTACGGTAAATTTGGCCCGTTCTGTAACATGGACCGGCCTCGCCGTGCGGGCGAGGGGCGTAGTATCCTGTTCGGTCTGCGGGTTTTGCCGCTTGGCGGGCTCCGCGACGGCTACTCCGCCGCCGTGGCCGTCGTCTGGATCACAGGATCCATGTTTCGGAAGACATCATCGCTCAGATGGCACTTGATCTGGTGCCCGCCGAAGGTGCGCATTGTCGGAACCTCCGTATCGCAGAGATTGCCGGGGACTTCGGATTTCCAGCGGCACCGGGTCTGGAAGGGGCAGCCGGAGGGCGGGTTCATCGCGGATGGGATGTCGCCTTCCAGGACGATGTGCTTTTTCTCGACCGAGGTGTCGGCGATGGGCACCGCCGAGAGCAGCGCCTCGGTATAGGGGTGATAGGGCGGGGCGAAGACCTCGTCCGTGGTGCCGATTTCGACCACATGGCCAAGATACATGACCATGACGCGATCCGACAGATAGCGGACGATCGAGAGGTCGTGCGAGATGAAGAGAAGCGTCGTCTTCTGTTCGCGCTGGATTTCCATCAACAGGTCGGTGACGGCCGCCTGGACGGACACGTCCAGTGCCGAGACGGGTTCGTCGGCCACGACGATCTTGGCGTCGCCCGCGAAGGCGCGCGCGATGCCGACGCGCTGTTTCTGACCGCCCGAGAGCTGACGCGGCATGCGGCCCGCGAATTCGCGGGGCAGTTTGACCAGATCGAGCAGTTGAAGCATCCGGTCGTGCCGGTCCTTGTCGCTGTCGCCGTAGTCGAAGACTTCCAGCGCCCGGATGATCTGCCGGCCCACGGTCATCGACGGGTTCAACGTGTCGAACGGGTTCTGGAACACCATCTGGATATCGGCCACCTGCTTGGTGCCGCGTCCTTCGATGGGGGTCGACTGGATATCTTGGTTGCCCATGGTGATCGTGCCGTCGGTGGCCGTTTCCAACCCCATCAGCACTTTGGCCAAGGTGGATTTGCCGCAGCCGGACTCGCCGACGATGGCCAGGGTCTCGGATTCGCGGGCTTCGAAATCCAAGGTCTCGTTGGCCTTGACGACTTTGGCATCGCCGCCGCCGAAGAGGGCGTTGGCGGCGACTTCGTAATATTTCTTGAGGCCAGCGACCTTCAGAACCGGGGCACCGATCTCGCGGCTCTTGGTTTCGATGGCGTCGGCGATTGGCGCGTCCCAGTCGATTTCCTGGAACTTCACGCAGCGGGAATGGTGGCCCGGGCCCGCATCGGCCATGGGGATGGTGCCCTGGTCGCAGCGGCCCGCTTCGAAATAATCGCAGCGCGGGCCGAAATTGCAGCCGGGCGGGCGTTCGTGGGGTAAGGGGAAGTTGCCGGGGATGGCGACCAGCGGCCGGGCATTCTTGTCGGCGCCGGGCAGGGGGATCGAGCGGAAGAGCGCCTGGGTATAGGGATGGCGCATGCGGTCAAAGACCTCGGCGATGGCGCCGTCCTCTACCGCTTCACCGGAATACATGACGCAGACCCGGTCGCAGGTCTCCAGCACGAGGCCGAGGTTGTGGGAGATGAACAGCATCGAGGTGCCGTACTTGGTGCCGAGTTCCTTGACGAGTTGGACGATGCCGGCCTCGACCGTGACGTCGAGCGCGGTCGTCGGCTCGTCCAGGATCAGGAGCGCGGGCTTCGACATCAGCGCCATGGCGATGACGATGCGCTGCTGCTGACCGCCGGAAAGCTGATGCGGGTAGCTGTCGAGAATGCGGGCGGGGTCGGGGAGCTTCACGTCCGTGACGACCTGGAGGGCGAGGTCGTAGGCCTCCTTCTCGGAGGCGTCGTCGTGGAGGATCGGGACCTCCATGAGTTGTTTGCCGATCTTCATGGCGGGGTTCAGCGAGGCCATGGGCTCCTGGTAGATCATGGCGATCTCGTTGCCGCGGATGTCGCGGAGCTCCTCCTGGCTCATCTCGCCCAGGTCGCGGCCCTTGAACTTGATGGAGCCGCCGACGATGCGGCCGTTCTTGCCCAG
>JBCDCW010000134.1:0-10461 GCA_039180995.1 Pseudomonadota bacterium
ACTGGTGTTCCATGGACGCCACCGGGTGGTGGACCCCCATCATCGCGCCCACCTCGTTCACCCGGTAGCCGCACGCATTCACCACCACATCCGCTGCGACCTCGCCCCGCGGCGTCTCGACGATCCAGGTGTCGTCGGCCAATTGCCGCAGACCCGTCACCGGCGTGTTGCGATGCACCTCCGCCCCGGCCCTGCGCGCGCGCCGCGCCAGCGCCTGGCACAATTGCGCCGGGTCGATATCGCCGTCCGCAGCGTCCCACAGCCCGCCGATCAGGTTTTCGGTCGAAATCAGCGGATGCCGCCGCTGGCATTCCGCAGCGTCGATGACCTCGAACGTGACGCCCATCCCCCGCGCCAAGGATGCGAAATGGCGATACCCGTCCATCTGCGCCTCGGTATTGGCCAAACGGATCCCGCCATCGCCGTGGTGATAGCCCACGGGATAGTCCGGATCGGCAGCCAATTCCCGATAGAGCGCGATGGAATGGCTCTTCAGGCCGACCATGGTCTGCGTCATGCCGAAATTCGTCACTTGCGCCGCCGAATGCCATGTCGTCCCCGAGGTCAGCTCTTCCCGTTCCAGCAGCATCACATCGCTCCACCCCTCCTGCGTGAGATGGTACAGGGTCGAACATCCGGCGATCCCGCCCCCGATGACGACGACCTTGACACGCGTTTTCATGGCGCCCCCCAAACAAGCCTGTCACCCAAAGACCGGGCCGCGACGGCCCGATCAAGCCTTTGCCCGATATCTCGAGAGACTCGAAACATCCTTTCCAGACGATCCCACCCGACCGGAACGTCTTGCGGGATTGCCCCGCTTTCGGTTCTTCTCATCTCAACGCTCCGGAGGCGACCCATGACCAAAGCCAGGCGACGGGCCGGCGGACGACGCGAACGGCTGGCGCAGCGCAAGGCCGGGCCAGCCAATCCCTGCGCGCCAGGACAGCCGGGCGGCCGTTTCGCCCCCCTGACCCCGCCGGAAATCCAGGCGATCTATCGGACGGCCCTGCGCCTCTTGGCAGATCTGGGCATGGGCGAGGTGCCCGCCCGCCTGCGCCAGGACCTGATCGCCGTCGGCGCCCGCGACGATGGGGCCGGTCGCGTCCAGATGCCGAACGCCTTGGTCGAAGATGCCATCGTCGCTGCTGCCAAGCGCTTCGTGCTGCATGGCCGGGACGCGGTACGGTCCGTCGAAGTCGGCGGCGACCGCGTCCATTTCGGAACCGGCGGTGCGGCGGTGCAAACCCTGGATCTTGAGACGGGTCAGTATCGGCCATCCACCCTGGCTGATCTGCACGATTTCACCCGCCTGCAAGACACGTTGGTAAATGTCAGCTGGTTCACCCGGTGCTGTGTCGCCACCGACGTGCCGGATAATTTCGACCTGGACGTGAACACGGCCTATGCCCTGATCCGCCATACCACCAAACCCGTCGCGACATCGTTCACGTTGGCGCGGCATGTGGATCCCATCGTCTCGATGCTGGACATCGCGGCGGGGGGCGACGGCGCGTTCGCTCGCCGCCCGTTCCTGAAAGCCCATGTCAGCCCCGTCATCTCGCCCATGCGGTTCGGCGAAGATGCGGTCGATGTCATCTATGCCTGCATCCGGAACAACATCCCCCTATCCTGCATCACCGCCGCGCAATCTGGGGCAACCGCGCCGGCGACCCTGGCCGGGTTCCTGGCCCAGTCGCTGGCGGAAACCCTGGCCAGTCTGGTGATGGTTCATGCCATCAAACCCGGCCATCCGATGGTCTTTTCCAACTGGCCCTTCGTGATCGACCTACGCACCGGGGCCTTCGCGGGCGGCGGCGGTGAAGTCGCATTGATGAACGCCGCCTCGGCCCAGATCTCCAACTGGCTGGGGCTGCCGTCGGGCGTCGCCAGTTCCATGACCGACGCCAAGGCGATCGACGCGCAATACGGGGCGGAAAAGGGGATCACCGCGCTTGCCGCGGGGCTAGCGGGCGGCAACCTGATCTACGAAAGCTCCGGCATGACTGCCTCGCTGCTGGGCGTCAGCTTCGAGGCTTTCGTGCTCGATGATGAGATGCATGCCGCCATCTACCGCGTTCTGCGCGGGGTCGAGGTCAGCCAGGATACCCTAGCCTTCGACGCCGTCCGCGACGCGGTTCTGGGCGATGGACATTTCCTGGGCGCGCCCGAAACCCACGCCGCGATGGAGCGGGACTACTTCTATCCAGCGCTCGCGGATCGCGATGCCCCCGTCACCTGGCAGGAGAGCGGCGCCGAAGACATCTGGCAGCGTGCGCGCCGTCAGGCCCGTGACATCTTGGATCGGCATCGCCCCGATTACCTCTCGGTCGATCAGGACGCCGCGATCAGGGCGACCTTTCGGATTCTGCGTTAACCGTTCCCGCGCGCACCACCCCCGGACCGCAACCGCCGGGAGGTCGGTCAAACCAATTCAGGGTCAACTTGCTTCGTTCTACAAGAGTTCAGGCTTGTCAGTTCGAGCGCTCGAAAGGTCGTTGTGAAATGTCCCGTTTTCTCGAAGATGAGCTTGAATTCGGTCTCGTGCAGGCATCCAGAAAGGAGCCATCTGGTGAATACTCGACTCTCTGTCGTGCAAGACCGGCTGGATTGACCAGCTCTCGTGGTCGGCGTCAGCGAACGCTAACCTTTGACTGCTCCATCGCTCAGACCGGACACCAGATAGCGTTGCGCGATCAGGAACACGACCGTAATCGGCAACCCCGATAAGATCGCCGCCGCCGCAAAGTCGCCCCATAGGTATTTGAATTCATTCAAATAAAGACGGCTCCCCACCGCCAGCGTCATCTGATCCTCCGACCGGATCAGAACCGATGCAATCGGGTAGTCATTAATGAACCCGATAAAGGCCAACACGAACACTACGCTCATGATCGGCACGGCTAAGGGCAAGAAAACAAATCGAAAAGTCTGCCAAGGCGTCGCGCCATCAATCGCCGCCGCTTTATCCAACGCCGTGTCGATGCTGTCGAAGTACCCCTTGATCGTCCAGATATGCAGCGTCACGCCTGCCAGATAAATCAGCACCAACGCCACGTGGGAGTTGAGGCCGAGGACCGGCGTGACCTCACCCAAGGCGTCGAAGATCGCGTAGATAGCGACCAGGGCCAGCGTCGTGGGGAACATTTGGATCAGGAACAGCGCGTCGAGCATCCCGCCTTTGCCGCGGATGCGGATGCGCGAGAAGGCATAGGCGGAGATGGTCGCGATGGCGAGGACGCCGGTGGCCGCGATCAAACTGACTTTGATCGAGTTCCACATCCAGCGCAGGACGGGGTAGGGCGGTTCCACCACCGTACCGTCGGCGCGGGTATAATCGAAGCCGAAGGCCAGGACCCAATGTTCCAGTGTCGGGTTTTCGGGGATGATGGAGCCGACGGAGAAGTTGCCCTCGCGCAGCGAGATCGACAGCACCATGAAGAATGGGAAGAGGATCAAGATCAGGAAGACGATCATGAAGCCATGGGCCAGGATCTTCTTGATCAGCAGGTCGCGGGGGCGCTCGACGATCATGGTTCAGGCCCTTCCGGAGCGTTTGTCGGCGGCGCGGCGCATGGCGACGAAGTTGGCGTAGGAAATGGCGGCGACGAGTAGGAAGATCAGCAGCGTGATGGCGCCCGCCAGGCCGAATTGCTGGCCCGCATTGTCGAAGGCCAAACGATAGGTGAAGCTGGCCAAGATATCGGTTTGGCCGGCCGGGATCACTGTGCCCGGAATGTCGGGCAGGCCGCGGGTCAGCAGGAAGATCAAGACAAGGTTGTTGAAGTTGAACGCGAAGCTGGCGATGAGCAGCGGCAGGAAGGGCGGGATGATCTGGGGCAGCGTGATGGTGAAGAAGACCCGGACCGAAGACGCGCCTTCCAATGCGGCAGCCTTCTTATGGTCGGCGGGCACGGCTTGCAGGAAACCCATGGCCAGCAGCATCATATAGGGATAGCCGAGCCAGGTGTTGACGATCAGCACCATGGTGCGGGCGAGGTTGGCGTCGGTGAACCAGCGCGGCTCGATCCCGAAGAGGGTGTTGAGGATCAGATTGATCTCGCCGAAGTTTTGATTGAACAAACCCTTGAATATCAAGATCGAGATAAATGCGGGCACCGCGTAGGGCAGGATCAGCAGGATCCGGTAGAGCGCTTTGAGGCGCAGATGCTCCCATTGCAGGATCACGGCGAGGGCTAGGCCCACTCCGAAAGTCAGCGCGACCGAGGCGGCGGCGAAGAAGAACGTCCAGGCGAAGACCTGGACCATGGGTTCGCGGATGCCTTCGGATTGGAAGATGCGGGTGAAGTTGTCCCAGCCGATATTGACGCGCCAGCCGGGCGGGACGGTGTCGCCGTCTGGGGTGACGAAGAAGCCTTGGGCATGGTCGGCGGTCAGGATGGTGCCATCGGCGCCAGTCAACTCGTCGGGACCGGTCTGGACGAAGTCGGGCGTGACGGTGCCGAAGGTGCGCAGGCCCGCGTTTTGCAGGACCGCGCCATCGGGGGCGATCAAGGTCAGCTGGGCAAGGGCCGTGCGAAGCTGGACGGCGGCGCGCCGTTCCAGCAAGTCGACGGGGGCGTCGGCGGGGGCCAGAATCGCTTCGGCCAGGCCGGTCAGGGGGACGGGGTCCGACAGCAGCTCGGCCTCGGGCAGCCAGATGCGATATAGTTCATCGTCCTGGGCGACGGCGAAGGGTTGTTCGGTCGCGCGGTCCACGGACCCGCGGGAGGTGAGGATGGCGATTGTGCGGTCGTAGCTGAGTAGGTTGAAACTGCTGTAATTCGTGAAGCCGATATAGATCGTATAGAGGACCGGGAAGGCGATGAAGATCAGCACCGCCGCGATGCCCGGGAATATGAACCGCGCGGCGTAGAACCGGTTGAGCCCGAAGATCACCGCGCCCCCCGTTGCCAGCGCCAGGACGATGGCGCCAAAGAGCGGTTGGGCGATCGTGTAGAGGTAGAAAGCGACGAAGAGCAGGGCGGCGCTGCCCGCGCTGACCAGCGCGAGGCGGGGCAGGGGAGACCCGGCCGGGGCCGGGTTTAGGGATGTCGTGGACATAGCCGCCCGACCCGCCGGGTCACTCGCCGAGGATGCGGGTCGCCGCGTCGTTCAGGGCATCGGCCGGGCTGGACGCGCCCGAGGTGATGTTGGTCAAGGCTGGGGCCATGGCGGCCCAGAAGGCGCCCATTTCGGGGTTGGAGGGCATGGGCACCCCGTCGGCCGCGATGTCCAGCATGGCCGAGATCAAGGGATCGTCCTGCGCGGCGGCGGCGGAAATATCGGTGAGCGCGCCCATGGCGCCGTTGGCGTTCCAGGTGGCCAGGCCGTCATCGGTGGCCAGGTAGTTTTCGATCAGCTCGATCGCGAGGTCGAGATTGGGCGAGGCGGCGTTGAGGCCAAAGGCCTGGACGCCCAGGAAGGGCGGTGACACTTGGCCGCCCACGGTGGGGATGGGCGCGACGCCCAGATTGATCCCGGCCTCCTTATAGCCGCCCCAGGCCCATGGGCCGTTCAGAACCATGGCGACGTCGCCATTGGCCATGGCGCCGTCCATGACGCCGTAATCGACGCCCTGGGGCATGACTCCGTCGTCGAATAGGGATTTCAGAACCTTGGCCCCGGCGATGGCGCCATCGGTGTTCACACCCGTGGTGGCGCCATCGAAGACGCCATCGACCTTCTGGAAAGCATAGCCGCCACCGGCCATCAGAAGGGGCATGGTGAAATAGGTGTTATTGTAATCCCAAAGGATTTTTTGGCCGTTATGGTTCAGCCCCGCGATCTCCTCGAAGGCGGCGGGGGGCGTGTCGATCAGGTCCTTGTTGTAGAGCAGGGTCACCGCCTCGACCGAGACGGGATAACCCCAGGTCTTGTTGTCGAACTGCACGGCGTCCAGCGCGGCGGGCAGGATGCCATCGACCCAATCTTGGGGCGGATCCACGGGGACGATCAGGCCGCCGCTGGCCCATTCGCCGAAGCGGTCATGGGCGAAGAGCACGATATCGGGGCCGTCGCCGGTGGCCGCGGCTTGCTGGAACTTCTGCGGCAAATCCGGGTCGACGATTTCGATGGCGACGTCAATGCCCAAGTCTTCGCTAAAGGGGGCCACGGCCAGGGCCATGGCATCGCGGTCGCGGTTCGAGCCGATCCAAATCAGGATCTCACCGTCTTCCAACGCGAAGCTGGGGCTGGCGGTGGTCAGCATGAGGGCGGTGACAGGCAGCATTCTCATCATCAGTGTTTCCTCCCGAACGTTTGAGCAGACAGTGAGACATCGCAGCAAAGGATGAAATGTGCGAAAGAGTAGCGGGGTAGGGCGAGCGCGCCGTTGCTCAGGCCGGATCCTTCTTGTTTCGGAAAAGGCTAACAGGTCCGTCCGGTTCCTCAAATCGTCTTTGATGGTACTTCCGTCCCTCTCTCAACGTCCCTACGATACCTCTTATGGTGCGTTGCGTCGGACGCTGGGGAGAGGGCTTGGCCTGCGTGGCCGGGAATTCGTGATCGGGTGAAAGAATAGAAAGTTGCGTCTTGAGCGGCTGTGTGCGGGGCGCGGCTATGGATCAACCGCTCCGGTAAGGGAGGCAGGATGCCGGACACGATTGCGATGCCCGCCCTCCGGGCGCGGAACCTCAAGAAATCCTATGGGCAGGTCGACGTTCTGCACGACATCGACCTGGACATGGCGGAGGGCGAGTTCCTTGTGTTGGTCGGCCCGTCCGGCTGCGGCAAGTCCACGCTGCTGAATTGCATCGCGGGGTTGGAGGAGATCTCTGCCGGGCAGCTTTCGATCGGGGGTCGGGACGTGACCCTTGAACCACCCAAGGACCGGGATATAGCGATGGTATTCCAAAGCTATGCGCTCTACCCGACGATGACGGTCGCCGAGAATATCGGCTTCGGCATGAAGGTTCGGCGGACGCCAAAAGTGGTGATGCAGGAGAAGATCGCCGCGGTCGCCAAGCTTCTTCAGATCGAGGTACTATTGGACCGTCAGCCATCGCAGTTGTCGGGGGGGCAGCGGCAACGGGTGGCGATGGGTCGCGCGCTGGTTCGCGATCCCAAGCTGTTTCTGTTCGACGAGCCGCTATCGAACCTGGACGCGAAGTTGCGCGTAGAGATGCGGGCAGAGATCAAACGGCTTCACAAGACGACAAATGCTTCCATCGTCTATGTCACGCACGATCAGATCGAGGCCATGACTCTGGCCACCCGGATCGTCGTACTGAATGGCGGGCATGTTCAGCAGATCGGCACCCCGCAAGAGATCTACGACAGACCGGCCAACACGTTCGTGGCCGACTTCATGGGGGCGCCGCCGATGAATCTGGTTCCGGCCGAAATCGTGCCGGAAGGTCTGCGGATCCAGGATCATATCCTTCGGATGCCGAGTTGGGACCCCGGCGGGCTTCCGGCTATGGTCATTCTGGGCATCCGTCCGGAACAGATCGCTTTGGCCGATGGGAGCGCGGATTTTTCCGTCCGCCCCAGTATGATCGAGAACACGGGGGCCGAATGCTATCTGTCCTTTCCGTTGGCTGGAAAAACGCTAACCGCGAAGGTGCCGGGGCGGATCGACGAAGCTTCAACGGAAGAGGTGGCCCTGACATTTGGGCGTGCCAAGCTCGTCCTGTTTGACAGGATGGACGGAACGCGCATTCAGATGTGATCGAAAGTCTTGCGGCGCGCGCCGACGGGGTGCGCGGCCTGCCTGTCCTGGCTCTGTGATGACGTCATGTCTCGCCCTGGGTCAGGCCGATTAATAGCATGATGCGCGACGCACAGCCTGGTGGAATGCGCCTGGTCATGCCTGGCGCATTAAGGCGCAGATGGGCGAGCACCATCCGGTTCAGCCTGCCGAAGATCGTGCTAGATAACACCCAGATGGATGTTCGCGGCAATGGCGATCAGCGTCAGACCACCCAGCCAGGCGAGACCCTCGCGCACGGTCTGATGGCTGTTGACAGCTTCCGACAGCGTGCCTCCCAGCCAAGCGACGACCAGATCGGACGGTATCGCCGTCAAGGGTACCAAGACACCCAGCACTAAAAGCTGCGTACTGACGTCGGCGTCTAGCGCGTCGTCCACGAACGGCGGCAGGAAAAGTGCGAAGAACAGAACCGTCTTCGGGTTCAGGACTTCGACGAGAATGCCTTGGCGGACGATCTCGAAGAAAGACCTCTGACGAACATCGCTGGCGACCAGTTTGACGCGCGCGGCGGCCCGCGCATCGCGGATCATGCTGATGCCGAGCCAGACCAGGTAGGCTGACCCAGCGATGCGGAGAGTGGGGATCATCCACTTGAAGGCGGCGAAGACCGCCGCCAAACCCATCGCCGTTGCCACCGCAAGGACGGTGCCCCCCAGGCCAAGGCCAAGCGCGGAAGCAAGGCCGGCGGCGCGGCTCTGGCCCACGCTTCTTGACAGAACGTAGAGCATCGACGGCCCTGGCGTCACGCTAAGAGCGAGGCCTGCAAGGGCCACTGCGAGCATCGTATCCAAGGCGGGCATGATTCAGTTGCCCATCCCGTTCAGGCGCGTCTCGAAGGGATTGGAATAGTCGTCGCCCGGATCGCCTTGGCCGAGATATGGGCCCCGTCGCTCCATATGCCGCAGGTAGGGAAAGTCTCGGATCAGCATCCGTTCGAGATGATCGCCCGCGGCAAAGGGTTTGTATCGTGCCGGCGCGTCCGGGCCGACCAATTGCGGGAAGGGCCGTATGATGGCGTCATGGTTGGCCGCCACGAAATAGGGTAGCGAGAACCGCTCGGGACTTAGGTTGAGGACCCGATGAGGCGTGGATCGCAGCAGGCCATTGGTCCAGGCCTCCAACATGTCGCCGATATTCACCACCAGAACTGCCGGGTCGACAGGCACGTCGATCCACTCGTCGTCTTGAGTCATCACCTGGAGGCCGGCATTGCGCGTATGCAGCAAGGTCAAACACTCGTAGTCCGTGTGGGCGCCCATATTCACCGATTGGTGATCCTTGGTACCGATGTCGCGGACATAGTGGAGCAGGCGAAGCTGTGAAATCGGCTTGCTCATCTGATCGGTCATCGTCCCTTCGGGTAGACCCAAATGTAGCTCCAACGCCGAGCAGACCAGACGACCCAACCTGGAAACCTCACCGTAATAGGCGGCCACGACCTCGCGGAAACCGACCAATTCCGGCCAGACATTGGGGCCCAGCATCCGGTTGCCGGCCAAGTAATCGGGGTCGTCCTCGGGCAGGTCGAGCCCCATGTCGAAGGCTTCGTAGCTGCGGTTCTTTTCGTCGGGGTAGTCGCCCTTCTCTGTGAACGGCACATAGCCCCGATGGTTGGAACTGTCGCCGATATAGTAGCGGCGCTTCTCGGCTTCCGGCAGCTTGAAGAACCGGCGCGCCGCCTCGTAGGTCGCTTCGATCAAAGCGAGATCAATCCCATGATCGCAGATCCGGAAGAACCCGAATTCCCGCGCCGCAGCTCCGATCCTGTCCGCCACGGCCTTGGCCAGATCACGATCGTTCGTTCTGAGATCCGCAACGCTGATAACGGGAAGAGGCATGGCAGTACCGTCCTGACTGGTGAGTGAAAACATCGGGAGATTGTTGGCGGGATGTCGTGCGACAGTTAGCGGTCCGGTCGCGCCTTGGGCGCGCAGACGCCGGTCGCGGCCATCGGAAAATAGAGCTCGAAGGTTGTGCCCTGACCCTCGGTCGGCAACGCGCGGACCCAGCCGCCCGATTGCTTCATGAAGCCCATTACCATCGACAGACCCAGACCAGTGCCCTGGCCGATCGGTTTGGTTGTGAAGAACGGATCGAAGATCCGAGGCAGTGCGTCCGCGTCGATTCCGACACCTTCATCGGTCACGCTGAGGCGAACATACCGTCCGGGGCCGATTTCGATGGCCAGCGCTTTGTCGGCAATGGGGTCGTGGTGGATATTCTCGGTCCTGATCGTCAGTCGACCGTCGGGCGGCATCGCCTCGCGGGCATTCAGGATCAGGTTGATGAGAGCGATTTCCGCCACGACGGGGTCAATCCGCACCGGCCACGGATCCGCCACGAGGTCGAGTTCGACCCCGCCATGGAGACTTGGGCTGTCACCGTTGCATGCGTCGGTGACAAGGGCATTCAGATCGGTGACCTTCGGTTCGAGACGTGTCCGCTGGGCAAAGGCCAGCATATTCTGAATAAGCTTGGCGCCCCGCTTCGCCGCATCGCGGGCATCGTGCATGTAGGTCAGGGGCTCTTGTTCGGACAGATGGATTTCGAGCAGGTCGAGATTGCCCGCGATGACCGTGAGAAGATTGTTGAATTCATGGGCGAAGCCCCCGGTCAGGCGACCGACGGCCTCCAGTTTTCGAGCCTCAAACAATTCGGCCTCTAGGGCTTTCCGGCTGTCGATTTCCTGGGTCAGTTGTGCGTGGGCTTCCACCAGATCGCCATAGCGCCGGCTCGACCGTTCCGCC
>JBCDCW010000135.1:0-10377 GCA_039180995.1 Pseudomonadota bacterium
CCGAAGCGGAACTGGCCCGCTATGCCCGCCACATCGTCCTGCGCGAAGTGGGTGGGCCGGGCCAGAAGCGGCTGAAACAGGCAAAGGTCCTGGTCGTCGGGGCAGGGGGCCTTGGTTCGCCCGTCCTGCTCTATCTGGGGGCGGCCGGGGTGGGCACGATCGGCGTGATCGACGACGATGTGGTCGGCCAGTCGAACTTGCAACGCCAGATCGCGCATACCGATGCGCGGATCGGGACGCCCAAGGTCGCGTCCGCGCAGGCGGGCGTGGCGGGGGTGAACCCGTTCGTGACGGTGCGTCCCTATAACCGCCGCCTGACCGAAGACATCGCCGAGGACCTGATCGCGGACTATGATCTGGTCGTCGATGGCTGCGACAATTTCGAGACCCGCCAGATGGTGAACCGCGCCTGCGTCGCCACGGGGCGCCCTCTGATCGCCGGCGCGATCACCCAATGGGAGGGGCAGGTGACCATCTACGATCCGGCTGGCGGCGCCCCCTGCCTGGCCTGCCTTTTCCCGGAGGCGCCCGCCCCGGGCCTAGCGCCCAGCTGCGCCGAGGCCGGGGTGATCGGCGCCCTGCCGGGCGTCGTCGGTTCGGTGATGGCGCTGGAGGTCATCAAGGAGATCACCGGCGCGGGCACGCCCCTGCGCGGCACGATGCTGCTATGGGATGGGCTCGACGCGGATGCCCGGCGGGTGAAGGTGAAGCGCCGGGCAGATTGCCCGGTCTGCGGAGATATCTGAGTGTCGCGGTTCCGGAACCGTCAGATCAGGGGGCGTCCGCTTCGCGACCAGAGCCAGGCGCGGGCAGCGGCGCCACCGATGACGACGCAAAGCGTACTTCCGCAACTTCGCAATCATGCGCCGTCGTTTCGCCAAGCCTGCGATGACTTTGTTTCGGAGTGGGGGCGAGACGGCCAACAGCCGCTTTACATTTTGATGTCCGAGTTGGTGCGCCACTGCTCCCGACTGATTTCCGACGGTGAGACAACCGAACTTCAGGCCATCCTCTCTGTTGTCGAGCGATGGATCGAAGAGGGCGACGGCGACCTCAAAACGCTCGCCATCGTGGGCTTCATCGAGGATGCGACGAACGGCAACCTCCACGACAAGTCCGAGCCGGAAGACCTCGTCCCTCATCTGCCGGCGCGCTGTCGTGAAGCTTGGGCTGATGTCCTGCGCTGGTGGGGCGAAGCCGCGGACCGCGAAGAAGCGGGCCGGCAACATCCTGCCTCGGGAAAAAGCGGTAGAGCCCGTTACGGCTCAATATCTGAGGGCGGCGCGGCTTGGGCGAGACGTCGCCTCGGGCCCCTCAGAGAACTGCCCGCCGCGGCCAACGCCGCAGCCCCACATGCACCGCCTTCACCGCCACGAACGCCAGGATCCAGGGCACCACGGCCGCGATCCAGAACTCGAACAACGCCCAATGCAGAAACGACAGCCCCGCCGCCGCGTAGGTCCAGCGGTGAAGCGCCTTCCAGCGGCGACCCAGTTTGCGCAACGCCCAATCGTTCGACGTAACAGCCAACGTCAAGAACAGCCCGAAGGCTAACCAACCGCTGGCATATTCCAACGTCGCCGCCTGGGTCAGCACCCCTGCCAAGCTCGCCTCCTCGATCAGGTAATGCGCCACGTGCAGCGCCGCATAGACAAAGCTGGCCAACCCAAAATGCCGCCGCCGCTTGATCAGCCACCGGGCCACCGGCAGGCCAAACCCAAGCCGCCCCAAGACCAGGGTCACCGGCGTCACCGACACCGTCAGGATCAGCAGATAGATGGACCAAACCCCGCTCTGCTGCATCATCTGCGGATAGTACCACGATCCATCGAAGAGCCCCCGGATCACGTCGATCCCGGGCCACATCAGGATCAGCCACAAAAGCGGCAGCGATGAGAAAACGCGCGTCATGCCGCGTCTTGGCACAGCCCACGCCCCGGCGGGACCCACATTCCCGTGACACCTTGCGCCCCCCGCCCCAGCGGGCATCATCGCACAGGTCCAACACGGGAGAGCCGAACCGATGAAACCCCTCGCCATCCTCGCCGCGGCCCTGATCGCGGCCCCCGCCTTCGCCGAATTGCCCGATCTGGGCGGTCGCACCATCAGCATCGCCACCGAAGACGCCTATCCGCCGCTGCAATTCAAGGATCCGGCCACCGGGGATGCCATCGGCTGGGAATACGACGCCATGGCCGAGATCGCCGAGCGCATCAACATCACGCCCGATTACGTCAAGATCAGCTGGGACGCGATGATCCCGGCCGTGTCCGAAGGCCAGATGGATATGGGCATGACCGGCATCACCATCCGCGAGGACCGGGCCGAGGTGGTCGACTTCTCGGATGCCTACATGACCAGCCAAATGATGATGGTCGTGCGCGGCGACGAGGACCGCTTCACCGATGCCGCCAGCTTCGCCGCCGATGACGACCTGCTGGCCGCCGCCCAGCCCGGGACGACGCCGTTCTACGTGACGGTTTATGACGTGTTGGACGGCGACGAGGCCAACCCCCGCATCAAACTGTTCGAGACGTTCGGCGCCGGGTTGCAGGCGCTGCGGACCGGCGACGTGGATCTGGCGTTGTCGGATTCCACAGCGGCCCAGGGCTATGTGAGCGGGTCCAATGGCGGGCTCAAGATCATCGGCGACCCGCTGGGGACCGAGGATTTCGGCTTCATCTTCCCCAAGGGCTCGGACGATCTGGTGGCGGCTATGAATGCGGCGATTGCCGATATGCGGGCCGATGGCACCATCGACGCGCTGAACCAGAAATGGTTCGTAGACTATCAGATCGGCGGATGACCTCCGACCGGGCGCGGCCAACCGCGCCCGCCAAACTCTTCGAAGAGTTTGACCAAATCCTTCAAAGGATTTGGTGCCTCAGTCGAAATCGCCCGCCCCGGCGCACCCTTCGCGCAGCCAGGCGCGTTGCTCCAGAACCTGGACCTGCCGCTCCAGTGCTGCGATCCGCGCATCCCGCTCGGCCAGTTTCGCGGCCACATCCTCGGCCTCGAACCGCTGGGGGATATGCTGCGCGCAGTTCATGTCCCATTGCGTGACGTCCATGACGAAAACCCGCTCCACCACCGCATCCGCGGCCGCCGCGAACGCCGCTGCTTCCCCGCCCGCGATCATCTCTGCGGTCCCCCACAGCTTCACCCGGCGCTGTCGCATGTAATCCATCACGAAAAGTTGGACGCGCGCATTCTCCGAAAGGTTCCCCGCCGACACATATTGCGCATTCCCGGCGTAATCCGCGAAGCCCAACCGAGTCTCGCCCAGGATCTGCACGAAGCCCGGCGGCCCGCCGCGATGCTGGACATAAGGCTGCCCATCGGCGCTGGCCGTGGCCAGATACAGGCTTCGGCACTCCGCCAGTACCGTGCGCAGGGCCGGGGTCAATTCGGCCCGGGGGCCCCGGGCCTCGATCCGGGCATAGTGGTCGCGCGATCCGCGGGCGGTCTGGATCGCGCGCACCGCGTCCGACATGGCCGGATGGCGCGGGGACGGATCAGTCGGGTGGGACATGGCGGTCTCCGAAAGGCGTTTTATCTGTCATTTCCGCTTTGGGACGGCCGGGTGTCCAGCCCTCGACTTTCACCTCTGCGTCACTCGCGCCCCGCCAATTGCGTCAGCATCAACCCCAGGGCCATCAGCACCAGCCCGCCGATCCGCACCGGCGATAGGGCCACGGGCCGCGCGCCGAACAGCCCGAATTGGTCGATCACCGCGGCCGACACCATCTGCCCCATCAGCACGAAGAACACCGCATTCCCGACCCCGAAAACCGGTGCGATCCAGGTCACCGACAGCACGTAGATCGCAATCAACACGCCTGCGCCGAACAGATGCCAAGGCTGCCCCACGACCCGTGCCAAGGCCCCAGGCCCGGTCAGCAGCATGGCTAGGGCTGCCGTGGCCAATGCCACCGTGAACAACACGAAGGCCGCCGCCGCCGGCCCGCCGATATTCGCCCCCAGCCGCGCGTTCAACGCTGCCAGAACAGGGATCCCCGTCCCGGCCGCGAACATGATCACCGCATGCTGTGTCATTGCCCCTCCACCTCTGCCAACCAAGCGCGCATCTCTGCAATCACCTTCTCGGGCCGCTCCAACGTCGGCAGGTGACCCGCGCCATCCAGCACGACCAGCCGCGCGTCGGGGATCAACTCCGCCATCAATTCATGCCGATGCACCGGGCAGAGCGCGTCCTCGCGCCCGCACAAAACCAGCGACGGCACGCGCACGCCGCGCAACACCTCCTGCCGGTCTGCCCGTATCTGCAACGCGCGCGATTGGCGGACGAAAACCTCTGGTCCCAAGGCCTCGGCCATGGCCATGCAGGTGTCCAATATCGCCCCGCGCCGAGGCCCGTCGGCCAGGTAGTTCGGCTTCATCTCGTCCCGCATCACCGCGCGCAGCGCGCCGCCTTCGACTCGCGCGATCTGCGGCTCTCGCCCCTGGGCCACGGCGGGATGTTCGGCCTTCGGGTTGGTGTCCATCAGGCACAGACCCGCCAGGCGATCGGGGGCCTGGGCCACCATCTCCATGGCGACGATGCCGCCCATGCTCAGCCCCGCCAGGGCGAAGCGCGGCGGCGCATCCGCCAAAACCCGTCGGGCCAGGTCGGGGATCGTTTCGGCGCCCGTGATGGGGGCCACGGCCACCATGCGATCCCAAAACGCGGCGATCTGCGGCGCGAACAGACGCGCATCGCACATCATGCCGGGCAGAAGCAGCAAAGGCGTGGTCATGCCGACTGGACGCTCCCGTGTTGACGCGGGCCGAACGCCCGGAATACCGTCGCATGCACGTCATACACGTTCGGGAGGACCCGTCATGACCGATTTCTTCATCCTGGCCGTCGCGGTCTTCGCCGCCGTCGTCCTGGTCCGCCTGCTGACCATGGGCTGGCCGGACGCTGACGAGATCGCCGACGACGAAATCGAGACCCGCTGACGCCCCCGGCGGCGACCACCCGCGAGATCGGGCCTCTGCCCCACCCCGAATTGGAGGGGGCGGATTGGGCCGATAGCTTCATTGCGCTCCGGCACGGACCCGCCCCGGCCGCCGCCGACATGGCAGGCCGGATGCTTGGCAATCCACCCGCTTGGGCCCAGGCCCTGCTGAGCCTTCGCGACACGCTCGTTCGGCCATTCGGCCTCAAGACCGCTGCCACAGCTGACCCGAATGCCGTAAACGGCTTTCCCCTGCTGCGGTCCGACGG
The DNA here is from genome assembly GCA_039180995.1 of Pseudomonadota bacterium. Taxonomy (GTDB): domain Bacteria; phylum Pseudomonadota; class Alphaproteobacteria; order Rhodobacterales; family Rhodobacteraceae; genus Jannaschia. The sequence goes on from JBCDCW010000135.1 coordinate 5,231, forward strand.
GGGCATTGCGGTCCTGGGCCTGGACGATACCCATCTCGATTTCCGCATCGTGGTGACCGTGACGGCACGTGGGGCCGCGGGCTTCGCCCTCCGGGTCACGACCCTGGTCCGGCGCCACGGACTGGCCGGAAGGCTCTACCTGGCCGCCGTCTTGCCGGCCCATCGCCTGATCGTTCCCGCGATCCTGAACCGGGTCTGACCGTCAATCGTCCCGCCGCGGCGTCGCGCCCAAATGCCGCTGGCCCCGCGCCTTGGCCAATTCGATCTGCCGCATCCGCTCCCGGAACCGGGCGCGATCCGCCTCGTCATATTCCCCGACGCATTGGTGGCAGGCCACGCCGACCTCATATTCGGGCCGCGCCAGATCCCCCGGCGCCAACGGCCTGCGGCAGGCATGGCACAGCACATGATCGCCCGGCACCAGGCCATGCCCCACACTGACCCGGTCGTCGAAGACGAAACAGCCGCCCCGCCACAGGCTGTCCTCCTCCGGCACGCGCTCCAGATAGGACAGGATACCGCCCCGCAGATGGACGACATCCGACACGCCCTCGGCCTTCAGGAAGGCCGTGGATTTCTCGCACCGGATGCCGCCGGTGCAGAACATGGCCACGCGCTTACCCGCGAAGCGCGCGCCATTAGTGCGCCACCAATCAGGGAAGTCGCCGAACGCCGCCGTCTTCGGGTCGACGGCCCCGTCGAAGCTGCCGATGGCGACCTCGTAATCGTTTCGAGTGTCGATCACCACGGTGTCCGGATCCCGGATCACCGCGTTCCAACCCTCGGGCGCCACATATGTCCCCACCTGGGCAGGCCGAAGGCCGGGCTGCCCCATCGTCACGATCTCTTTCTTCACCCGAACCTTCATCTTGCCGAAGGGCGGGGCAGGGGCCTGGGACATCTTCGGCTGCAGGTCCCCGCATCCCGGCAGGGCGCGGACCGCGCCGAGGACGGCGGATACGCCGGACGAGGTCCCCGCGATGGTTCCGTTGATCCCCTCGGGGGCCAGAAGCAACGTGCCCGTCACCCCCGCCTCGGCGCAGCAGGCGACAAGCGGCCCCCGCAGGGCGGCCGGATCCGCGAACGGCGTGAAACGGTAGAGCGCGGCAATGGTGAACACGACGCCCCGCCTAAGCCCGATCCACGCGCGCCTCAATCCCCAGCGCCCGCCACCGGGGGCCTCGTCCGGCCGATTGGCCGTCCTCGGCCTCGTCCGCCCCTTGCCCGCCCGCGCCCGATCTCTAGGCTCTGCATCCAAGGAGACCTGCCATGACCACCGCCCTCATTGTCATCGACGTCCAGAACGGCTTCTGCCCCGGTGGCCACCTCGCCGTGCCCGGCGGGGCCGAGATCGTGCCCGGCATCAACGCCCTCATGGCCGACCACGCCCATGTGATCCTGACCCAAGACTGGCACCCGGCCGGCCATTCCAGCTTCGCCTCCAGCCACCCGGGCAAGACGCCCTACGACGTGACCCAGATGCCCTACGGTCCCCAGGTCCTCTGGCCCGACCATTGCATCCAAGGCACCGACGATGCCGCCTTCCACCCCGACCTGGCCACCGACCGGGCGCGTGCGATCATCCGCAAGGGCACGAACCCCGCCGTCGACAGCTATTCCGCCTTCTTCGAAAACGACCACATCACGCCCACCGGCCTCCACGGCCTCTTGCAAAACCTAGAGGTCCAGGCCCTCACGATGGTCGGCCTGGCCACCGATTTCTGCGTCAATTACTCCGCCGTCGACGCCGCCCGCTTGGGATATGCGGTGACGGTCCGGGAAGATCTGACCCGCGCGATCGACCTGAACGGCTCGCTCCAGGCCGCGCGCGACGGGATGGCGACGGCTGGGGTCACGTTGATCTGACGGATCTCCGGGCGCCCTCGACCTCAGGGATTGTTTGACAGGCCCCATCCCGGAGGCGGGAACCGGAAAGGCCATCCCTGGCCCGGACCGGGGGCCGCTTGCGGCCCGCCAGACCGGCGCGCTGCCTCCGATGGGTGAGAGACCGGACTGGCGCGCCCGGGTCAGCCTCGCCCGCCGACGGGCCGTTCGACGGACTTGGCCGCCGCAACATGCCTCGCACAATCAGGCCGCGCGCGTCGGGTTTCCGCCGCCCCCCCCAGGGCGGTCGCCCCTTGCCCTCGGCCCGGCCCTGGCCCGCCACCGGAACGCGCCCGGGCTGAGACGGCCTTTCCAAACGGTTTCGAGGGGGTCCTGGATCCGGTCCCTCTCGACCCCAATCTCACCGGTTGCGCAACGCCTCCAGCGACTCCCGTAATTGTTGCAGCGCCGCGTCGTCGACGACCTCCTCCTGTCTGCCGTCCTTCATGGCCTGCGCCCGGCGCAGCGCTTCGCCCACAAACAGCGCCGTCGCCGCCTGGGCCACCGCCGGATCCTCCACCGGAACGCCCTCGATCCCGGCCTTCTCCAAGGCCTGCTCCACATTCGTGGGCTGCCCCGCGGCCCAAGCCCGATCCAAGGCCTCCGCCACCAATCGGTCGCGGGCCTCCATCGTCGGCTTGACCGCCAAGAAATAGATGCCGGCACAGACGGCCCCAGCCGACGCCGCCAGCAAGCCTACCCATTTCAACCGACTTTCCTTGCTCGGGTCCCGGCCCGTATGGGCCCCGCTATACATCGGCACATGGCCCTTTTCCGGCATGCTCTTGGGCACCCATTCCAGAAACTGGTCCAACTGGAAGGCGTCTTCCGGCCGCTCCATCACGTCGTAAAGCGGCAGAGCCTCCCGCAGCCGCTGCTGCAAGGCCAGATAGCCCGACCGATCGCTCGGAACCCAACCCGGTGGCATCTCGTATCCCGCGGGCAGGTTCTCGAACCCCACATCCGACAGCAGCGCCTTCACCCCCGGCGGGGCCTGTTCCAGCGCGGCCCAGGTCGTCGGGTCCTCGAAGATTGCCAGTTCCGGCGGCCGCCCGATGCCGACATTGGCCAGCATCGCCTGCACCGACAAGCCGCCGCCCGTCGATGTCTTGCGCATCACTCGAAACCGATAATTGAGCGTCTTCATGATCTGCCCCGTCATTGCCGGTTTGGTCATGCCGATCGAATTTGGCATCCCAAGGGCACCACCATGGCCGTTTTGCCCAAGATAACGCGTCTGACCCCGCCGAACTGTCGCAACGCCGTTCGCCCGGTTCCGGGTTTTGCGGTGAACTCCGCGTCATTCTCCCCCCCCCCCGCAATGGCCCGAGAAAAGCGCGCGCGTTCCCCGGTTCAGCCCCCAGGCCGCATTTGGCGAATAGGAGCTGTCCGCGCGTCCTCGCCCTCTCCGCTCCCGTCCAGGGCGTGGCCCAAGGCACGCCATCCTCGAAGACGCGTTCGGACGCGGAAACCCTGCGCCGATCTTCCCGAACTCGACCGGCTCGACATGCTTCGCCTCGCCCGCGCCTCGGTCGAGGCCAGCGCAGGCCGCCTCATCGTGGAGGCGCCCAGTCATCTGGGATGCCGAACCTCGCGCAGGGCCTTCATAACGCGTTCCATCTCGGCCTCTCCGTCGATGTCACCCTCAGCACCCGCACCGCGCGGCCAACCCCGGTCGGCATCATGAATGTCGGCGGCAGCGCCAGTTTGCTGCTCGGCGCCCATCAAGCGGCGGTCTCACGGGCATTGGGACAAGCCCTGGACTGCGCGGCCTCGGCCGTTTACGCGCGTCTGGTGGCCCGATGACGGCCCGCCAGTCCCGTCCATTCTGGCGCCTGCTCGTACCGATCACGCTCGCCCTGACGCGAGACGTCTTTATCGCCGTCCAAGGCGGCCCCGCCATATTCGGCTCGGCGATCATCGAAACCCAGTCGCGGTCGCTCCTGCTGATCTTCGCCATCGTGATCCTCTCCGCTCTCACTCTGCCCTGACCGTGCGGGGCCATGACAGGTCCATGCACCCGGACACATCGCTCTGGTCCGCCCGCCTACCCGATCTGCTCTTCGACGACACCGCCCCCCTCGACCCGCTCGTCCAGCGGATGCGCCGGACCATCGTCCCGACCGTGCTCCTGCTCCCACTCGCCGCCCTGGCCCACGTCCACCTGGCGCTGTCCGGGGGCCGAACCACCTGCGACACCGGCGGCCCCGACGCTCCCGGCCGCAATCTCGACCGACCAGCCGGAGGCGACATCAACGGCGTCACCTGGTTCTTGGCCCGCCATCTCCTGGCCCGCCCGGCCACCGCCATGGCGACGGTCGCGCCCCCGCCCCCGGGGCCGTCACCCGCTAGCACCTTCACGCGCCCCGAAAAGTCTGGTCTGGTCCGCGATGCCCCCGTGCCCGTCGGAGCCGACCATGATCGACATCGCCACCCGCGTCTGGAACCACAAATGGAAGATCGACCCGATCGTCCGCTCCCTCATCGACACGGATTTCTACAAACTCCTGATGTGCCAGTCGGTCTTCCGCAATAAGCCCGACACCCAGGTCACCTTCTCCCTCATCAACCGCTCGACCCACGTGCCCCTCGCGCACCTCATCGACGAAGGCGAACTCCGCGAACAACTCGACCACATCCGCACTCTCTCCCTCTCCCGCGGCGAGTCGACCTGGCTCCGCGGCAACACCTTCTACGGCAAGCGCCAGATGTTCACCCCGGCATTCATGACCTGGTTCGAAGACCTGCGCCTCCCCCCCTACCACCTGGAGCGCAAAGCCGACCAATACGAACTCACGTTTGAAGGCCCCTGGCCCGAGGTCATGCTCTGGGAAATCCCGGCGCTCGCCGTCCTCATGGAACTCCGCTCCCGCGCCGTCCTCAAGACCCTCGGCCGCTTCGAACTCCAAGTCCTCTACGCCCAGGCCATGTCCCGCGTCTGGGACAAGGTCCAACGCCTCCGCCCCCTCGCCGACCTCCGCCTCGCCGATTTCGGCACAAGACGCCGCCACTCCTTCCTCTGGCAAGACTGGTGCGTCCAAGCCTGTCAGGAGGGCCTCGGCCCCAACTTCACCGGCACCTCCAACTGCCTCATCGCCAAGAACCGCGACCTGGAGGCCATCGGCACCAACGCCCACGAACTCCCCATGGTCTACGCCGCGCTGACCGAGGACGATGCCGCCCTGGCCCAGGCCCCCTACGACGTCCTCGCCGATTGGCATGAGGAGCATTCCGGCAACCTCCGCATCATCCTGCCCGACACC
>JBCDCW010000136.1:0-10339 GCA_039180995.1 Pseudomonadota bacterium
GGCGATCAGGCTGCGCGGCCCCGACAGATGCACCAACACTCCCCCTGGCACGCCCGCGCAGACCCGGTCGCGATGGGCGCGCTTCAGGGTCGAGCAGGCGATCACGCAGGTCCAACAATCGTCCTGGGCCAACGCGGCCCACCCCGATCGAACCACGGCGCTGGGTCGCCATCTTCGCAACATTCGCCGCCGGAAACAGATCGTCCCCGTCGTCGAAGCGCCCGCCCAAGCCTGCACCAGCACGGCGCCCGCGGCCGTCTCCCGAATGACAACGATGCGGTGGATTGTCTGCAAAAGGCGCGCCCCAGCCCCGAACTGGCGACCCGCAGGCCGGTGTCAGCCATTGGCAGACGGCCTGCGCGCGGCCATATGTGCTGTGAAACGGAGGATCCCATGCCGCTCGACCGGTTCGTGCTTATCATCGTCATCGTCCTCGTGGCCGCCGGCGCCACCATTTGGCTGGGCGCGCTGGTGGCCACGGCCGTCGCGATTCCACTGGGCTGGCTGGCCATCCTGCCGGCCGCCATCGCCGCCTTCATCCTATGGCGCGTGGTCGCCGACCGCGTCACCAGCGCCGAGGACGACCATTACGACCGCATGAAAGGCGGCGAATGATCATCGTCACGACCGAAACCATCCCCGGCCGCGAGATCGAGCACACCCTGGGCCTGGTCCGCGGCTCCACCGTCCGCTCCAAACATCTGGGCTCGGATATCGTGGCGGGCCTGCGGAACCTGGTCGGCGGCGAGGTCAAGGAATACGCCGCCCTGCTGACCGGCGCGCGCGAACAAGCCATCGACCGTATGGTCTCCGAGGCGCGGGGTCAGGGCGCCGATGCCATCGTCGCCATGCGCCTGGAAACCTCGACGATCACGCAAGCCGCATCCGAGGTTTTGGCCTACGGCACCGCCGTCAAGTTACGGTGACCGATCCGCTGGTCGACAACGGCCTGGCGCCCACAGGCAAGGGCACGACCCTGGTCATCGCCTGCGGCGCCTTGGCCCACGAGATCCTGGCCATCAAGGCCGCCAACAATCTCGACCATATCGACCTGCACTGCCTGCCCGCGATCCTGCACAACCACCCCGACCGCATCGCCCCCGCCGTCGACGCCGCGCTGGATGCCCGCGCGGGCGCCTATGACAAAGCCTTCATCGCCTATGCCGATTGCGGCACCGGCGGTGCCTTGGCCGATCTCTGCGCCCGCCGGGGGGTCGAGATGATCGAAGGCCCCCATTGCTACGCCTTCTTCGACGGGCTGGATCGCTTCGCCGCCCGCGACGAGATCGACGCCTTCTACCTCACCGACTTCCTCGCCCGCCAATTCGACGCCTTCGTCACCCGGCCCCTGGGCCTGGATCGGCACCCGGAATTGCGCGACATGTACTTCGCGAATTACACAAAACTTGTCTATCTGGCACAGACCGACAACCCGGATCTGGACGCCCGCGCCCAACGCGCCGCCCGGGCGCTTGGGCTCAAATATACCCGCCGGCCAACGGGATTCGGCGAATTAAGCGCAGTTCTTTACAAAGTCTGAGGGCTTTTTCGATATCCACGGATGTCAATTTTGTATTACACCCAAACAGGAAGAGACGAACGACCATCGTCAATTCGAGGCGCGACCATGACCAAAGGTGTTGCCGCTATCCAATCTGGTTCCGCACCCGTCCACCACCGGGGCGACGACCAGCTTAACGGGCCGGGATCCCCTCTCCGGGTCCCGACCGTTCCCGCCCGCAGGATCACATTCCGGGAGAAATGTCCTATGTCCGCATTCAAAATTCTCGCGATTCCAGTCGCTTTCCTTCTTGCCGCCCCCGCCTTCGCCGAAACCACGGAGGTCACCATCCACGAGGCCAGCCAGATGGTCGGCGCGTCCGTGACCACCGCCGACGACATCCCCCTGGGTGAGTTGATCGGTGTTCAACGCGGCCCCAACGGCTGCGCCATCACCATCGTCAAGCTCCACGAACGGCTTGAGGTGCAAACCTCTCCGCTTCAGGTGGTCGGCCTGCGCGTCGATGAAAATGGCAAGCTCCATGTCACCGATGCCAGTTCCGATCTCGAACGGACCATGGGCCTCCCCTTCTGACGACCTTCGGACGGCAAGCCGCAATCGGCGAGCAGTGACGGGCCTTCACCCTCCGGGGGGAAGGCCCTATGACACGGGGCCAAGCCGTCCCGGAGAGATGTCATGCCCGCTGCCCCAGCCGCCGATCCAGCCATCACCCCGGACCTGATCGCGGCCCACGGCCTGACACCCGACGAATACGACCGCATTCTGGAGATCCTGGGCCGAGACCCCAGCTTCACCGAACTCGGCATCTTCTCGGCCATGTGGAACGAACATTGTTCCTACAAATCCTCCAAGAAATGGCTCCGCACCCTGCCCACCGACGGCCCCCAGGTCATCTGCGGCCCCGGCGAAAACGCGGGCGTCGTCGATATCGGCGACGGCCTCGCGGTCGTCTTCAAGATGGAGAGCCACAACCACCCCTCCTATATCGAACCCTACCAGGGCGCCGCCACCGGCGTCGGCGGCATCCTCCGCGACGTCTTCACCATGGGGGCCAGACCGGTCGCGGCGATGAACGCGCTCAGCTTCGGGGAACCCGACCACCCCAAGACCAAGCAGCTCGTCCACGGCGTGGTGGAAGGCATCGGCGGCTACGGCAATTGCTTCGGCGTGCCGACTGTGGGCGGCGAAGTCCGCTTCCATGCCAGCTACAACGGCAATTGCCTGGTCAACGCCTTCGCCGCCGGCATCGCTCGCACGGACGCGATCTTCTACTCAGCCGCCAGCGGCGTCGGCCGCCCCGTCGTTTACCTCGGCGCCAAAACCGGCCGCGACGGCGTCGGCGGCGCCACCATGGCCTCGGCCGAATTCGACGACACTATCGAAGAAAAGCGCCCCACCGTCCAAGTCGGCGACCCCTTCACCGAAAAGCGCCTGATGGAGGCCACGCTGGAACTCATGGCCACCGGCGCCGTGGTCTCGATCCAGGACATGGGCGCCGCGGGCCTGACCTGCTCGGCGGTGGAAATGGGTGATAAGGGCGGCCTCGGCATCCGCCTCGACCTCGACCGCGTCCCGGTCCGCGAAGACGCCATGACAGCCTATGAGATGATGCTGTCAGAGAGCCAAGAACGCATGCTCATGGTCCTCGACCCCACCAAGGAGGCGCAAGCCCGCGCCGTGTTCGAGAAATGGGACCTGGATTTCGCCGTCGTGGGTGAGACCATCGCCGAAGACCGCTTCCTGATCGTCCATCAAGGCGAAACCTGCGCCGACCTGCCCCTCTCCACCCTGGCCAGCAGCGCCCCCGAATACGACCGCCCGTGGGAAGCGACGCCGCCAGCCGTCGCCCTCAACGACACACCGGACATCGACCCGATCGACGGCCTCAAAGCTCTGATCACCAGCGCAAATTACAGCGCCCGCGATTGGATCATCGAACAATACGACACCCAAGTCATGGCCGACACCGTCGAAATCCCCGGCCTCGACGGCGGCGTCATCCGCGTCCACGGCACCAACAAGGGCCTCGCCTTCACCGCCGACGTCACCCCGCGCTACGTCAAGGCCGACCCGGTCCAAGGCGGCCGCCAAGCCGTGGCCGAAGCCTACCGCAACCTGGTCGCCAAGGGCGCCCGCCCGCTGGCCACCACCGACAACCTCAATTTCGGCAATCCCGAGAAGCCCGCCATCATGGGCCAGTTCGTCGGCGCGATCCAAGGCATCGGCGAGGCTTGCGCCGCGCTCGACATGCCCATCGTCTCGGGCAACGTCTCGCTCTACAACGAAACCGACGGCGCGGGCATCGACCCGACCCCCACCATCGGCGCCGTGGGCCTGATCGACGATCTGGACAAACGCATCTCCGGCACCATCACCGAAGGTATGATTGCCCTCCTCCTGGGTGATCCGGGCACCCATCTCGGCCGCTCCGCCCTCCTGGCCGAGGCCTTCGGCCGCGAAGACGGCCCGCCCCCGCCCGTGGACCTGGCCGCCGAGCGCGCCCATGGCGACTTCCTCCTCGCCAATTCCGCCTGGATCACCGCCTGCACCGACCTCTCCGATGGCGGCCTCGCCCTCGCCGCCTTCACCCTGGCCGAAGCCCACGGCATCGGCGTCACCCTCGACGTCCCCGACACCGCCACCCTCTTCGGCGAAGACCAAGCACGCTACCTCCTGGCCGTCGATTTCGACTGTGCCGAATCCCTCATGGTCGCGGGCGGCCAAGCAGGCGTCCCCCTGGCTATGGTCGGCCAATTCACCGGTGCGCGCGTCAAGTTCGGCACCGCGCAAGCCCTCTTGTCGGATCTCTCCGCCCTCTATCGCACCGCCTTCGCCGACCGCTTCGCCTAAGACGCGTCCCCGATCTCATGGTTGCCCCATCTTCACGGCCGCCGCGCGGATGGCGATGGCGCTCTCTCTCTGTGTATTTTTGGACCAATGATGAGGTAAAGCGCACGTTAAGGTTAACGCGCCCCTGCTTCCTCTGGCCGGAAATACCTCGGGGGAGTCGATCTTAGATCGACGGGGGCAGCGCCCCCTCCCACCAGAACAGTTAAGATCCCGTCACCAGAACCGTACAGACGCACGTCTGTACAGGGGGTGTACAACGGGTGTCCGGGGGGTCCCCCCACCCATGCCGACGCTTGCTGACCACCCTCCGAGCCCCTACCTTCCCCGCAACGACCACCGACGGAGACCGCCCATGGCCATGCAGGCCCACGAGATCGAGGCCCTGATCCGCGAAGGCTTCCCCGACGCCAAGATCACGATCACCGACCTCGCCGGAGACGGCAATCACTACGCCGCCGAAGTGGTGGATCCGTCCTTCTCGGGCAAATCCCGCGTTGCCCAGCAACGTGCTGTTTATGCAGCGCTAAAAGGCAAGATGGACGGCCCCAACGGTGATCTCCACGCCCTCGCCCTGACCACCCGCGCCCCATGACTGGTGCCAGTTGGATCCTGGCCGGTTTGATCCTGGCGATCCTGGTGGTGCGCACCCTCTGGATTCTTCGTGCGGAAGCGCGCAGGGGCGATGGCGGCCGCCCCCGTGGCATTCCGCCCGGCACGGGCTATACCGAAATCGAAAGCGACTACTCCTCCGGTGTCGGAGGCGGTAACCAACTGAAAACACGGGTCCCCAAGGACCCACAGGAATATGCCCGCGTCTTCGTCCCGAAGACGAAAGCCAAGGATAGGAGATCCTGAGATGACCGATATGGCCGACGCCAAGACCCGGATCGACGAGATGGTGAAGGGGACCGACGTGGTCCTGTTCATGAAAGGCACCAAGGCCATGCCGCAATGCGGCTTTTCCTCCAAGGTGGCGGGTGTGCTGAACTATATGGGGGTCGAGTATTCCGACGTGAACGTGTTGGAAGACGCCGATATTCGCCAGGGAATCAAGGACTACTCCGACTGGCCCACGATCCCCCAGCTCTATGTCAAAGGCGAATTCGTCGGCGGCTGCGACATCATCACCGAGATGACCCTGTCCGGCGAATTGGACACGATGCTGTCCGACAACAATGTCGGCTTCGACAAAGACGCCGCCGACAGAATCCGCGAGGCGAATGCCTAACGCAGCCGGTCAATCGTCGGTGTCAGGCTCCTCGGTGGCGCGTCGCGCCGCGTCCTGAGCCGCGGCTTCCGTGAAGGTCGTGAAGACCCGTTCCTGTTCCAGCGCTTCATTGATTTTGCCGCTGGGCCCGATGATTGCGGGCCGAATGACGATGGTGACCGCAATACCGAGACCGACAAGCGCGGCTGTCAGCACCACCCAATCGACGGTGACGGCACCGCTTTCATCTCGAAGGAAAGCGTTTGGGCGATAGGGCATAAGGTATCTCATCGAATAGGTGTTGCCCTCTTTGGCACCCAAGAAGCGGCGGAACTTGCGCGGTATCGTGTCGAAAATCGGGCATTTCCTGCCAATCAATCGCGGCGCCGTCCCTCCACGTGCTTGCGCAGCCGCGACGGCTGCGCCCGTTTACGACCCTTGTAGGGGTTCGCATCGCCTTGGCTCCGAAGTTGCAGCCGGATCGGCGTGCCGGGCATATCGAAGTCCTCCCGCAACCCATTGATCAGATAACGGGTATACGCGTCCGGCACGGCCTCGGGATGGGAACACATGGCCACGAAACCGGGCGGCCGGGTCTTGGCTTGGGTCATGTAGCGCAGCTTGATCCGGCGGCCCTGGGGCGCGGGCGGCGGGTGCTGTTCCAGCATGCCGGTCAGCCAGCGGTTCAGGGCCGCCGTCGGCACCCGCCTGTTCCAAACCTCATGCGCCTTCAGGATCGCGGCGTGCAGCCGGTCGACACCGCGTCCGGTCTTGGCGGACACGGTCACCAAGGGCGCCCCGCGAAGCTGCGGCAAAAGGCGCTCGAACGCTTCCTTTAGGCTGGAAAGCTTGGCCTGCCGGTCGTCCTCCAGGTCCCACTTGTTGACCGCGACCACCACGGCCCGCCCCTCGCGCGCGGCCAGGTCGGCGATGCGCAGATCCTGTTGTTCAAACGGGATCGCCGCATCCAGCAGAACGACCACGACTTCGGCGAATTTCACCGCCCGCAACCCATCGGATACGGACAATTTCTCCAACTTTTCCTGGACCTTGGCCTTCTTGCGCATGCCCGCCGTGTCGAACAGCCGGCAGGGCGTGCCCGCCCAGTCGAAATCCAACGAGATCGCATCGCGTGTTATCCCCGCTTCGGGCCCCGTCAGCAGGCGATCCTCGCCGATAATCCGATTGATCAATGTCGACTTCCCCGCATTGGGACGCCCGACGACCGCGATTTTCAGGGGGCGTTTGCGGGTCGGTTCCCAATCCGCCTCGGGGTCGTCATCATCGACTTCGACGTCGGTTTCGGCCTCCTCGTCATCGACATGCAGCTCGATCACGGGGCGCAAGGCGGCGGCTAGGTCGGCCATCCCCTCGCCATGCTCGGCCGAGATGCCGACCGGTTCGCCCAAGCCCAGCGAGAAGGCCTCGAACATCCCGGCCTCGCCCAATCGACCTTCGGCCTTGTTGGCGGCGATCAGAACGGGATGGCCCTTGCGGCGCAGGATGTCGGCGAAGACCTCGTCCGCAGGCGTGACCCCTTGGCGCGCGTCGATCACGAACAGCGCGGCATCGGCCATGTCCACGGCCCGTTCGGTGAGGCGCCGCATGCGGCCCTGAAGCGAGTCGTCCGTCGCCTCTTCCAGGCCCGCCGTGTCGATCACCGTGAAGCGCAGATCCCCCAGCCGCGCCTGCCCCTCGCGCAGGTCCCGTGTGACGCCGGGTTGGTCATCGACCAAGGCGAGGCGCTTGCCGACCAAGCGGTTGAACAGGGTGGACTTGCCCACATTGGGCCGTCCGACGATGGCGAGGGTGAACATCTGGGGCGCTCCGGCTCAGGCAGGCGACCTAGCGCAGGATTGGCCGGACGGAAAGCGGGAAGCGGTTGATTAACAAAAAATAACCTTTTCAATAGCATATGTCAAGCGCTTGATCTCAAAGGGTTGCCAATTGGCAATCGCGCCTCAACGATAGGCGTGCAGCTGCCCGTCCCGGCCGGTCACGTAGAGGACATCGCCGAAGGCGATGGGCCGCGATGCCGCCCCGCCCGGAATGCTCGCTTGCGCCTGCAAGGCGCCCGTCGCCGGGTCGAAGCCGCGCAGGGTTCCATCGGAAGACGCCACCCAAAGGCGCCCCCCCGCCAGAACCGGGCCGTAATGGGCAAAGATGCCTTCCCGCCGCGCCAGGCGCCGGGCGCGGTAGAATGGCAGATCTTGCCGCCAGAGGGCTTCGCCCGTTCGTGCATCCATCCGGAGCAATTGCGCACGGTCCGTGATCGCGAAGGCCGAACCACCGGCCACGGTGATCGGGCTGACCGCCCCGTCCGTGGCGGTCCAGACCCGCGTGCCCGACGCCACTTCCAGCGCCACGATCCGGCCCGCCGCGGTTCCGGCATAGAGCACGCCGTCCGCCACGACCGGATCACCGGTGATGTCGCCGATGCCGCCATAGGCCACGCCCGGCCGCTGGCCCGAAACGGCCCCGCCCCAGACCCGCAGCCCCGTCTGGCGCAGCACGGCCTGCAACTCGCCCGATCCGAAGGGGAAGATCGTCAACCGCTCGGTCACCGCGGGGGCAGGCGCAATGGCCATGACTGTCGTGCTGGGCTGGGACGGCACGTCCCAGCGGATGCGCCCGGTCTCGGCGTCGATGGACCAGGCGCGGCCATCGCGGCTGACCACATAGACCGCGCCATCCACGACCTTGGGCGTGGTGATCGGCGCGTCCAGGCGCTGAACCCAGCGCTCGGCCCCGGTCGCGGCATCCAAGGCGTGTAATTCACCATAGCCCGTGGACCCAAAGACCAGGCCGCCGGCCACGGCCAGGCCCCCGCCCGATGCCTCGCTGTCGCGCTCGAAGCTGGGCACCAAGCTGCGCGACCAGATCCGGGCGCCGCTCAAGCCGGTGGCCACCACGCCCGATTGGGCATCCATGGTATAGATCGCTTGGCCGTCGCTGACCGGATCGGCCGTGATCCGCAGCCGCCGGGAATCCCCGGCACCGATATTGGCGGTCCAGACGCGCTGCGGGGCGGCCGAGAGGGTCGCATGATCCGGGTTGTTGGCCGCATTGCCGACCCGAAGCGGCCAGGCGGCCAAGCGCCGTGGCGCCGGAAGCGCGATCTGCAAGGTTTCCGCCGAAGCCGGTGCCGTGGCCGAAGCCAGCACGCTGCCATCCGATTCCGGTCGGATCGGCAGGCGTTCACCCGGTAGGATGATCTCTTCTTCTGCGCAGGCCGTCAGGACCATCGCGGTGGCGAGGATCGTCAAGATTGATCTCATCTCAGCGTTGCCCCCGTCCCATTCGATCACGCCCGTGCTTCATGCCGGATCCGGCGAGGCGCCCAGGGCCACCATCACTTGCAAGGCCCTGCGGCGCAAGGCGTCCGACACGCCCGCCTCTTCGGTCAACAGTCGGAACAGCGTGATCGCCGTCGCCTCATCGCCATCGGCCAGGGCCATCAGCGCTTGCTGTTCGATGGCAAGGCTACGATACGGCGCGCCGGGCGCGGCCAGGTCTTCCAACAGGATGGCGTCTTGCATGCTGTCGCCGCTACCGCCCGATAGGATCATCTTGAGGACCGCCAGATCGCGGTAAATCGGGCTTAGGTCAGGCGCTTCGGTCAAGGCCATCAGAGCGGCGCGGGCGGCGACCGGCTGCGCGTCATCGCCGCTGCCGGTGGCGGTGGCGCGCAAAAGCGCCAGCAGCGCGGCCTGATTGTCGTCATCGGGTACGATCTCGGCCAAGGCCGCGCGGCGGGCGGGCAGGTCTGGCCCGGACAAAGCGGCCAGGATGGCATCGCCAAACCCTTCGGCCGAGGCTTCCGCCTGGGCGCGGCGCCATTCCGTCACCGCCGCGCCGCCCACGACCAACACGACGATCAGGATGCCCAGCCACGCCCAGCGGCGCAGAAAGGCTTGGATGCGATCCTTGCGCACCTCCTCGGTGACCTCATTGACGAAGCTATCGGGATTGGACATCGCACGCTCCCCTCTCCGGCGTCCGGCGTCGTCTAACCTGTTGACGGTCCCGGGCCAAGGTGCAACCGACAGCGTGGCGGCACGGCGCCATTGCGGACCGGAACGCCACGTCTGGGTTGGCATTTCGTTCAGGCGAACATATTTCTGAACCAATCGGTTCAGAGCGTCGTAAGGCCCAAGAACGATCACCGGATTTGGGCCCGCCCGAAAGGACGTCACATGCGCTTCTTCTCCGTCGTAACCGCGGTTTTGGTTGTGGTGGCTCTTTTCATGGTTGTGCTGCAACGCGAGGCGCTGCTGGCCTGGGCGGCCCGTGTGACCGGTGAAGACACCGCCGACGTGACGCAGCCGGACGCGCCGGCCGAAAGCGGACCCGTCGCCATTGCCGCGATGGAGGCCGCTGAACAAGCCGATCCGGTGCGCGTAGTGGCCCTCCGCTCGGTCGCACGTGCTGTGCCGGATGCCGTGATGGTGCGCGGCCAATCGGAAGCCGCGCGCGAAGTCGTGGTTCAGGCCGAGACCATTGGCACCGTGGTCTCGGATCCGCTGCGCGCCGGTCTGTTCGTCGATGCAGGCCAGCGTTTGTGCGAGTTGGACCCCGGCTCGCGCCTGGCAGACTTGGCCGAGGCCGAGGCGCGCCTGGCCGAAGCCAGCGCCCGCGTGCCCGAGGCCCAGGCCCGTGTACCCGAGGCCCAGGCGATGTTGGCCGAGGCCGAAGCGCGGGTGGACGAGGCCGAGATCAATCAGAACGCCGCTGTCCGTCTCTCTCAGGACGGATTTGCA
>JBCDCW010000137.1:0-10324 GCA_039180995.1 Pseudomonadota bacterium
ATCCGGCAGCCTTGAAGTAGTTCCAGCATTCTTTAGGCGAGTAGAGATCGCAGACTTCGGCGATGGCCTCGAACATGTCGGTGAACGTCCTCGCGCCGATGCGCCGGAGGTGGGCCTTGAGCTTGGAGAAGGCCATTTCGATGGGATTGAGGTCCGGGCTGTAGGGGTTGGAGGGATCAGAAAAGGCCCCTGTGGGGCGTTTTCCCCGAACAACGGAAGAGGAACCAGCAGTCTGCGTCGCGCATCGCCTTGGCGGCGGCGGCGCTCTTGTGCGTGGCCAGGTTGTCGAGAATGACCACAGTGCCGGACGCCAACTCCGGGACCAGCACCTTTTCGACGTAGGCCGCGAAGGCCGGGCCATCCATTGCGCCTTTGATGACCCAGGGCGCGATCATGGCATCAGCGGTGAGGCCAGCAACGAACGTCTGCGTCCCCCATGAGCCGAAGGGAGCGTCCATGATCAGGCGATCCCCGCGCGGCGCCCATCCCCGCAACCGAGTCAAGTTCGTCTTCACTGAGGTTTCATCAATGAAGACAATGCGTTCGGGCTGTGCTGACACCGCCGGAATGCGATACCTGAACCAATCTTCGCGCTGCCGCATTCTCGCAGTCGTGGACGACTTCACCCGCGAATGTCTGGCGCTTGTCGGCGACACGTCGCTTTCAGGTCAGCGCGTGGCGCGGGAACTGGACGCGATCATTACGGCCAGAGGCCACCCGAAGCCCGTGGTCTCCGACAATGGAACGGAACTGACCAGCATGGCGATCCTGCGCTGGAGCCAAGACCGAGATGTCGGCTGGCACTACATCGCTCCCGGCAAGCCGACCCAGAACGCCTTCATCGAAAGCTTCAACAGGCGACTGAGGGACGAATTCCTGAATGAGACGCTCTTTACGACGCTCCGCGAGGCCCGCGCCGGTCTTGCCGCATGGAAGGAGGACTACAACCAGGAGCGCCCTCACTCGGCCCTCGGGAACATCCCGCCGGTCGAATTCGCAGAGAAGATAAGGATAGAAAAACGGGCCGCATAGGCCCACTAATGCAACCGAAGGACTCCTCGATCCGCTGGAGGGAACGCGGGGCTCAGGTCAGTGGTTACGATGTGCCAGAAAACCTCTCTTATCAAATCAGCCTAAACTGTCCCGTTGGCGTTGACGTCAGACAGAGAATAGGTCGATTTCAGATCGAGAACCGCTCCGGCGCGATCCGCACCGAAGCGGGATGCGGCAGCACGACAGACCGTGTCGGGCCCCTGTCGCCGCACGATCTCTGTGTCGGCCAGATCGACTTTGAAACGCCCGGCAGCCTTGGTTAGGACATCGCCGCGCGATCCCGAAACCTTGGGATCTCGCGTTCGAGTTCTGCGGTGAGCGCTTCAAATGCATGGGTAAGATGGGTGCGCATCCGGGTGGCCAGGCGTGTCTCGGGGACGTCGCTGCGTTTCAGGATACCCACATATCGCGAGGGGCCCGGCAGTTCGAGTTGCAGCGAGGTCACGTCGTGGTGCTTCGACATCGTGTGCGTGACACTTTCGGGCAGGATCGACAGGCAGTCCGTCGTCTCCAGATAGGTGCGGATCCCGGCTGAGGTGCCACTGCGGAACCGGATCGAGGCGGTCGTTCCGCCCAGACGCGCGAGACTGGCGCGCAGGTCGCGCTCCAGCGGGCTGTCGCGGGGCGGCGAGACCCAGCCATAGTCCCGGATGGCCGAAAGTTGCAGGTCCGGCACGCGGGTCAGGGGATGGTTCAGGCGGCAGGCGATGACGTTTCGCGACGAGATGAGCGGCAGGAAGTCGATCCCCTCCTCCTCGATATCGGTGACGGCACAGAGCGCCAGATCGACCTTGCGGGTCCGCACCAGGGCCATGGCTTCGCTGACATAGCCGGGCTGCATATGGATCTCGACCGCTGGATGCTTGGCGTGGAAGCTGGCGAACATGGGCGTCACGACGTGGTCCATGACCAAGGGCGGCCCCACGATGCGCAGAACACCTGCCGTCCCGGCTCGCATGCGCTCGATTTTCAGGGCGGCTTGGTCGCGGGCGAATAGAATCGCCGATCCTTCCTCCGCCAGCGCCTCGCCGAGGGCCGTGGGCTCGACCGGTCGAACCGATCGGTCGAAGAGCGGGATGCCAAGGCGCGCCTCTAACGCGGTAATGTCGCGAGAGATGGCTGGCTGCGAACTGCCCAAGCGGGCGGCCGCCCCAGCAAAGCTGCCGGCATCGACGATGGCGGCGACCTGCATCAGGTGTCTGGGTTCGATCTGCATATCAGTTCGATATGTTGCACGCCCTGATTCATATTTCCAGGCATGTCGTTCCCCGTGTCATAACCGTCTGAGGGAGGGGCCCCATCCATCCGCGGGGCCAGGAGGAGAGATCACCATGTCCATGAACCGCCGCCGTCTGATCCAGACGGCTTCCGCCGGTGGCCTTTTGGCCGCGTCCGGCTTGGCCACCCCCGCGCTTGCCCAAGGGGCGCGTATCCGCATCGGATATGTCAGCCCGCAATCGGGGCCGCTGGCGGCTTTCTCGGAGGCCGATCAGTTCGTCATCGACGCTTTCGCGGCGGCCACGGGCGACACGTTCGAGGTGATCGTCAAGGACAGCCAATCGAACCCGAACCGCGCCGCAGACGTGGCGCAGGAGCTGATCATCGACGATGAGGTGTCGATGATCCTGGTGGCCTCGACGCCCGAGACGACCAATCCGGTGGCAACCGTTGCCGAAAGCGAGGGCATCCCGGTCCTCTCAACGACGGCGCCGTGGCAGCCCTGGTTCATCGGACAGCAGGGCAATCCGACCGATCCGGGAAGCTGGCGACCGTTCGACTACGCCTTCCACTATTTCTGGGGCTTGGAAGATGTGATCGCCGTCTTCGCGGCCATGTGGGACCAACTGGACACGAATGGTCAGGTCGGCGGCCTGTTTCCCAACGATGGGGACGGGAACGCCTGGGGCGACCCGGTCAATGGCCTGCCGCCCGCCATGTCGGAACGGGGCTATACCATCGCTGACCCGGGCCGGTATCAGAACCTGACCGATGATTTCACCGCCCAGATCAACGCCTTTAAGGCCGCCAATGCGGAGATCCTGACCGGCGTGGTGATCCCGCCGGATTTCACGACGTTCTGGAACCAGGCCAAGCAGCAGGGCTTCAACCCGAAAGCGGCGAGCATCGGCAAGGCGATCCTGTTCCCGCAATCTTTGGAGGCGCTGGGCGAGAGCGGGCACAACCTGTCATCCGAGGTCTGGTGGACGCCGTCGCATCCGTTCAACTCCTCTCTGACGGGGGAGAGTTCGGGAGAGATGGCCGCGGCTTTCACCGAAGCGACGGGGCGGCCTTGGACGCAGCCCATCGGGTTCGTCCATTCGCTGTTCGAGATGGCCGCCGATGTGATGGGCCGCGTCGACGATGCGGGCGACCCCGACGCCGTGGCCGAGGCCATCGCCGCAACCGAATTGGAAACCATCGTCGGGCGCATTGCCTTCGATGGTGCCGGGCTGCCGCCCTTCGCGGCGGCGAACGTGGCCAAGACGCCCTTGGTGGGCGGGCAATGGCGATTGCAGGATGGTGCTTGGGATCTGGTCGTGGTGGACAATTCGACCGCACCGCAGATCCCGACCGGCGGCCAGATGCAGCCGCTCTAGGCCCGGCCCATGTCGATCCTCGCCCTCCATGGCGTGAGCAAGCGGTATGGCGCGCTCACGGTGACCGATGACGTGTCCTTCGTCGTGCCCGATGGGCAGGCCTTGGGCATCATCGGGCCCAACGGGGCGGGCAAGTCCACGCTGTTCAACCTGATCACCGGCAACGTTCCCGTGGATGCGGGAACGATCAAGTTCGACGGGCAGGACGTGACCCGGACCCCGGCGCGGCAGCGGTGCCTGGCCGGGATCGGACGCAGCTTTCAGATCCCGCAACCCTTCGGTGCGCTGACCGTTTTCGAGAACCTCTGCGTGGCCGCCGCCTTTGGGCGCGGCCTGCCGGAGCGCGCCGTGGCCGAGGATTGCGCGAATGTGTTGGAGCGGACGGGGCTGATCGCGCGGGCCAACGTGGCCGCCGGAGGGCTGTCGCTGCTGGAACGCAAACGGCTGGAACTGGCGCGGGCGCTGGCAACCGATCCACGGCTGCTGCTGCTTGATGAGATTGCGGGCGGGCTGACCGACGGGGAATGCGCCTCGCTGATCGAGACGATCTTGGAGATCAAGGCGGCGGGCACGACCATCGTCTGGATCGAGCATGTCCTGCACGCGCTGAATGCGGTGGTGGACCGGCTGCTGGTCTTGGATTTCGGGCGGATCATCGGGATCGGCGATCCCGATGAGATCATGCAAAGCCCGGAGGTGCGAGAGATTTACTTGGGGATCGAGGCATGACGTCCCTTCTTGACGTAAGCGGGCTTGAGGCTGGCTACGGCGACTTCCAGGCGCTTTGGGGTGTGGACATCGCCCTGGCCGAAGGGGGCTGCGCGGCGATCATAGGGGCCAACGGCGCGGGCAAGACGACGCTGATGCGAGCCATCACGGGGGTTCTGCCCTGCGCGCCGGGGATGGTTCGATTTGACGGGGCCGATATCGGCGGGCAATCCGCAGATGCCATCGCCAAGCTGGGCATCGCCATGGTGCCCGAGGGTCGGAAACTGTTCCCGTCGCTGTCGGTCGAGGAAAACCTGCGCATCGGATCCTATGCCGGGCGGAGCGGGCCTTGGACCCTGGACGCCGTATTCGACCTCTTCCCCATCCTGCGCGAGAAGCGGGCCGTGCCCGGCACGTCCCTGTCGGGCGGGCAACAGCAGATGGTCGCCATCGGCCGGGCGCTGATGGCCAATCCACGCTTACTGCTGTGCGATGAGATCAGCCTGGGCCTCGCGCCAGTGGTCATCCGCGACATCTACAAGGCGCTGCCGCGCATCCGCGCTTCGGGCGCCAGCGTGATCGTGGTGGAACAAGACATCGCCCAGGCCATGGCCGTCGCCGACGAGGTGCATTGCATGATCGAAGGGCGCATCACCCTGTCGGGCGCACCCGGCGATCTGTCGCGCGACGACATCCACGCGGCCTATTTCGGGGTGGCGGAGACATGATCTGGGTCGACACGGTCTTGCAGGGGGTCTTGCTGGGCGGGCTTTATGCCCTGTTCGCTGCCGGGTTGAGCCTGGTTTTCGGGATCATGCGATTGGTGAATTTGGCCCATGGCGACCTGATCGTCTTGGCTGCGTATCTGATCCTCGGGGTGACGACGCTGTTGGGGCTGCACCCGTTTCTGGCCGTCTTCCTGGCCGCGCCGGTGATGTTCGCCATCGGCTACGCGCTACAACGGGGGGTGCTGAACCGCGTGCTCGGCAACGATATCCTGCCGCCGCTGCTGGTCACGTTCGGCCTGTCCATCGTGCTCCAGAACTTGCTGCTGGAAACCGCGTCCGCCGACAGTCGACGCTTGCCCGCAGGCGATGTGGCGGTCGAGGCGCTGAACCTGGGGCCGGTAACCGTGGGCGTGCTGCCCTTCCTAACCTTCGCCAGTGCCATCGCGGTGATCGCTGCACTGCAATATCTGTTCTACCGAACGGCCATGGGGCGGGCGTTTCGCGCCGTGTCGGATGACCCGGTGACAGCTTCGCTGATGGGCATCCGCCCGGCCTCGGTCTTCGCCGTGGCGACTGGCATCGCCATGGTCGTGGTGATCATCGCCGCGCTTTACCTGGGTATGCGCGCGACATTCGACCCGGCCATCGGGCCGTCGCGGCTGATCTATGCGTTCGAGGCGGTGATCATCGGCGGGCTCGGCTCGCTCTGGGGGACGCTCGCGGGTGGGGTCGTCATCGGCGTGGCGCAGACCGTAGGCGCGGCGATCAACCCGGAATGGCAGATCCTGGCGGGACATGTGGCCTTCCTGGTCGTGCTGCTGATCCGCCCCCGTGGTCTCTTCCCGAGGGCGGTCGATTGAGCGTCGGGGGCTATACCGTCCGCACCGGGACCCGCGCGTCGCGCGCGTTCGGTTGGGGCCTTGCGGTTCTTTTGGTGGCCCTGGTCGCCGCCCCGCTCTGGGCGGATCGGGGCATGATCCAGGATCTGTTCTTCATCCTGACGATGCTGGTCCTGGCGCAATTCTGGAACCTGCTGGCGGGCTATGGCGGCCTGATCTCCATCGGGCAGCAGGCCTTTGTCGGCCTGGGCGCCTACGCCATGTTCGGTGCGGTGATCGTCTGGGGCATGGACCCGGTCCCCGCCATCCTGCTGGGCGGGGTGGCCGCTGTCTTGCTGGCCATTCCGACGGCCTTCTTCGCCTTCCGGCTGGTGGGCGCCTACTTCGCCATCGGCACCTGGGTCATCGCCGACATGGCCCGCCTCGTGGTGTCGCAATGGCAGGTGGTGGGCGGCGGCACTGGCACGTCGCTGCCGCGCGAGGCGCGGGCCGACATGTGGGGCGTCGAGACCATCGCCGCGCTGTTCGACCTGCGCGCCGCGGCCGCCCGGGACGTGCTGGCCTATTGGCTGGCCCTGGCCCTGGCCATCGCCACCGTCGCGGGGATCTACGCGCTGCTGCGGTCGCGCCAAGGGCTGGCGCTGGCGGCCGTGCGCGACAATGTCGAGGCGGCGGGCGCCGTGGGCGTCGATGCCAAGCGCATGCGGTGGTCGGTCTTTCTAGTCGCAGCTTTCGGAACGGGCCTGTGCGGCGCGCTGATCTTCTTACAGAACGCGCGCATCGCGCCCGACGCCGCCTTCTCGGTCGTGGATTGGACGGCCTATGTGATCTTCATCGTCGTCATCGGCGGCATCGGCCGGATCGAGGGGCCCATCGTCGGCGTCCTCGTCTTCTTCGTGCTGCAATCGACGCTATCGCAATTCGGGGCCTGGTATCTGATGGCGCTGGGCCTTCTGGCCATCGCCGTGATGCTGGTCGCGCCGCGCGGGCTCTGGGGCGTTATTTCCGACCGGACCGGCCTGCAACTCTTCCCCATTCAACGACGCCTCGACGGCGGTCGCATCGCGAAGGAGACGCCATGAAAGCCGACATCACAACGGACGTTCTGATTATCGGAACCGGCCCCGCGGGCAGTGCCACGGCGGCCCTTTTGTCGACCTACGGCGTCGAGAACATGGCGGTGAACCGCTACCGCTGGTTGGCCAACACACCCCGCGCGCATATCACCAACCAACGCACGATGGAGGTGCTGCGCGATCTGGGCGAGGCGGTCGAAACGGAAGCCTATCAGCAGGCCACCCCAAAGGAATTGATGGGCACGAACGTTTTCTGCACGTCGCTTGCCGGGGAGGAATTGGGCCGCCTGCGCACCTGGGGCACAGAACCCGAGAGCATGGCCGCCCATCTGCGCGCCTCGCCCACGGCGATGAACGACCTGCCGCAGACCTATATGGAGCCGCTTCTGTTCAAAACGGCCTGTTCGCGGGGCACCCAGGCACGGATGAGCATGGAATATCTGCGCCACGACCAGGATGCCGATGGTGTGACGACAACCTGCCTGGACCGATTGACGGGTCAGGAAGTGGCGATCCGGTCCCGCTATCTGATCGGCGCGGATGGCGGCAATTCCAAGGTGGCCGACGATATCGGCGTGCCCATCGAAGGTCAGATGGGCGTCGGCGGGTCGATCAACTTCCTCTTCGATGCGGACCTTTCCAAATACGTCGCCCATCGGCCCAGCGTTCTTTACTGGGTGATGCAGCCCGGTTCCAACGTGGGCGGGATCGGCATGGGCGTCGGGCGGATGGTCCGCCCCTGGAACAAGTGGCTGGCGATCTGGGGCTATGACATAAACCAACCCCGCCCCGAGATGAGCGATGACGAGGCGGCGGAGATCATCCGCGCGCTCGTGGGCGACGCCGATCTGGATGTGAACGTGACGGGCGTGAGCTATTGGACGGTGAACGACGCCTGGGCCACGCATATGCAGAAGGACCGCGTCTTCATCATGGGCGATGCCGCGCACCGGCATCCGCCGTCGAACGGGCTGGGGTCTAACACGTCGATCCAGGACGGGTTCAATCTGGCGTGGAAGCTGGCGGCGGTCCTGCGCGGGGATGCGGGGCCCGATCTTTTGGAGACTTACTCACAAGAACCCGCCCCCATCGCTGCGCAGATCGTCCGGCGCGCGAACCAGTCCTTGGGGGAGTTCGGACCGATCTTTCAGGCGCTGGGAATGGGCGAGGAGGTCAGCCAGGCGGCGTTGGAGAAGAACCTGGACCACCTGGCCTCCGAAGGCGGAGAGGTGATGCGCGCGGCCCTGCGCGAGGCCATCGCCTTCAAGAAATACGAGTTCGACGCCCACGGGGTTGAGATGAACCATCGCTACACGTCCGACGCGGTGCTGCCGGACGGCGACGCGCCCGCCTTCGACAAAGACCCGGAGCTTCACTACCAGCCGACGACCTATCCCGGCGCGCGGCTGCCCCATGTCTGGCTGGAGGATGAGGGCGGCAACAAGCTGTCGACGCTGGATGCGACCGGCGGCGGGCGCTTCGTGCTGCTGACTGGGATCAGCGGAGCGAGTTGGATTGAGGCCGCCGATGCGATCCGCCAGGCGGGCGGCCCGGCCATCGACGTCAAGGTCGTGGGCCCAAGGCAGGTGCTGCGCGATCCCGGCGGGGATTGGGCCCGCGCGCGCGAGGTGGGCGATGACGGCGCGATCCTGGTGCGGCCCGACCACCACGTGGCGTGGCGGTCGATGGACGCGCCGGAAGATCCGCATGGCGCCTTGGCCGCGGCCTGCCGGTCGATCCTGTCCAAGCCGGTCGCCTGACGGCGGCCGTTCGGGGGATCCTTCGACCTCGGTTGAGCTGACTACCCCATGTCCCGCCAGAGGCGGTCCTCGCTGTCGCGGACGACGGCGAAGCCGGGCCGTGCGGCAATGCGCGCCATCCAATCGACCACCGGGGACGGCAGGTCGAGGCCAAGCCCCATGCGCGACAATCGCGACACCGAGACCGCGAGGGGGATATCGGCCAGGGTCATGCGATCAAGGGCCATCCAGCCGCAATCGCCGACCTGATCGGCGATCCGCGCCAACACCATGTCGATCCGCGCCAACGCAGCCTTGGCGCTGGGGCTGTCCAGCGGCAACGTCCCGTCCCGGATGTGCTCAAGGAACAGCAACCGGATCGGCGGCCAGGCCGTCGTGGCCTGCCAATCGAGCCAACGGTCGATCTGCGATCGCGCCGCTGGATCGCGCGGCCAGAAGGTTTCGGCGCCGAAGCGGTCGCCCAGATAGCGGAGGATGGCATGGCTTTCCCAGACGCTCAGCTTACCGTCTTGCAGAACGGGAATGGTCCCGTTCGGGTTCAGCGCCTGGAAGTCCACGTCATCCAGGCCACCATGGGCGCCGCCGACGATGCGATGCGCGAACGGCACGCCCAGTTCGTCGAGCAGCCACAGCACCTTCTGCACATTGGTCGATGTCGGACGCCCCCACAGGACAAGATCGGTCAAGGCCGCCCGCGCCGCCAATCGAAGGGCCGGACCTCGACACTTTGCCAAACGCCGCCAGGCAAATAGGGATCGGCTTCGGCGAAGGAGCGGGCGGTCGGAAGGTCAGGCGCCTCTAGGATGAACAGCGACCCCGTGGGTTCCCCGCCCGCCCCGTGGAGCGGGCCGGAAACGTGGACGCGGATGCCCGGCGGCGGCGCGTCCAGCCGGGCCTTGTGGGCTGCCAAAGCCGCCGCACGGGCCGATGCCGACCCCGGCACGTCTTGGCCGAGAACAAGGAAATGCGATCCGGCCATGGCTCAGACTGGCGCCAATGTGATGACGTTATGGACGTGCCGGAAGGGGTTCGACACGCCATATTCCGCCGCCTTGGCCGGATCGTCGATCAGGTCGAAATCTCGAACCAGCGTCTCCTTCACGCCGAAGACCACGTCGGATTCGATCCAGGGATCGCCCTCCACGAACAGGTGCGTCACCACGGGTTCGTGCCCCTCGGCCATGCCGATGAAGTGGATATGGGCGGGCCGGTTCGGATGGCGGCCCGAGGCCGTGACATATTCCCCCACCGGCCCATCCGTGGGGATCGGGTAGAAGGACGGCGTGATTGAGCGGAACCAATAGCGCCCGTCTTCTTCGGTGGTGAAGAGGCCGCGTAGGTTCAGGTCGGGCAGTTCCCCTGGCTTTTGGACGTCGTAGAAGCCTTCTTCGTTGGCTTGCCAGATATCGACCTTTGCGCCGACCAGGGGCGTGCCGTCGATACTGACCACTTGGCCGGTGACGACCAGCGGTTCACCGGTTCCGTGTTGGGCCACGTCAGCGCCATTGCGCAGTGGCGGCGATTCGACCATGTGGAACGGGCCGAGGACGGTGGATTCCGTCG
>JBCDCW010000138.1:0-10237 GCA_039180995.1 Pseudomonadota bacterium
CGCTCCAACGCCTCGTGGCGAAGTTCCGGTGAGGCTGATCGCGGCCTTTGAAGGTCAGGCCATCTCCTGTCGGTCCCTCGGCTCGCCCTTCATGGGGCGGCTGATGACGCTGTTCGCGAACCGGCTCACACCAGAGAGCGGCGCCGTCGCCGCGCGTCTCTTCGGTTGGGCGGGCGATCCGTCGTCGCGCCGCGGCTCGCTGCCGCTGCGCCTGGCGAGCGGGTTTCACGCCTTGGCGCTCTCGGGACATGCCGGCTTGGCGGCGGTCTACCCGCCGCAGGACGCGCCGGACGACGCGCTGTGGTCCGCCATCGAGACGGCGCTGATCTCGGAAGAGACCTTCTTGCTCGACTGGGTGGAAAGCCCGCCCCAAACCAACGAGGTCCGACGCGCCGCGATCTTCCGCGCGGCGGGGCAATGGCTCGCCGCCCGTCACGGCCTCCCCCTGGAGCTTTGCGAACTCGGCGCCTCCGCCGGGCTGAACCTCCATTGGGATCGCTACGCGCTGGACGTCGCGGGCACCCACTTTGGCCCACCGGATGCCGTTCTCACCGTCACGCCCGATTGGACCGGCCCGCCCCCACCAATGGCCGAGCCCAGCGTCGCCGCACGGCGCGGCGTGGACCTCAACCCGCTGGACCCCGTTGCCGACCGGTTGCGCCTGCTGGCCTATCTCTGGCCCGATCAACCCCATCGCCTCGACTTGACCGAGGCCGCGCTCTGCCTGCCGCCGGCGCCCGTCGACCAAGGCTGCGCCGCCGATTGGCTGGACACGCTGCCGGCCCAGACCGATGGCACCTGCCGCCTGATCCAGCATTCGGTCGCCTGGCAATACTTCCCATCCGATGTCCAAACCCGCGCCGCAGCCACCATCGCCCGCCTGGGCGCCGCGGCAACCGAGACCAAACCGCTGGCCCATCTCGCCATGGAGGCCGCCGACGGGCGCGGCGCGGCCGTCACGCTGACGACCTGGCCGGGCGGCACCGTCCACGCGGCCGGGCGCGCCGACTTCCACGGACGCTGGGTCGCGTGGCATTTGACGTAAGAAAGCCCTCGACGGCGCCGATGTGCCGTGATTCTGTGCGCGCCATGAAAACATGGCTCAAACGCATCGGGATCGGCCTTGCCTTTCTCACCGTGGCCACCAGTGCCGCCGCGTTCTGGAAATGGGACGAGATCACCCGCCTGCGCGCCGTCAACACGCTCTTCGCGCCCGAGCGTATTGTCGGGAACTTCACCTCGATGGGCGACCTCTTCCATAGCACGCCTTTGACCAACGGGCCGGGCCGGGCTCTGCCCGATGGCGCATCCATGACATTGCCGCCAGGGACCGAAAGATGGATCGCAGACCGGACCATCACCGGCCTGGTCGTGCTGCGCGATGGCGCCGTGGTCCATGAAAGCTACCACCAGGGAACCACCCCCGAGGACCAGCGCATCAGCTGGTCGGTCGGCAAGTCCGTCCTCTCGCTGCTGACGGGGATCCTGATCGACGAAGGCGCCCTGACCTTGACCGACCCGGTGACGCAACACGCCCCGCTGCTCATCGGCGGCGCCTATGACGGCGCCACGCTGGAAGATGTCCTTCAGATGGAATCCGGCGTGCTCTTCGACGAAGATTATGCGGCCTTCGACAGCGACATCAATCGCATGGGCCGCGTGTTGGCCCTGGGCGGGACGTTGGACGGCTTTACCGCCGATTTGGATGACAATTGGGCCATGCCGGGCGAAGCCATGCGCTACGTCTCGATGGACACCCATGTCATCGGCATGGTCCTGCGCGGGGTCACCGGCCGCAGCATCCCCGATCTGATGGCCGAAAAACTGGCCGGCCCCATGGGCCTCGGGCCCGCCCATTATCTGACCGACGAAACCGGGGTCGCCTTCGTGCTGGGCGGGCTGAACATGGCCACTCGGGACTTCGCCAAAGTGGGTCAACTGGTTCTGGACGGGGGCCGCGTGGGCGACCGCCAGATCGTCCCCGAAGCCTGGATCGAAGCCTCGACCGTCCCGTCCGCGACCACTGCGCCGGACCGGATGCGATATGGCTACCAATGGTGGATGCCCGTCGACATGCGCCCGGGCGAGGTGATGGCCCAGGGCGTCTACGGCCAGTTCGTCTATGTCGACCGCAGTCGCAACGTCGTGGTCGCCATGAACGCCGCCGACCGCGGGTTCAACAGCGCCACGATCCGCAATGGCAACGTCGCCATGTTCCGAGAGATCGCCGCGTCAACGGATCCTTAACCGCTCCGCCTGATACACGATCCCGCCGCGGCATTCGGGGCGGGTCTGGCAACCCGTTCCACCGGAAGATCAGAACGGCTTCTCCCCCGTGGTGACGCGCGGGGATGGGGTCGGGCCCGATCCCATGCGCCCTGACGGGCGCATATGCAGGAGCCGTTCGCCCGCTTCAGGGCGGCGCCGCCTCCTTCTCCATTCCGAGACACCGATCCCGTCACGGGGCGCGCCCTGCCGTGTCCCGACGGATCGCGGCACCCCGCCCCTCCGAACCAATGAGACCGGACGGCACGTCCGTGTCTTGCTGACACGGCCCGACCATCGGCCTCCCAGCGGAGTTCGGGCGAAGTCGTCCGCCGGGCTTCGCTCCGACCAAGCTGTCCCGCGCCGACGTCCCCCCTTTGCAGACCGTCCCTCGCGCCCTACCCTGCTTAATCACAGGAGGCGATCCCATGTCCGACGCACCCGCCCGCAGTGTCCTGGGCGACGACCTGCAAAGCTGCTCGACCGATCCGATGACCGGTTTCTTCCGCGATGGCTGCTGCAATACCGGCCCCATGGATGCGGGAATCCACACCGTCTGTGCCGTGATGACAGCCGAATTCCTGGCGCATTCAAAATATCTCGGGAACGATCTCAGCACACCGCGCCCGGAATACCGCTTCCCCGGCCTCAAGCCCGGCGACCGTTGGTGCCTGTGCGCCGCGCGCTTCCTGCAAGCCCATGAAGAAGGCGTTGCGCCGCAGGTCCACCTTGCCGCCACCCATGAAAGAACCCTCGACATCGTCCCCCGGTCCGTGCTCGACCTCTACATCAAGGATTGAGCCCCGGAGCCCCCATGATCCCCTTCCTGCTCCGCTGGCTGCGCTGCGTCGCGCTGGTCCTGGCCGCCTTCTATCTGATTGCGCTCGGCACGCTTTATGCGGCCCAGAACAGCCTGATCTTTCCCGGCTGGGCGGGTCCGTCCGCACAGATGGTGGCGACCGTACCCGGCATCGTCGAAATCGCCGTGCCCGGGCCGGACGGCACGCCGCTGCGCGGCTGGGCCCGTCCCGCAGCTTCGGGCCAGCCCACGATCGTCTTCTTCCACGGCAATGCAGGCTTCCAATGGCACAAACTCCCGCCCCTGGCCGCACGCGGCTACGGCCTGCTGCTGGTCAGCTATCGCGGGTTTTCCGGCAATCCCGGCGCGCCCAGCGAGGCGGGATTGCTGGCTGACGCCCGGGCCACCCTGGCCTATGCCGCCACCCAGGGCATCGCGCCCGAAGACACCATCCTCTATGGCGAATCCCTCGGCACCGGTGTGGCTGCGCAAATGGCGCTAGAGCCCGGCGATTGGCGCGGCCTCATCCTGGACGCGCCCTATACCTCGCTGGAGGACCGCGCATCCGAGATGTACCCGATCTTCCCCGTGCGTGCGATGATCGACGTGGAATTCGACACCCTCGCCATCATTGATCGGGTCGCAACGCCATTGCTGATCTTCCACGGCATCGAGGATGTCGTCATCCCCGTCGACCACGGTCGCAACTTGCTGGCAGCGGCTGCCGACCCGAAAGACGCCATCTGGATTGATGGCGGCAGCCACTTCCTGCCACCGGATGTGATTGCCGAGGGAATCGAGGCGTTTCTGTCGAACTGAGCGGCGTGCTTCCTCAAGCACTGGTCGCGTGCCTAGGTGTTCGGTCCCGATGAACGACGATCGTCACGGGTAGGGCGTTAGTATCCATCCCAGGCGTGAACTGCCTCAGAGAGCGGGAGCCGCGCAACCGGCATATGCATGGTCAATACCGGCGCTGGACCCGATGAGGCTTAGGGTCACGCTGAAATGCCCCTCGACACCAATCGTTGCCTCGCGCCCCGCCCGCAGCGCGGCCAGGAACTCTCTGCTGACCGCAAAGACCATGTGGTCGGCGTATCTGACTGCGTCGAAGCTGAAGACCTGTGCGCCGATGGTGCTCACGACAAGGCCCGTATCACCCGGCGCGCCCGAGAAATAGGCCGCAGGCTGGCCCGCCTCGTCGCAGAAGAGCCCCAGCGCGGAGCCGTTTTCCATCGTGACGACCTGTGCCACTGGCATCGGGAAATTCTCACCGCGCGCCCGAAGCTGCCAATCACCCACCCAAGTCTGACGTTCCTCTGGAATGGGCTGGACCGCCCCGGGGGCAGCGGGCCCGTCCCCGCATTGCGCCAGAACCTGTGCAAGCCCCGGGTCGTCGGGCTGGCCTGCCAGCGCGCCGATCAGGCGCAAAGGCCGCGCATCGCTCTCCGGTCCCACCAGGATTTCAAGCGGCTGGCCAGCAAAGAGCGCCGCGATAAACGTGTCCTGCCCCAGCCATTTGCGGTCGACATTGCGTTGCGTGCGCTCCCAGGCGCGGGCTTCGTCATAGGGCTCCATCACGTGTGACACGCCGCCCGCGCGAAAGACGACCATATCATCGGCCTGGATGTCGGGTCGCGTGTCGCGCAGAAATTGATCGTTCAGCCCAATCTCAAGCCATGGTGCGGGCGCGGAGCAGATCATCGAGACGGACAGTTCGGGACTGGCGGATGAAAGGTGCATGGCAATCACCTGTCCCATCGCGCCTTCCGGCACGATCGAGGTCCATTGATCGGGAACCGGCGTCTGGGCAGCCAGAGGCATCCCCCAAAAGGATGCCGCCAGCACGCCCGTCATCAGTCTTTGAAACAGCATTCCAGGTCACCCTTGGTCTATCCAGATAGCTCGTCGCCTCTTCGACCATAGCAGACCGGGGCTCGTCCCTCACCGTCGATATTGCGATGTCTGACTGAACAAAGGCGGGCGGACGTCTCGGTGAACAAGTGTCGACTTACGCCGTCGATTGGCCGCATCATTACGCGTCGGGAACGTGCCAAGCCGATCCATCGACCCGAAGAAAGGTCGCCCAGGTCTCCCCGGGCGGCCCCATTCTCAGTCGCGCAGCTTCACCAAGTCGCCCAGCAACCCGGACGTCCCGTTATGGACCGTCAGGGTGCCGACGCGGTCGGCGACGCGCTCCAGCGCCTCCAGCTCTTTCAGGCGCAGCATGACGGGGTTGTCCGCCATGACCTTCGCCTGGTTCAGCAAGGCCCGTGTCACCTCCGCCTCTTGGCGGCGGTGCACGGTCGCGGCCTCGGCCTCCTTCTCGGCGGCGACCACCGCCGTCAGGATGTCGCGCATCTCGCCGGGCAGGATCACGTCACGCAACGCGATCTCGCCCACCTCGACCCCGAGCGCGGCCATGTCGGTCCGAACGCCCACAGCCGTCTCGGCATCGAACACGACCTTGTCGGCCAGAAGCTGGTCCAGCGTCCGCGTCCCCACGACCCGGCGCAGCGCAAGTTGCAGGGCCCGGTGCAGCACTGCCTCCCAGTCATGGGCGGCGGCGACGGCCGTCGCGGCATCCGTCACGCGGTATTCCGCGGTCAGGTTCACCCGCAACGTCACGCGGTCCTTGGTCAGCACCTCTTGCCCCGTCACGTCATGGACGCGCCGGCGCAGATCGACATTGCGCAAGGTCAGCCTGCCATCGCGAGGCCGCGCCCAATGCCGCCCAGGCGCAAGTTCGGCCACCTGCGTGCGCCCATCCATCAGGAACCCGCGATGCCCGTCGGGCACGTCGAGCTGCGTCAGGCCAAGCGCCGTCGCGGTCACCGACCGGCGCGCCGCCAACCGGTCCCCCAGCCCGTCGGGCAGCAGGACACCGGAGGTCAACCCATGACGCTCCTCGCCCCAAGGCCCGGCCTCGGTCCAGAGAACACGGGTGCCCAAGGGCGCGATCGTCATGACGGGCCGATCTTCGCGCAGGACGACGACCATCTCGGCCTCGCCCGCCCGGATCTCGGTCAGGTGCGTCTCCGCAAGCGCTGGCAAGATCTTCCGCAGCAAGCGGATATGCGCGGGCTGAACCAGAGGCGTGTTCAAGTCGACCCGCTCCAACACGTCGCCTTCGCGGTTCAGCCGGTGCTCGCCAGCGGTCAGCACGTCGGTCAACTGCCCCTTCCGGAAGAGCAGCCCGAGCTGGCCCTCGGTCACAATCTCCCGGCGGGTGCCGGTCAGGATATCTGTCAATCGCGTCATCATGGTCGTGTCTCCTTCGAGAATGGGTCTCCTTGGTTTCGGTGGGTTGAAGGCCGGACAGCCGGCGGTGATCCGTCTCGCGGGACGGAATGGGAATGAGGTGGGCGCCGACGGCCCCGCTGACGCGGCCTGGAGCGGCCCCGGGGGGAGCGGTGCGCGGCGGTTTGCGGCGGGGCCGGACCAGCAGGTCCAACCCAGGCCGCCGACCGGCGAACACATCACCCCGCGCAGGCGGCCCAAGGCCGTGGCGGAGACGGGACAGCGGGCCGAAGCCCTCTGCCGACGCCCCCGCGAAGGGCCGCCGGTCACCCGAATAGGTGCCGCTTTCGCGGCGGAGAAGCAGGGCTTTCGCCCCTGGCGTTGCAGGCCAGTGCTTGTGCGACGGGAATCGAACCCGCTACACCTGGATTAGATGTCCAGTGCTCTACCAAATGAGCTACGCTATGGTGGGCATGGCGGGGATCGAACCCACGACGTCCCGGCCTGAAACCGGGTGCTCTACCGCTGAGCTACATGTCCAACCCGCCCCTCGCCTCCGGCCCCGGCATACGGCGCGCGCAGGGCGCGCCCGCACCGCCCGAGGCCCTGGATCACAGCGGCACCTCGCGGCGTTGGGGTCCGATCCGATTGGAGCGGGAGGCGGGCTTTAGGACGGGCTGGGGATTCGCTGAACCGGGAAAATTCCGCGGCGTCACGACCGTGGCAGATCAGCCACGGTCCGGGGCCGCGGCACCCCGTCCGGGCATCAGCGCTTCGCCCATCAGTTCCTCGACGAAGTGGCTGACCAATTGCGCCCGGCTGGCCACGCCAGCCTTGCGATAGACCGCCGCGCTCTGGGCTTTGATGGTCCCTTCCGAGGTCCCGCGCAGACTGGCAATCTCGGTCAAAGTCATGCCCTTGACTGCGAAAAGTGCCACATCCCGCTCCGCCGGCGTCAACTTCCATTCCTTGAACCGCCGTTCGAGCAATTCGGCAAAAGCCCCCGACGCCGCCCGGAGTTGATCCTCGACCCGCCGCCGTCGCGCATCCGACCGGCGCAGCGCCACGACCCCCATCCCGGCGCCGGTCACCAGCCCCAACGCCGCGCCGATTTCGATCATCTCGCGCACCTCCCAGGCGATGGGCACGCTGCGCAGGCCCAAGACCGACGCCGCGATGTCCGACAGGACGACCGCAGCACAAACGACTTGCAGGCCGAGCACCACGAAGATGACGCGGTCGCCTTTCACCGCAGCGCCTCAATCGTCATCATCATCGTCGTCGCCCCCGTCGTCGTCACCCCCGTCGTCGTCATCGCCCCCATCATCGTCATCATCATCGTCGTCGCTGTCGCCGTCATCGCGATCATCGTCGCTGGACCGCGAACCACCGCCCCGATCATCCCCGTCATCATCGCTGTGACCGATGAGATCCGTGCGGGGAACACTTGAGAAGTCCCGAAGGATCTCGCCGGTGGCGCGGTTAAGGATAATCTCGCGCCGCTCGCCCGGGCGTTCCGCAAGGATCCGAATACGGCCCAGAAGCGTGCGCGACACCCGGATCGACCCGTAGCCCTGGGCCTGCAATTGGCGCACGACCGAGTCCTGGGACGCCGCCAACAGAGGCGCGGCCCCCAACTCAGCCATCGCGGCCGCGAATAAGAAATGTCGTCGGTTCATCAAATCCTTATCTGCCTTTCCACCAAGGGAGCACCGGGCGTCGAAGCCCGGTGCCGCCTCGGTCTCAGCGATGATGATCAGTCGTCATCATAATCATCGTAGTCGTCATCATCGTCGTCACGATCATCGTAATCGTCATCATAGTCGTCGTCGTCGTCGTCATAGTCACGGTCGTCATGATCGTCCCGATCATTGTCCCGGCTGCTCCAATCCCGGTCGCTAGCGTTGCTGCTCCAGCCGCGATCATCGTCGTCATACCGGTCGTCATCATCGTAGTCGTCGTAATCGTCATCATCGTCGTCGTAGCGATCATCATAGCGCGCCTGACGCTCGCGATGCCGGGCATCTTCAAGCCCGCGCACCCGTTCGCGGACATTCGACCAGAAGCCGCTCCGGTCACCGCTGCCGATCAGGATGGTGTCGCCCGCCCCGCCCAGCAGCATGGGGCCAGACAGGGACGCGCCGCGCGCCTCGCTGGCGAAAGCCGTGGAAGCCGTCAGGAGGAAAGCGGCGGATACGAGCGTGATCGTCTTGGTCATTTCATCGTCCTTTCTCAGAATGCGCCCCGGCGACCATCGCCGCGGCTTGGGACTGAGAAAGCGGAGAACTCGGCCCGCTGACAGACGATTGAGGTTTAGATCGACCGCCGTAAACCCTTCACGAACAGGCCTAAACCTAGGTTTATGAACGCTCCGTTGATGCGGGGGCGACCTTAGGACGGATCACCATGGTTCGCTTGGCGTCGCAGGCCGTACAAAACCCGGCCGTCTGGCTGGTCCCCGTCGCGCGCCAACGCAGGCCGCCAGCCTCCCACAGGTCCTTGGATCGACCGCATGTCTTGCACGCCACTTCCCAGCAGCGCGTCTCGGCTTCCAAATCCGCCAGCCACTTGGCAGGCAAGACGGCGCGCAGCAACCGCTGGGCGGGGCTCATGGTGCGGGCCGCCTCATAGAACCTCGCCCATCTCCCAGCCCAGCGCGCTGGCGGCGGTGAAGATATCTTTGTCCCCCCGGCCGCACATATTCATGCAGATCAGGTGATCGGCGGGCAAATCGGGAGCGATCTTCATCACGTGGGCCAGGGCATGGCTCGGCTCCAACGCAGGGATGATTCCCTCCATCTCACAGCAGACCTGGAACGCCGCCAGCGCCTCTTCGTCGGTGATCGACACATATTGCGCCCTGCCGATATCATGCAGCCAAGAATGCTCCGGCCCGATCCCAGGGTAATCTAACCCGGCCGAGATCGAATGCCCCTCCAGGATCTGCCCATCCTCGTCCTGCAGTAGATACGTCCGGTTGCCATGCAGCACCCCAGGCCGCCCCCCCGTCAGCGACGCGCAATGTTCCATCTTCTCATCCACGCCGTGGCCCCCGGCCTCGACACCGATGATCGACACATCGCCGTCATCGAGGAACGGGTAAAACAACCCCATGGCGTTCGACCCGCCGCCGATGGCGGCGATGATCGTGTCGGGCAGACGGCCCTCGGCGGCCATCATCTGATCCTTGGCTTCCTTGCCGATGATCGCCTGGAAGTCGCGCACCATGGCCGGATAGGGATGCGGCCCGGCGACGGTGCC
Organism: Pseudomonadota bacterium; assembly: GCA_039180995.1. Classification (GTDB taxonomy): domain Bacteria; phylum Pseudomonadota; class Alphaproteobacteria; order Rhodobacterales; family Rhodobacteraceae; genus Jannaschia. Next base: position 9,563 of record JBCDCW010000138.1, read on the forward strand.
GATGCAGTAGAACGTATCCGCGACATTGGTCACCCAATCGCGTAGCGCATCGTTCATCGCATCCTTCAATGTGCCCCGGCCGGACTTGACCGGAATGACCTCAGCCCCCAGCAGCTTCATGCGGAACACATTGGGAGATTGCCGCTCTACATCCGTGGCGCCCATGTAAACAACACATTGCAAGCCGAACTTCGCGCAGACCGTGGCCGTCGCCACGCCGTGCTGTCCGGCCCCGGTTTCGGCGATGATCCGGGTCTTGCCCATGCGCCGCGCCAAAATGATCTGGCCCAGCACGTTGTTGATTTTGTGTGCGCCCGTATGGTTCAACTCGTCACGCTTGAGATAGATCTTGGCCCCGCCCAACCGCTCCGTCAGGCGTTCCGCGTGATACAGCGGCGAGGGTCGGCCCACGTAATGGGTCCACAGATCGTGCATCTCGGCCCAGAAACTCTCATCGGTTTTGGCGTGCTCATATTGCCGCTCCAGTTCCAGGATAAGCGGCATCAGGGTCTCGGACACGAACCGCCCGCCGAACTTGCCGAAGCGGCCGTTCTCGTCAGGGCCGGTCATGAAAGAATTGAGCAGATCGTCGGGCATTCTCTGGCGCTCCCTCGCAGATCGGGCTTGTCTAGCGGCATCGGTCGGGGTGGAAAACTCTTACATTAAGAGTTTTCC
>JBCDCW010000139.1:0-10193 GCA_039180995.1 Pseudomonadota bacterium
TATGTGGGCCAGTCGGAACGGATCTCGGACGTGGCCTGGAGCTATGAGAGCGTGACCAAAGCCGATGCGAAACCGATCGAAGGTTATATTGCCTTCTATTCCGGGAAGATCGCGGTGGAGCGGATCTAGACGTCGGATGCGGCTGGTCCGACTGGGGGAAACCCCACCGCACCGAACGGTGGGGGTCACCCACCCTACCCGTTCGAGCGGACCAACTTACCCGGGTTCATAATCCCGTCCGGGTCCAATGCGCGCTTCACCTGACCCATCACATCCCAGGCGGCCCCATGCTCGGCCTGCATCAGATGCAGCTTGCCCAGGCCCACGCCGTGTTCGCCCGTGGCCGTGCCGCCCAGCGAGGCATTCGCCCCCGGATCGACCGGAAACATCAGCCCCGTGGCCCGCAGCTCCGTGTTCAAGGCTTCCCGCGTGCAGCCCGGCTGAACCCGGACCAACATGTCGCCCTCGGCCACGTCCAGTACCGCGTCCATCTGCCGGAAATCGACCGTAACGCCGCCGCGCGGGGCCGAGGCATGACCTTCCAACGCCGTGCCCGTGCCCCAGCCGATGACCGGGATCCGGTGGCGGGCGCAGACGCGCACGATCTCGGCCACCTCGTCGGTCGAGGTCGGATAGGCGACGGCATCGGGCGGCATCTCGGGATGGTAGGTCTCGGACCGGGCATGCAGGGACAGATCGCTCTTTCCGATGGACAATCGTTCCCCTAATATTCTCCTTAGTTCATTTTGCGCGTCGTCCGGGATCATCGACCTCTCCCCCCTCTCGCCGCGTCCAGCGTGACGGAGGGGCGCGGGGAGAACAAGCCGTTGACCGACGCGCCATCTCCGGCCCCAAGCGCGGTTCTGACTGCCGTGCGGCGTTGGCGCGACCTGATCCGCACGCGCGGGCCGTCGAAGCTGCAATTCTGGTTCATCGCGTTGGCCGTCGGGGTCGCGTCCGGCTACGCGGCCGTGACCTTCATGACTGGCATCCGCAGTTTGCAGACCTTCCTTTACGGCACCGAAGACCCACGCACCCTCCACAGCTTCGCGGCCACCCTGCCCTGGTGGTGGGTGCTGATGCTGCCCGCCATCGGCGGGCTGATCGTGGGCCTGATCCTGACGCGGTTCACACCCGACGGGCGGGTCCGTGGCCCGGCCGAGGTGATCGAAGCCTCCGCCATGAAGGAGGGCCGGGTCGAGCCGCGGGCGGGCCTGGCGTCGATCGCGGCGTCGTTGATCACCCTATCATCGGGCGGATCGTCGGGCCGCGAGGGCCCCGTCGTCCACATGGTCGGCATGATCGCGGGTTGGGTGTCGAACCGCTTGAACGCCGACGGCATCACGGGGCGCGACCTGCTGGGCTGCGCGGTGGCGTCGGGCGTGGCGGCCAGCTTCAACGCGCCGCTGGCGGGCGCGCTCTTCGCCATGGAGGTCGTGCTGCGCCATTTCTCGATCCACGCCTTCGCACCGATCACCATCGCAGCCGCGTCGGGCGCGGTGATCAGCCGGCTGCATTTCGGCGACATGACGGAATTCGTGCTACCGCAGGCGGGCTCTCTGGCGTTCTATGGGGAATTGCCCGCCTTCGTCCTTCTGGGCCTCACCTGCGGTTTGGTGGCCGTCGTCCTGATGCGCTCGGTCTTCCTGGCCGAAGACGCGGCGACCTGGGTCCAGGGCCGATTGCGGCTGCGCGCCTTCCTGCGTCCCGCCGTCTCGGGCCTGATGCTGGGCGCATTGGCGATCTTCTTTCCGCATATCATCGGCGTCGGCTATGAGACGACGTCGGCCGCGCTCTCGGGTGAGTTGGTGCTACACGAGGCCATCGTCTTCGCCGTTCTGAAGGTGGTCGCCGTGTCCATCACCATGGGCGGGCGCATGGGCGGCGGCATCTTCTCGCCCGCGCTGATGGTCGGGGCGCTGACCGGTCTGGCCTTCGGATGGGTGGCCACCGGGTTGTTGCCGGACCTGTCGGGGGCCGAGACGCTTTATGCCCTGGCGGGCATGGGCGCGGTGTCGGGCGCGGTGCTGGGGGCGCCGATCTCGACCACGCTGATCGTGTTCGAGCTGACGGGCGACTGGCAGACGGGGCTGGCGGTGATGGTCTCGGTCTCGGTCGCGACGGCCCTGTCGTCGCGCATGGTGGACCGGTCCTTCTTCCTGACCCAGCTGGAGCGGCGCGGCATCCACCTGGCCGCCGGGCCCCAGCGCTATCTGCTGGCCATGTACCGCGTCTCGGGCGTCATGAAGGCGCCCGAGCATCCGAACGCCCCATCGGCGAAACGCATCGACCGGGCCGTGGCGGACGCGCTCTTCGTGGCGCCAGGGGACACGCTGGAGAAGGCCATGCCGCTTTTCGAGAGATCGGGATCGGATTTCCTGGCCGTCGTTCGCCTGGGCGATGAAGGCAAGCCACTGGTCCTGGGCGTGCTGCTGCATGTGGATGCGCTGCGCGTCTTCAATCGCGCCTTGGCGGCGACGGCGGCCGAGGAACATTCCTGACCGCCCGAGCAGGATCGTTCAAATTTCCCAGCGGGGTCTTCAATCGCCGCAAATGGAAGGTCGCTAGGTCTGGGTCATCGCAACGATTGATCTGGGAGACACTGACATGACCCGCCTCGCCTTTACCCTTACGGCCAGTTTGATGGGCACCACCGCCATGGCCGACATCCAAACCAGCCCCTTCACATTCGAAAACGATGGGGCCACCCTGTCGGGCACGCTTTATCTGCCTGCCGATCACGATGGCTCGGCCTTGCCCACGGTAGTCGTGACCGGCTCCTGGACCTCGGTGGAGGAGCAGATGCCCGCGCTCTATGCCGCCGAGATGGTCGAGCGCGGCTTCGCCGCCGTCACGTTCGATTTCCGTGGCTGGGGAAAGTCTGGCAACCTTCCGGCCGAAACGCCGGGCGGCATGCGATATATCGAAAGCCCCGCCGCCAAAATCAGCGACATCAACGCCGCCATCCAGGCCGTCGCCACCCGACCGGAAGTGGATGCCAGCCAAATCAACGGTCTCGGCATCTGCGCATCCGCCGGTTACATGGTCGACGCCGCCGTTCAGAACGATCTGATCCGGTCCGTGGGCCTGGTCGCGCCCTGGCTCCAGGACCAGGACATCCTAGAGACGGTCTATGGCGGCCGTGAAGGCATCGACGGGTTGTTGAACGTCGCCCAAGCCGCTGAAGCGCAGGGCGGTCAGATCATTCACGCCGCCTATACGGAAGACAGCCTGATGGCCGCCTCCGACTATTACGGCAACTTCGATCGGGGTCTGATCGCCGCCTATGATAACAAGTGGAACAACGCGGGCTGGGACGATTGGCTGACCTACCTTCCGGTCGAAAGCGCACCGGCGCTAACGCAACCGCTGGCCATCGTCCATTCGGAAGCCGCCGCGATCCCACAAGGTGTTGGAGCCTTCCTAGAGGGCTACCGCGGCGAGGCGGTCGTGGAATGGTTCGACGATGTCCCGCAGGACGGCTTCTATGACGGGCAAGATCATATCGAGGCCGCGTCCGATGTCGTGGCCGATCATTTCCGGGCAGCCGTGAACTGATCGCACTTCTCTGTCCTGACACCTGACCGTCCCGGCACATTCCGGAGCGGTTTTTCTATTTCAGGATAAGCACTTGGGATGCGAGCAAGATCATTCAAATCACGGACGCGCGGCTTCAATCGCAAGATTGTCTGATGACGTATCTCTTGGTCATCGGAAGGCGAATAGCCTTCTTCCAAGATACGAACCCGATCCCGAAAGGACCGCTGCCATGACCAAGATCGTCGCTCTCACAACCCTCCTGCTCGCCAGTTTCACCATCCTGCCCCCGGAGGAGAACACCAAGTTCCCGCCCGAGCGCATGGCCGACCTGCAAGCGCTCGTCTGAGCCAAATCTACATCAGCTAAAGGACCTAAACCCATGAAATCCCTTGTCGCCCCCCTCGTCGCCGCCACGCTGATCGGTGCCCCCGCCTCGGCCACCATCATCGGCGACCCCGTGACTATCGAAACCCTTGTCGACCAAGCCGAGATGATCCGCATCGCCGACGCGCTCGACGCCGCGGTCGATGCCAAGGATTGGGCCACGGCCCGCGCGCTGTTCACCGACACGATCGACGTGGACTTCACGTCACTCATCGGCGGCGAGCCTGCCACCATCCCCGCAGACGGTCTGATCGCCGGATGGTCCGGCAACTTGGCGGGCGAGAAAGAGAGCTTCCACCTGCGCGGCAACCATCGGATCACCTTCGACGGCCCCGATGCCACCCTGATGCAGAGCCACGGCTATGCCTGGAATCGCATGCCGTCCGGCGCATTGCCCGAAAATGGCGGCGAAGATCTCTGGGAGGTGTGGGGCACCTACGAACACGGTTTCACCCGCACCGAAGAGGGCTGGCGCATCAATGCCATGACCTTCACGGCCACCGCCGAGCGCGGCAGCGCTTATGTCCGCAACACGCCGGGCAGCTAACCCCAAGTTCAGGAGATACGACATGCAACAGACGTGGTTCATCACCGGCGCGTCCTCGGGCTTCGGCCGCGCCTTCGCCCTGCATGCCCTGTCGCGCGGCCATAACGTGGTCGCCGCCGCCCGGCGCACGGACAAACTGGCGGAGATCGAGGCGCGCGCGCCCAGCCGCGTTCTGGCCGTGACCATGGATGTCACGCAGCCCGACCAGATCACCGCCGGAATCGCCGCCGCCGAAGCGCGCTTTGGCCGGATCGACGTGCTGATCAACAATGCGGGCTACGGCATCGTCGGCGCGGTCGAAGAGACCGACGAGGAGAGCCTGCGCGCCATGATGGAGACAAACTTCTTCGGCGCCGTGGCCGTGACGCAAGCCGCGCTGCCGCTGATGCGGGCGCAGCGGTCGGGGTCCATCGTGATGGTCTCGTCCCTGGGTGGCCAATTGTCCTTTGCTGGCTTCGGCCCCTATTCGGCGTCGAAATTCGCCCTGGAAGGCTTGACCGAAGCGCTAGCGCAAGAGATCGCGCCCTTCGGCCTAAGGGCCATGATCCTGGAGCCGGGCGCCTTCCGCACCGACTTCGCCGGGGCTTCGGGCATGAAATCCATGCCCCAGATCCCCGCCTATCGCGATACGGTCGGCCCCACCCGGGACTTCGCCGCAGGCATGCACGGCACCCAAGCGGGCGACCCCGCCCGAGCGGCCGAGGCGCTGGATCAGGCCCTCAGCGCCGATTGCCCGCCCCTGCGCTTGGCCCTGGGCATCGACGCCGTCGACGCCATCCGCGACCATTCTCAGGCGCTTCTGGCGGAATTGGCACGCTGGGAAGATCTGGGCCGGGACACGGCCATCGCCGATGCGGCTGCCTGACCACGCGCGCGGGGACCATGGTCCCCGCGCGCTGTCGGTCTAGCTGACACATCATGCCAAGACGTTACCGCGACATCTATCCGTCCCTGCCGCTGCTCGACAGCGAAGGGATCGAACACGCCTCGGCCGCACAGTTGATGTCGGTGCAATACTTCCAGGCTCCGCCGGATACGATGCCTGAAGATGTCTTCGTGGAGCATCACCTCCTCTTGAATCTCAAAGAAGAACCACACCGGGTGCAGAACCGCCGCGACGGGGTGCTGCGCGACTTCGAGTTTAAGAAAAACGACATCATCGTCACCCCCGCCGGCATCCGGTCGGGCTGGCGCTGGTTCGCCCAATCGGATGTCATCGTCGTGACACTGGAGCCGCAGGCGGTCGAGCGGTTCGCCCAACGGGAACTGGGTCTGCTGCTGTCGGATCGGCAATTCGAGGACCTGCCGCAATTCGCCGATGCCGATCTTTGCCAGGCCGGCGTCATGCTTAGGGACACGATCGAGGCGGGCGACGTGACCTCCGCCGTGATGTTCGAGGCCATGGCCCGCGTCTTCCTGGTCAAGCTCTTGCAAAAATACGGCCAACGTCGGCCCGAGGAGGTCGCGCTCTCGGCCAAGTTCACCTCGGCCCATTACCGCCGGGTGCTGGCCCATGTGCGCGACAATCTGGACCGCACCATCGCGCTGGACGATCTGGCCAGCGACGTCGGCATGTCGCCGTCCCATTTCTCGCGCGTGTTCAAAGAGGTGATGGGCAAGACGCCAATGCAATTCGTCATGTCCTACCGCATCGAACAATCCATCCGGATGATGGAGGATCCGGACCTTCAATTGGGCCAGATCGCGTTGGATTGCGGCTTTGCCGATCAGGCGCATTTTACGCGCAGTTTCAAACAGTTGATCGGGATGACCCCATCGGCCCATCGGGCGACGCAGGCCCTACCCGCCCCGGGTTAGGCCGCCAGATAGGGCGTGATCAGATCGGCGACCGACACCCGCGCCCGCAGCCGCGCTGCCAGCAAGGTCATCCCGCCCATCTTGCGTTGCAGATACAGGATATCCATCGGCACGGGCGGCGGCACGAAACCGTCGCGGGCCAAGGCCTCCCCCTCTGCGGCCAGAATCTTCGACAACGGATCGCTGGCGAAGTCGAACAGGCCCGGGCGGCGCAAGGCGGCGAAGCCGGTCTCCATCATCGCCAACAGCCGCGCGCGGAAGCCGGGATCCATGTCCGGCACCAGCAGGCCCATTTCCTCGGCCACGCGCTCGGCCTCGGCGGCTTGGCCCGCCAGCCCGGCGCGCAGCAAGCGGCGGTACAATTCTTGCGTGCGCGGCGCGATGTCCAAGGTGGCTCCGAAATCCAGCAGGACAACGCGGCCCGTCTGCGGGTCCCACCGGTAGTTCGCGAAATTGGGATCGGTCTGCATGACGCCGAAGTGGAACAATTCCCGCAGGGTCAGGTCCAGCAACCGATGGACCACGTCATCCCGCACCGCCTGCGGCGCATCGGCAACCGTCTCGATCTCGGCGCCGGGGCTAAAGGTCATCGCCAGGATGTTCTCCGTCGTCCAATCGCGAACCAAACGCGGCACCTCGAAGCGCGCATCGCCACCCAGCAGCAGACCAAACCGCGCCAGATGGCGGCCCTCCAGCGCATAATCCGTCTCGTCATGCAGTTGGGCCTTCGCCTGCTCTAGATACGGCCCCAAATCGAAGCCCGAAGGCAGCAGGCCGGACATGCGGATCAGCGCGCCCACATTGGTGACGTCGCTGTCAATGCTGCGGGCGACGCCGGGATATTGAACCTTGATCGCCAACTCCGTGCCGTCTTTCAAGGTGGCGCGATGGACCTGACCGATGGACGCGGCGGCGATCGGATGCACATCGAAGCGCTGAAACGATTTGAGCCACCCCTTCGGCCAGTTCGCCTGAAGCACGCGCTTCAATTGCGCGGGCGGCATGAAATCGGCATCGGCGCGCAAACGCGCCATGATCTGCGCCAGTTCCGGCGGCAGTACGTCGCCCGTATCCATCGACACAAGCTGCCCTACCTTCATGGCCGCGCCCCGCATCTGGGCCAGTTGCTGGGTCACGCGGGTGACGTTGCGGGGCGTCAACAGCAGGTCGCGCATCACCGGGCGCCGCCCCTGCCCCAGTTGCAGCGCGCCGTCCACGGCCATGCGCCCAGCCACCCCGGCCCCGAGTGAGCCAAGACGCGCCAATCGCGTCAGACGTCCGGATGGGACCGGCACAGGGCGGCGGGTCTGGTCGGTCATCGGTAAAGCCGCAGCGCCGCGACGGCGAGGTCGACCTCGAAGGCGCGCCCTACGGCCACAAGGCCCAACCGCCGCAATTGCGCCGGGTCAAAGGGCGCGTCGATACGGTAAGGGACCAAATCGGCAAACGGGATCCGGATCGTTGCCCAGTCCCGGGGCGCCGTGAACGCCACGCGGTACGATTGCCAGGGCCGGGTCACCTGCGAGGTCTTCACACGCGCCTCGTATATCTCGCCATTCCCCTGGACATCCAACTCCAGACCGGTCCAGCCGGAGGCGTCGAAGGCGGCGGTGTCGGGTGCGAAATCGGTCGAAAGCTGGATGAACCCGCCATTATTGTCCAAGGAGACCTGCCCCGTCAGACGCGCCGCCGGGCGCCCGTCCAGAACGATCCGATCCAGGCGGCCCTGGGACACGCCGCCCATGACCCCATCGGCCACATAGCGCCATTCGGCCGTCACGTCCTGCATGCCATCCTCCGCCATCGCACCGCCGGGCGACGCGGCCAGAACGGCCGCCGCGATCAAAGCACGCAACGTCATTACATCCCCCTGCGGGTTCCAGTTGCGGTCAGATAGGGCGGCGGGCCCACCCGGACAGCCCCTTGAAGTCGAGCGGGGGCCGTGGCATCTGGGCCCGCACAGCGCGGGTATGGTGAAAAGGTATCACGCGAGCTTCCCAAGCTTAAGTTACGGGTTCGATTCCCGTTACCCGCTCCAACCCGCTTCTCGGATTTTTGCTTTGTGCGGGCGGGCGAACCCTGTCACGCTCAGCCCATGCGTGTTGGATGGATCCTCCTGGCCCTTGTCCTTTGCAGCTGCGTCCCGGCCGAGCCCGAGGCGCCGGTCGGCTTCGTGGTGCTGCGATGCAACGAGTCGGGTGAAGGCGGCCGCTTCATCGGCGTGCTGAACGTCCGGTTTCCCGATGCCAGCTTCCAGTATCGCGAAGGCGAAGACGGACTGACCCGGCGGATCACATTCGACCGCGACCGCGCCATCGCCTTCGTGCGCGCGCAACATCCCGACCGAACGGCGGGCCAGCAGGGTTTTTATAATGACAATTGCGGACGGCGACGGGAAAGCGTGACCGATGACGGCGACTGAGTGCGACCAGGACGACCGGCGAGGCGCGTGATTTGACGACACAAGATCCCAGGCCAACCCTGGACGCCTGGGGCGGCGACCTCACCCTGCTGCGGCCCCTGCCTGCCCCCGTCCTGCGGGCCTGCGGTGTGCCCGATCCCTTCGTGTTCGGACAGGCCGACCGCGTCCGCTTCCGCGAGCTTGACGTGCTCGACCATGTGAACAACGCGACCTATCTCGGCTGGTTCGAGACCTTCCGCATTGCCTATCTGCGGGCTTATGGCCTGGGCGATTACGGCAGCGCCGAGACCCGGCCCGCTCTGGTGCTGAAGCGTGTGTCGGTGGAATACCATCGACCGCTCCACCTGGAGCAGGTGTATATCGTCACCGGCCGGACCCGGGCCTATCGCCGGACATCCTGGACGATGGAATACCGGGTCTATTCCGAAGGCCAGCATTGCACGACCGGCGAGGCGATCATCTGTCTGATGGCGCCGGACTTCATCACCCGACGTCCCCTGCCCGACCACTACATCGAGGCGTTCCAGGCTAGGGACGGCGCCGAAGCGGAAACCTGACGTCCACGTCAGGGCCGCATCCGATCCACCTAAATACCCTTGCGTTAACCAAATTTCGACATCTTGTTCCGCGACCAGACCCCGTAACGAAAGAAACTCAGGTTCAGGGATCTGCGCGAATGATCGTCTATTCACACCGTTTCCAGGGTGTTTTGCAGCAAGTCGTTTTGGATCTCGGGCTCGACCTGACCTTGTCGGATGCGAATTCGCCCGTCTCGCTCGAAGCCAATGAACAGATGCTGAACGATCTTTCAGGCATGATGAACATCGACCTGACCAAGTCGACGACCGGCTCGGGCAGCACATACGTGTTCAGCAAACGAGCCTGACGGCGACGGCAGCGTACGAGAGGCACCATGGCCAAAAAAGAGACAGGGCCCGCAGATGTCGGACGAAGTGCCCGAGGCGGCGTATCGCTTTCGCGCGCGAAACGCCTTTCCGATCAAGTCCACGGCCAGCGCCGGTCCAGCCGGGTCTGGCTGGCCTTCCTGCCCGTCGGCGCCTTGATCGCCGGCGGCGTCTGGTACCAGAATGGCGCCGCCGTCAGCCCGACAATCGATGTGGCGGCCCCGGTCGACACCGCGGCACGGGGTGATGGCCCTCAAGCGGCACCGACCGCGCCGGTACTCGAAACCGCGGCCCAGGACATCCCGGCCGAAACCGGCCCGATTGCAGCCACCTCCACCGCATCGACCGTCCCCACATCCTGCGAGGGGATGATCGAACGACGCCTGGGCGAGATCCGCCAGACGGCCCAGACGTATGACGATGGCCTCGCCTGGTCAGATTATCGCACGACGATCACCAGCCTGGTGCAACAGGTCCTCAACTGCCCCGCCGCCGGCCTGGACGTGGTCGGCAGCCTGGAATTGCTCGATACCGATCTGGCCGATCTTCAGGTGTCGTGGGACATGGCGACCGATCA
>JBCDCW010000140.1:0-9975 GCA_039180995.1 Pseudomonadota bacterium
AGCCCAGTTTCATCAGGTTTCCAAACACTTCGTGGCACCGTCGCCGGACGAAGGGTTTCATATCATCCGCCACGATGCAGGCGGCTAAAGCACTTTGCGTTTGATCTAAATTACAAGGCGCTGCCTCTCCCCTCGAGCGACTGCGCCCTGCGATAAACTTCACTCAGATAAGACGCAAAATGCTGTAGCGGCGCGGGACCGTATGGCCTTCGGCCCGCCGCATCCGGTGGCGGTGGCCTGTCTTCTGCCGGCGATCCCGCTTCAATCCCAATCCGGCGCCCAAGGCACCAGATTAGATGACACGATCCGATAGTCGGTCCGCGTCAGCACCTCGATCCGAGCCATGTCCACGTTCGACAGTGTGAAATCCATGATGTCGAAGTTCGCGCGGATGTTGTCGGGGTTGGTCGACATGGTGTTCACGCTAACGCCCTTTTGCAGGACCCAACGCAAGACGACCTGGCCCGCCGACTTGCCATATCCCTTGCCGATCTCGGCGAATTCGGGGTGCTTGAAGACCTCGCCCCGCGCAACAGAGGAATAGGATGACAGGGGAATGCCGATTTCGGCCGAGCCCGCCAAAAGCGTGTCCTGGTTGAGCAGGGGATGAAACTCGACCTGGTTGGTCACAAGAGGCGCGTCGACCACCGTAATCGCCTTCCGCATCATCGCGATGGTATAGTTCGAGACGCCGATATTGTCCGTCAGGCCGGCATCCTTGGCTTGCTGCAACAATTCCAGCGACGGCGCGACATCGCCATTCTCAGCAGGCGGCCAATGGAGCAGCAGGACATCCACCCGGTCGAGTTGTAGGTCTTTCAAGCTCTGCTCGACCGAAGGCAGAAACTTGTCGGCGCCAAAATTGTCGGGATGAACCTTGGTGGTCACGCACATCTCTGCGCGGGCCAGACCGGTTGCTTTCAACGCGTCACCGGTTTCCGCCTCGTTCCCGTACATCTGGGCCGTGTCGAACGCCCGGTAGCCGACCTCTGCCGCGGCAAGGATCGCATCGCGCGCGGTATCCCCCGTCAATGGAAACGTGCCGAAGGCGCGTTGGTAGGATTTCTGAAAATAGATGTTCATCTGGGCCTCCCCATGCTCCTGCCTCTATGTAACGAAATGGTTACTTAAGGGGAAGCGCGGAACATCCTGGGGGCGGAAAATGTCGACTTGATCGCGGCCCGGCGGGTCGTCATACAGAAGTTAACTGAATAGTTACTTGCGGATGCCGGAGAGGATTGCGCCTTGACCAAGCAGATCAGTGCGGCCGACGCCGCCGCCGCGATCCCCGACAATGCCGTGGTGGCCGTCAATTCGTCCAGTGGGCTGTGTTGTCCCGACGCGGTGCTTGCCGCATTGGGGGAGCGCTTCGATCGAACCGGCGCGCCGCGCAACCTGACGACCATCCATCCCATCGCCGCGGGCGATTTTTTCGGAATGAAGGGGGTCGACCATATCGCCAAGGACGGCTGCCTGGCGCGGATCATCGGCGGGTCTTACCCCTCTGGGCCAACCAAGGCCGAGCCGCCGCTGATCTGGCAGATGATCACAGCGAATCAGATCCCGGCATACAACGTTCCGTCGGGCATCGTCTTCGACATGCTGCGCGAAGCTGCGGGCCAGCGCCCTGGCGTGCTGACCAAGGTCGGAATGGAAACCTTCGTTGATCCCGATCAGGATGGCTGCGCGATGAACGATGCCGCCCGCGCCGTCCCCATCGTACGCCGCGAGCGGTTCGATGGCGAAGATTGGCTCTACTTCCCGACGATCAAGCCGGACGTCGCGATCATTCGGGCCACGACCGCCGATCAGCGCGGCAATCTCAGTTTTGAGAGCGAAGGGGCCTATCTGGGCGCCATGGAAATGGCGCTGGCGGCCCGGAACTGCGGAGGGATCGTCATTGCTCAGGTCCGGCGCGTGGCGGCCAACGGCTCGCTGCGCGCCCATGATGTTCGGGTGCCGGGCATCTTCGTCGACCATGTCGTCGAAGCGCCCGACATGCTGCAGACCACGGCCACGCCCTATGATCCGGCCATCTCGGGCGAGGTGATCCGCCCGCTCGACAGTTTCCAGATGATGGATTTTGGTGTTCAGAAGGTGATCGCCCGGCGCGTGGCGCAGGAGATGCGGGCGGGGTGGGCCGTGAATGTCGGCTTCGGCGTTTCGGCCAACGTGCCCCGCATCCTGCTGGAGGAGGGGCGCCACGGCGACGTCACCTGGGTGATCGAACAGGGGGCGGTGGGAGGCATCCCGCTGCTCGACTTCAAGTTCGGCTGCTCTGCCAATGCCGAGGCTTTCGTCGCCTCGCCCCATCAATTCGCCTATTTCCAGGCGGGCGCTTTCGATTGCTCGCTTCTGTCTTTTCTGGAAATCGGCGCCGATGGCTCGGTAAATGTTTCGCGCCTGGCGGCCACGCCGCATCGGACGGCCGGGGCGGGCGGCTTCGTCGATATCACAGCGCGGGCCAAGCGGATCGTCTTTTCCGGCACGTTCGGTGCCGGGGCCAAGATGCGGATCGAGGCGGGCAAGTTGGTGATCGACCAGGACGGCAAGATCGCCAAGGTCGTGCCGGAGGTGGATCACGTCTCCTTTTCCGGACGGCGGGCCGTGGCTCAGGGCCAACAGGCCATCTATGTCACCGAGCGCTGTGTGATGGCGCTGGGTGCCGACGGTCTGACGGTCACCGAAATCGCGCCGGGCATAGACCTCGAACGGGATGTATTGGATCGGGCCGAAGCGCCGTTGAAGGTGGCGAACGACCTTCGCACCATGGATCCGGCTCTGTTCGTCGACACGCCGATGGGCCTGTCCTTGTGAGTCGCATTCGCCTGGACATTGGTGGGCGGATCGTGCGGCTGCGTCTGGATCGGCCCGAGAAATTGAATGCGCTGGATGCAGCCATGATCCAGGAACTTGCAGCGCGCTGTCGCGAGATCGAGCGGGCCGCGGCGGATGTCGTGATCCTGTCGGGTGAGGGGAAGGCTTTCTGCGCGGGGGGCGATATCGAGGCTTGGTCGAGCGAAGGGCCCGATGCCTTCGGACGCCATTGGGTTCGAGACGGTCATGCTGCCTTCGATGCCCTGGCGCGGTTGCGGCAACCCGTGATCGCTGTGTTGGACGGCCATGCCCTGGGGGGCGGGCTGGAATTGGCCGCCTGTGCCGATTTGCGGATCGCCGAACGTCAGATCAAGATCGGGCAGCCGGAAACCGGCCTGGGCATCATTCCAGGCTGGTCCGGCACGCAGCGCGCCGTTCGGCGGTTCGGGGCACAGGTGGTGCGACGCATGGCGCTGTTCGGGGAGATCTTCACCGCCGAAGAGGCCCTGCCTCTCGGGCTCGTGGACCGCGTCGTGCCGACAGGCGCCGCCCTGGACGCCGCCGAACAGGCTGCGGCGGGGATACTGGCCCGCGGCCCACGTGCGACGGAGCTGGCAAAAATGATGATAAACGCCGCCGAGGGAGAGGAGGGCGGCCGTGTCGTCGAAGCCCTGGCCGGCGCCCTGGCGGCCGGATCGCCCGAATTGGCGGAAGGCTTGGCGGCCTTCCGGGATCGCCGGCTGCCCCATTTCGGAAAGGACGAGACATGATCCGACACCACGTCGCCTTGCGGTTCAAAGCCGGTACGTCCGACGCCAAGAAGACGGAATTGATGCGCGACCTGGACGGATTGAGAACACGCATCGACGGGATCGAAGACTTTCAGATCCGTCCTAATATCAGCGTCGAGGATGATCTGGTCCGTGGCTACCGTGATACTTTCTGGTTCGACTTCCGGGACATTTCGGTCCGCGATGCCTATCTCGTGGACGAAGTCCACCAAGCCATCGGCGCGCGGATCGTGGCTGAATTGGAGGGTGGGGCGGACGGAGTTTTCGTCTGCGATGTCGAGGTCTAGCGCAGCACCATCAGAAGGTTTTCGCCTGTCTGAACTGTTTCGCCACCGGCGCGCGTGACCTTGAACCCGAGCTGCAGGATACCCCGCCCCGGCGTCCGAACTTTCCGCTTGCCGACGACGTCGATCCGCGCGCCGATCCGGTCGCCGATATGGACCGGCTGGCAAAAGCTCCAGGTCCAACCGAGCGACGCAACTGCCCGAAATTGGGCCGGTGCGGCGTTCTTCAAGCCGTCCACCATAGACAGCACCAGAAGACCGTGGGCCACCCGGCCGCTGAAACCGAGATCGCGGGCCGCCGCGTCGTCCATGTGGATGGCGAAGTGGTCGCCCGACAGATCGGCAAAGGCGTCGATGGTCGCTGCCGTCACCTCCCGGCGCTCCGTGACGAGCCAATCGCCGACGCGAACATCGTCCCACCCATAGCGTCCGGACGACAAGATCATCCGGGGGTCGGCGCATCCTCGCGCAGCATACCCTTCGTCTTCAGGTCCGACCAGAAGGCTGCCGGGATCGGGTGATCGAACCAAGCCAGGTTCTGTTCCAGCTGCTCGACCGTCCGCGTGCCTGCCATGAAGGTCGGAACGGCCGGATGCGCCACGACGAATTGCAGGGCCGCCGCAGGCAGCGGCACGCCGTGATCGGCGCAGACCGACTCGATCCGTCGGACGCGGTCCATGATGTCGGGCGGGGCAGGGGCGTAGTTGTATTTCGCCCCCTCCTTGGCGCCCGTGGCCAAGATGCCGGAATTGAAGCCGCCCCCGACGACCACGGCCGCCCCACGCTCTTGGCAAAGCGGTAGGAAGTCGTCCAACGCGTCTTGTTCCAACAAGGTATAGCGGCCCGCCAGCAGGAAGCAGTCGAAGTCCCGCGCCTGTAGGGCCGCATGACAGACCTGCCATTCGTTCACACCGACACCGATCGCCTTGACGACCCCTTGGTCGCGCAGCTCTGACAAAGCCTTGTAGGCACCATCCATGGCCTGCGCGAAGACCGCCGGCTGTTCATCGCCACGGGTGAAGACGTCGATGTCATGAATGAAGCAGATATCCATGCGTTCCAGGTTAAGGCGCTGCAGGCTGTCTTCGATGGACCGCATGGTTCCGTCATAGGAATAATCGAAATGCATGGTGAAGCGTCCGGCATTGGTCCACGGCGCATACTCGATGTCCTGTTTGCGCGCGGGTCGCAAAAGGCGACCCACCTTGGACGACAGGATCAGGTCGTCCCGGTCCTTCCAGCGCAGGGCTTGACCGGTTCGCAACTCCGACAGGCCGTGGCCATACATGGGGGCCGTGTCGAAATAGCGGACGCCCGCATCCCAGGCCGTCTGGAACATCGCGTCGGATGTCGCCTCGTCGATTTCGCGGAAGATGTTGCCCACCGGCGCAGTCCCGAACCCGAAGGCCGTGACCTCCAGGTCGGTGCGGCCGAACTTGACTTTGGTCGACGGATGCATGGCGTCCTCCCTCAAGTAACCATTTAGTTATTTAGAGGCGGTTGAGCGGACCTGTCCAGCGATTTCACGCGACCGACCTTGACGCTGGCGCGGCCGCCTGCCTAAAGTAACTATATAGTTACTTTAGGGCACGGCATGTATCTCTCCGACATCCATCGACAGGTTCGCGAGATGGCCCGCGACTTCGCGAATGGCGCGATCAGGCCTGTCGCGGAAGCCCTAGATGCCGACGAACGGTTTCCTGCCGAACTCTATGACCAAATGGGCGAATTGGGCCTGTTCGGTATCGGCGTCCCCGAAGCCATGGGGGGGCCGGGCTTCGATACGCTGTCCTATGCCTTGGTCATGGAGGAATTGTCACGCGGCTACGCATCCGTGGCCGATCAATGTGGCCTGGTCGAACTAATCACTACGCTGCTGGTCCGCCATGGGACTGCGGCCCAGCGGGACGCGTATCTGGCTGATATCATGGCGGCCAGGACGCGCGTTGCCTATTGCATCACCGAGCCCGAGGCCGGGACCGATGTGTCTGGGATCCGTACCGAGGCTGTCCGCGACGTTGATGGCTGGCGGTTGAATGGGGGCAAGATCTGGATCCACAACGCCCCGGTCGCTGACCTTGGCTTCGTGCTGGCGCGAACGGACCGCGATGCGGGGCATCGCGGGATGTCGATCTTCATCGTCGACCTGCATGCCAGTGGCGTCGAACGCGGCCCCAAGGAACACAAAATGGGGCAACGGGCCAGCCAGGTCGGCGCGCTGACCTTCACCGATGTACATCTGCCCGCCGGCGCCTTGCTGGGCGAAGACGGGCGCGGTTTCCATATGATGATGAGTGTGCTCGACAAAGGCCGGGTGGGCATCGCCGCGCTTGCGGTGGGGATCGGACAGGCTGGCTTGGAGGCGGCCGTGGATTATGCCGCGCAGCGCAAGCAGTTCCAGAAACCCATTGCCGAATTCCAGGGCGTTCAATGGCTGTTGGCGGATATGGCTGTCGATATCGAGGCCGCCCGCCTGTTGGTCCACTCGGCGGCCAGCAAGATCGATGGCGGAGAGGACGCGACCCGGGCCTGTTCCATGGCCAAGCGCTTTGCCGGGGATATGGCCGTGGCGCGCAGCGCGGATGCGGTTCAGGTCTTTGGCGGATCGGGTTACATTCGGGGCTTCGAGGTGGAACGGCTCTACCGCGACGCCAAGATCACCCAGATTTACGAAGGGACGAACCAGATACAGCGCATGATCATCGCCCGCGAGCTTTTGAAGAACGGTGCTGCCGCATGACCGTGGCCTTGGTGACCGGGGGCGGGCGCGGAATTGGCCTTGGCATCGCAAGCGCCTTGGCGCGCAAAGGGTTTTCCATTGCAGTCAACGGTTTGCTGGATGATGTTGAGCTAGAAAACGCCGTGCGCGATGTTGAAAGGATCGGCGCCCGCGCGATGGCGTTGCCCTTTGATGTCACCGATCTTGATACCCATGATCGGGCCCTCGCCGAGATTGAGGACGCACTCGGACCGCTCACCACCTTGGTCAACAACGCGGGCGTGGGGGTCCTGCAGCGTGGTGATCCGTTGCATGTCAGCGAAGAAAGTTGGGATCGCTGCCTGTCCGTCAACGCCAAGGCGGGCTTCTTCCTAACCCAACGCTTTGCCACCCGCCTATTGGCCCGAGACCGGGATCCGGATCGGTTCCATTCTGTCGTCAACATCACATCCGCCAATGCCTCGGCCGCAGCGGTTCCCCGGGCCGAATATTGCGCCTCGAAGGCGGCCGCCGCCATGTCGTCGCAGGTCTGGGCTGCGCGTCTGGGCGCCGAAGGGATCGCCGTCTACGACGTTCGCCCCGGCCTGATCGCGACCGAGATGACGGCACCAGTCATCGAACGCTATGCCGAGCGTGCGCGCGACGGGCTGACGCTGATCCCGCGCGTCGGCACCACCGACGAGGTGGGCGAGATCGTCGCCACCCTGGCCAGCGGCGGGTTGCCCTACACGACCGGTCAGGTCGTCGCCGCCGATGGCGGCATGCTCGTCCCCCGCTTCTGAAGAGGTCCCCATGAAGATCGCCTTGCCCGACGCGACCGGCGCCATGGCCGATTACCACCTCGTCGGAACACCGATCGATGCCGCTCCCCTAGGCCCTGATCCGGTGCGAACGGTCTTCTCGGCCGCCCATGTCGTGGCCGACCCCTTCGCGGATGACATCAAGGCCATCGACTGGGACGGGACACTGGCGTTCCGCCGTCATCTGCACGGGCTCGGTCTGGGCATCGCCGAAGCGATGGACACGGCCCAACGGGGGATGGGGCTCGCTTGGCCGCAAGCCTTGGAATTGATCCGGCGCACACGGGCCGAATTGCCGGATGCGCTGGTCTTCAACGGCTGCGGCACGGATCATCTCGAGCCATCCGAGGCCCGGTCGCTCGACGATGTCCGTACCGCCTATATGGCCCAGGTCGATGCTATCCAGGCCGCCGATGCCCGCATCATCCTGATGGCATCCCGGGCCCTGGCCCGCGTGGCGCGCGGGTCCGACGATTACGTGGCCCTCTATCGCGATGTGCTGGGCGTCTGCGATCAGCCGGTGATCCTGCATTGGCTGGGCGAGATGTTCGACCCCGCCTTGGCGGGATATTGGGGCGCCGAGGACTTCGACGATGCCCTCGAAACCGTGGTGGGGATCATCGAAGACAACGTCGCCAAGGTCGACGGCATCAAGATCAGCCTACTGGATGCGGGCAAAGAGATCGCCTTACGCAACCGTCTGCCCGATGGCGTGAAGATGTATACGGGGGACGACTTCAATTATCCCGAATTGATCCAAGGTGACGGCGACAGGTTCAGCCATGCTCTGCTGGGCATCTTCGATTCTCTGGCCGTCGCTGTCGGCAAGGCTATCGGTCAATTGGGCGCGGGCGATAAGGCGGGCTTCCGGGCCACGCTGGATCCCACCGTCCCTTTGGCGCGCCATATCTTTCGGGCGCCCACACAGTTCTACAAGACGGGCGTCGTCTTCCTGGCCTGGCTGAACGGGCACCAGGATCACTTCATCATGCTGGATGGGGCGCAGGCCAAGCGGCCGCTGCCCTATTTCGCCGATTGCTTTCGCATGGCGGATACCTGCGGCCTGCTGCGCGATCCCGATCTGGCGGTCGCGCGGATGGGCCATCTGTTGCGGATCCACGGCGCGTGATCGCCCGGGCGCGTCTGGCGCTGAACACGGCGACGCTGGGACACAATCTACCCGGCCATGGCGCCGGCTGGTCGCCTGAGCAGGTCATCGACGCGTGTGCGGCGCGGGGCTTCGGTGGGCTGGTCTTCTGGCGGCCCGAGATCGGAGATCGCGCAGCCGAAATCGGTGACCGGACCCGCGCGGCCGGGCTGCGCGTGGACGGTCTTTGCCGCACGCCATATCTGACCGGGCGGGACGCGGGGTCGGACGACGATCTGGCCGCCTCCATCGACATGGCGGCGGCCCTGGGCGCGCCCGTTCTGACCATCGTCACGGGGGGCAGCGAGACGGGCACAAAGGGGCTGGCCGACAGCCGCCGGCACTTGGCCGACCGTCTGGGCCCGGCCTGTGACCGGGCCCGGGCCGCCGGGGTGCGGTTGGCGCTGGAGCCGCTGAATCCGATGTTCGGAGGCAATCGCACCGTGATCTTCACACTCCGGGACGCGCTGGAGATTTGCGACGCCGTCGGGGACCCCGCCCTCGGCATCGCCGTCGACGTTTACCATGTCTGGTGGGATACGCGTCTGGCCGAAAGCTGCGCCGCCGCCGGCGACCGGATCGCGGGGCTGCATTTGTGCGACTGGCTTGAGAATACGTCCCACATGCTGCTCGACCGCGGAATGATGGGCGACGGCGTGGCCGATATTGCCGGCATCCGCGCCGCGGTCGAAGCGGCGGGGTATCAGGGGCCTTGCGAAGTCGAAGTCTTCTCGACCGATTGGTGGGCCCGCGATCCGAACGATGTGCTGGACGCCATCCTCGACCGCCTTCCCCTTTGCTGAGTGACCCTATGGACCTGACCCGCCAACCGCCGATCGTGACCTATGACGCAGCCGCCGCCTTGGTGGCCGAAGCGCTGACCCATGCGCGTGCCAATGATTGGAACGTCGCGGCGGTGGTCGTGGACCCGTTCGGCACGATCGTGGCCGCCGGTCGGTTGGACGGCGTGCCGCCACCGGTCTTCGAGATGGCGGCCGACAAGGCGCTGACGACGACGCTGGGCAAGACGACGAAAGCCTTCATGGAGCGGATGTCGGATCCCGCCCTGTCGCTCGGCCTGACCAGTCGTCCGCGCCTGCTGGCTTGGGAAGGGGGGCTGCCGCTGCGGGTCGGCGGCGTCCTGGTCGGTGGCATGGGGGTGTCGGGCGCGTCCGGCCATCAAGACGCCGACTGTGTGGCGACGGCGATCAAAGCCATCGGGTTCGACACCTAGAGCGTTTCACGTTCGGCTGGCTCCATATCCGACGTTTGCGATGTAGCTGGCGCACTCTTTGGGTGAGAAGCGGTCGATGATGTCCGCGGTTTGGGGCCAGCCGAACGTGAAACGCTCTAGGTGTCGAACCCGATGGCTTTGATCGCCGTCGCCACACAGTCGGCGTCTTGATGGCCGGACGCG
>JBCDCW010000141.1:0-9850 GCA_039180995.1 Pseudomonadota bacterium
ATTGTTCCGCGCCGATGGCGCGCAAAACGCCGCGGCTCTGTGCCAGCGCCGGAGCCGGGACCGTTCGTTGGCCCGGCAGAGGAATTGGGCGAAACGACTGGCCGATCAGGACGATCGTCCAGGTTCAAAACAGCGCGGCGCATAGCGATATCGGGTCCGCCTCGCCCCAGGGGCAAGATTAGCCCGACTGACCCGCCGCATGTGATCTTGCGTCGCTTTCCCGCCGGCCGCCGGAATGCTAAGAGCACAAAAAAGAGCAGAGCCGGGCGGCGCCTGTGGGCAACGCGAACGAAATTCCGGGGATGGGGCTACATTGAAATCACGCATCGTCGCCGCAATCGTCCTGATTGCCTTGGCCACGGCATCCCAGGCGGCCGAGTTGCAGCTCAATCTTCCAGATCGGGAGCGTCTGGCAGGCGAGTTGGAAGCCGCTTCCCTGCTGGTAACCACCCTCGAAGAAGAAACCGTGGCGCGCCGGGACGTGGTCGCGGCCGCACAGGCGGATTACCGCCGTCTGATCTCGGTTCTGTTTGAGCGGGGCTATTTTGGCCCGGTCATCTCGATCCAAGTCGACGGGGTCGAAGCCGCGGATCTACCAGTGGTGGGATCGGACGTGCCGGTCCAGACCGTGGTGGTCACGGTTCAGGAGGGGCAGCGCTTCGTGTTCGGCGAGGCGCGGATCGGCCCCTTGGCCCCGGGGACCGAATTGCCGGAACGGTTCGCGCCTCTGGGCAGGTCCACAACGGGCGTGCTGCGAGAGACGGCGACAGCCGCCATCGACGGCTGGCGGGCGGCGGGTCATGCCAAGGCCGATCTGGTCGATGAAGATATCGTCGTGAATCACGACCGAGGCCAGGTGGATGCGACCCTGCGGGTCGATCCGGGACCACGCCTTTCCTACGGGCCGCTGATCATCGAGGGCAACGAAGACGTCCGCGAACGCCCGATCCGCCGGATTGCGGATCTGCGCCGCGGTCGGGTCTTCGACCCGGATGAAGTTCGACAGGCCGCCCGACGGTTACAGCGGACAGGCGCGTTTCGGTCCGTCTCGATCACGGAAGCCGAAGAGATCGGCCCGGATGCGACCCTGCCCCTGACGGTCCAGGTCGTCGAACGTCTGCCCCGCCGCTTCGGCGTCGGCGCCGAGGTGGAGACGACGCAGGGCCTGTCGCTGACCGCCTTTTGGCTGCATCGCAACCTGACCGGTGCTGCCGACAGCCTGCGTTTGGACGGGGAATTCGCCGGGATCGGCGGACAGACCGGCGGTGAGGACATCATCGTGTCCTTGGGGTATAATCGACCAGCGACTTTCAGCCGGGATCGGGACCTGTTCGTGAACCTCGAAGCCGAAGATCTGGAACAGCCAAACTTCAGCAGCCAAAGGCTGGGGCTGGAGGTCGGTGTCCGCCGCATCGTAAGCGACAACCTGCAATATCAATATGCCATCGCCTTCGACCGCACGATGGTCGAAGACGACTTCGGATCCTCTGACTTCTCGATGATCTCGTTTCCGGCCGAGGTCACCTATGACCGCCGGGACGACCCGCTGAACGCCAAGGGTGGCTTTTTCCTTGCGGGCACGGCGAAACCCTTTGCGGGCTTCCAGGACGGTGGTGCCGGGATCCGGCTGACCAGCGATGTCCGCGGCTATCGCGCCTTCGGGGCAGAGCAGGGCACGGTGTTCGCGGCGCGCCTGCAAGTCGCGACGGTCCTCGGCGCGGCCCTAGACGAAGTTCCGGCAGACGATCTGTTTTTCTCGGGCGGGGGCGGCACCGTGCGCGGCCAGGAATTTCAGGACCTGGGCGCCATCCTGCCCACGGGCGAAGAGGTCGGCGGCCGGTCTTTCGCTGGCATCCAAAGCGAGATCCGGCGCGATATCAGCGACCGGATCGGATTGGTCGGTTTCGTCGACGCCGGCGTCGTCAGCCCCAATAGCGACTGGACCGAAACCGAGGGCCATGTGGGCGCGGGCTTAGGTGTTCGCTACAATACCGGGATCGGCCCGCTGCGGGTGGATATCGGCGTTCCGGTCGCGCAGCCGGGCACTGAATCGGGGTTTGAGGTCTATATCGGCATCGGGCAGGCGTTCTGATGCGGCGGCTTCTTCTGACCGCGGCGCTGATCGCCACGCCCGTCGCCGCCCAAGAGACGCAAGAAGAGCGGGATCGCGGCTTCCTGGTCGGCCTGATCGAGGACAATCTGGAAGCGCCGGGCCTGTCGGTCCGGTTGGACGGGTTCGAAGGCGCGCTGTCCTCGGAAGCGCGGCTGGAGCGGCTGAGCGTTTCGGATGACGAAGGCACCTGGCTCGTGCTGGAAGACGTGGTTCTGGATTGGAACCGATCGGCCCTGCTGCGCGGGCGGGTGGAAGTTGCCGAATTGTCGGCCCAACTGATCCGCGTCGAGCGCGCCCCGCTGCCGCCCGAAGGTGTCGAGGCGCTGCCGGACGCGGGCGCGTCGGGCTTCTCGCTGCCGGATTTGCCGGTGTCGATCGATATCGATCAATTGCAGGCCCAGCGGATCGAGCTCGGCGAGGCGGTGATGGGCCAAGCCCTTGCGCTGTCGCTGACTGCATCGGCCGAGCTCGCTGGTGGATCCGGCCAGGCCCAGATCGAGGCGCAACGCTTGGACGGGACCGAGGGCGTGTTTTCGATCGCGGCATCCTATGCGGCCGGGTCCGAGGATCTTGCGCTGGATCTTGATATCCGCGAGGCGCCAGGAGGGTTGGCGGCATCGCTTCTGCAATTGCCGGGAACGCCGGGGATCGAATTGACGGTCGAAGGCGCGGGACCACTGGACGATTTCACGGCCGATATCGCTCTGGCATCTGACGGTCAGCCGAGAGTGAGCGGCGCCGTCACCCTGGCAGGCGTCGAAATGGGCCGACGCTTCGACGTGGACCTGGGCGGCGACATGACGGCGCTGCTGGCGCCCGAATACCGACCCTTCTTCGGCGACGACGTGCGGCTGGACGCGGAAGGCACCATTTTGGCAGCGGGGGGGACCGATCTGGACACGCTGCGGATCGAGACCGAAGCCCTGACGCTGACGGGCGCGGTGCGGGTCGGTGCCGATGGCTGGCCAAGCTTCATCGATGTGGGCGGCGTCATTGCCGCGTCAGACGGAGCCCCCGTGGTGTTGCCGACGGCCGATGCCGCCACCGTGCGACGGGCGGACCTGTCCATCGCTTTGGACGCGTCGGTCTCGGACGACTTCACGATGACCGCCCTGGTGGAGGAATACGAGAGCGCGGCCGCGCGCTTGGCCGAGGCGCGGGTGAATGCCAGCGGCACGCTGGCCCGTCAGGGCAGCGTCGTCGAAGCCGTGGACGCGGCCTTCGAGCTGGCGATTGCCGGCCTCGACCTGGAAGATGACGACCTTGCCCGGGCGGTCGGCGACGCGGTCTCCCTGACCGGGGACGTCAGTTGGGCCAGCGAGGCCCCGGTGCGGATCGGCGATCTGACGCTGCGCGGCACTGGATACGGCTTGGCCGGCGATGTCGAGATCGCCCAGACGGAGTCCGGGCTGACGATCTCGCCGGACTTGCAAGCCCGATTCGAGGAGATCGCCCGTCTGTCCGGCGTGGCCGACCGCGACCTGGCGGGGGCGGCAGATGTGCTGATCGCGGGCAATCTGCAACCGGTGGCGGGGACGTTCGACCTGGCCATCGAAGGGACGACGCGAGACCTGGCCGTCGGCCTCGAACAGGCCGATGCGCTGCTGGGCGGGACGACCGATCTGACGCTGCGCGCGCGCCGAACGGTCGATGGCACCTTCCTGGACGCGCTCGATGTCAGGAACCCCCAACTGTCCGTCACGGCCGAGGCGGCGCTGGTTGACCAGGACGCGCTGGAAGCCGGCCAGTCGGGGCAGGCCATGTTCGAGGCCCGTATTGCCGACGGGACAGTGGTGGATCCGCGGCTGAACGGCCCGGTCACCCTGTCGGCCGATGTCAGTCAGGACGCAACCGGCGCGTGGTCCGGTTCGGTGTCCGGGGCCGCACCGCAGGGCGTCACCCTGGCCGCCGAAGGGCGGCTGACCGGTGATCTGCCAGATGTCACGTTCCGGGCAGCGGTGCCGACACTCGACGCCTTCGCGCCTGGTGTGCCCGGCGGCGTAACGCTGGATGGCCGCGCCTTCGCGTCCGATGGCGTCTGGTCGCTGAATGCGCAGGCCACCGGGCCGTGGGAGGTGACGGCCCAGGTGTCGGGCCCGGTCACCGGTGACGCGGCCCGCATCGCCTTCGAGGCCCGCTTGCCCGACCTGTCGGACCCGGTCCCGGCACTGGACATCCTGGCGGGATCGGTCGCACTGGACGGCATCCTGGCCCGCGAGGGCGAGATCTGGGTTCTGGAGACCGATGTTGCCGCACCCGCCGATATCTCGCTCCGGGCCCGCGGGCCCGTCACCGGCGGGCGCGCGCGCTTGGACGTGGCCGCGACCGTGCCCGAGATCGGCGCTTTGGTGCCCACCATCGACGGCACGCTGAGCGTGGATGCCACCCTCGCCCAGCAAGGCGCGGATTGGCTGGCCGACATCGTCGCCAACGGGCCTGCCGGCACGCGGGTGACGGCAGAGACCACGCTGACGGCCAGCCCCTTGCAGATCGACTTCACCGCCGCCGCGCCGGATCTGAACGCGCTGGTCCCCGGCGTGCCGGGATCGCTGGACATCAGCGGCCAAGCTCGCCAGGTCGATACCGGTTGGGAGGTGGATGTGGCCGGAACGGGACCCTACGCGGCCATGTTCGACGCCAGCGCTGCCCTGGCCGATGGGGTTCCCTTCGTCACCGCCATGGGGCAAATCCCGCAATCATCCGCCTTGGCGCCGCAATTGAGCGGGCCGCTGACCTTCGAGGTCGCCGCGGATCAGTCCAGTGGGCAATGGGCGGTCGATGCCCGGGTGGACGGGGCCCAGGGGCTGACCGCTTCGGTGGACGGCATCGCCACAGGTCCGGAGGCCGACCTGACCTTCGACGCGCGGGTGGCCAATGTCGCGCCCTTCGCCCCCGGCTTCAGCGGTCCGTTGCAGACATCGGGCCGGCTGTTCCAGCAGGCGGGGGATTGGGCGGTCGACCTGGATGCCTCGGGCCCGTTGGGCGCGACCCTAACCGCGAACGGCACCCTGACGGGGGCCGCGCCCCAGGCAGATTTCGACCTGTCCATTCCAAACATCGCCCCCCTGGTTCCAGACATTCCCGGCCCGCTGCGGGTCACGGGAACTGCGGTCCAGCGCGGCACGGCCTGGGCGCTGGACGTGGATGCCCAAGGGCCGTCGGGCGTGCAGGCGACCGTCGCAGGCGTCGTGGAAGGCGGCGGCACGTTGGATCTGTCGGTCACGGGGTCGGCCCCGCTGGGCCTGGCCAATCGCATTCTGGAACCGCAACGCCTGTCGGGAACAGCGCAATTCGACTTGGCGGTGAATGGCCCGCCGGCGTTGAACAGCGTGTCGGGAACGATTTCGACCGCCGGCGCGGCGATTTCACTGCCCACGTTGCGCAACGGTTTCGAGGACATCGACGCGACCATCGCTTTGACTGCGGGCCGCGCACAGATCGACCTCGGCGCGGCCCTGCAAACCGGGGGCCGGGTGACCGTGACGGGACCTGTTGCCTTGTCGGCACCGTTCGACGGATCGCTGGATATCGGCGTGGATGTCCGGCTTGAGGACCCGGCGCTCTATACGACGCGCGTGGTCGGCGACGTGGCCGTGTCGGGGCCATTGGCTGGTGGCGCGCTGATCTCGGGCGGGCTGACAATCGACGGCGCCGAGATTTCGGTGCCATCGAGCGGGATCACCGGGATCGGTGCGATCCCGGAACTGGAACATGTGGGGGTTTCGCGCCCTGTCCGCCGTACCCTGGAACGCGCCGGACAACTAAGCACCGATGGCAATGGGGCCGAAGGTGGCGGCGGCGGGCCGGTCTATGGGCTGAACCTCTTCGTGAATGCGCCAGGGCGCATCTTCATCCGCGGCCGCGGCCTGGATGCCGAGTTGGGCGGGCGCCTTACCCTGTCGGGCACGACGGCCAATCCGATCGCCGCGGGGGGGTTCTCGCTGGTGCGCGGACGCCTGGATCTTCTCAGTCAGCGCTTCGACCTTGACGAGGGGGCGATCACCTTCCAAGGCGACTTCATCCCCAACCTGCGCCTGGTGGCCAAGACCAGTACCGACGCGCTGGACGCCTCGATCATCATCGAAGGCCCCGCCGACGAAATCGAGGTCCGCTTCGAGAGCACGCCGGAGGTCCCCGAGGAAGAAATCCTGGCCCAAATCTTCTTCGGCCGAAATCTGAGCGAGCTTTCGGCTTTCCAGGCATTGCAATTGGCCAATTCCGTCGCCGTGCTGGCAGGCCGCGGCTCGGGCGGGGTGCTCAACAACATCCGGTCCAGCGCCGGGCTCGACGACCTGGACGTGACGACCAGCGACGAGGGCGTGGTCGGTGTGCGCGCTGGCCGAGCGTTGACCGAGAACATCTATACCGACGTCCTGATCGACCAGGACGGCGGCGCCGAGCTGAGCCTGAACCTGGACATCCGGGAAGGGCTGACATTGCGCGGCAGCACCAACGAGCAAAGCGAAACCTCGCTCGGCATCTTTTTCGAGCGGGATTACTGAAATGGCGGCGGATGGCAGCGGCGGTGTGCCCCTGGAAAACCTGGTCTGCTGTCCGGTCTGCGACGCCCTGCACGAAGTCGGGACCGTGGCCGAAGGTCAGCGACTGCGCTGCGTGCGCTGCGGCACGATCATCGCGGTCGGTCAATCCGAAGCGATCACCCGGATCGTGGTCCTGGCGGTCACGGCCCTGATCCTGATGTCGATCGTCGTCTTCTATCCGTTCCTGACGCTGCGAAACGGCGTCTTCGCCAGCCGCGCCTCGGTCTTCGAGACGGTCATGTCCTTTTCCGAGGGGGTCATGGCTCCGCTGTCCTTCGCGGTCGCCGCCTTCGTCATCATCCTACCGGTCGCGCGACTGGCGACGTTGATCTGGGCGCTGGGGCCGCTGGCCATCAATCGAGCGCCGCTGCCGGGGGCGACCTTCGCCTTGCGCTGGGCGGAAATCTTGCGCCCCTGGGCCATGGCCGAGATCTTCATGGTCGGCGTGGCGGTCGCCTTGGTGAAGCTGGCGGACCTGGCCACCCTTCAAATGGGTCCGGCCTTCTGGTCCTTCGGGGCAATCGTCGTCATAACCACCTTGAAAGACACACAAATGAGCAAGCATTCCATATGGAAGACCCTGGACGAGGCAAAGCGTCGCTAACCGCCTGGACGGCGCGCGACGCCGGTCTGGTGGGCTGCCGCCACTGCACGCGGGTCTGGCCCGCCGATACCGAGATCTGCGGCCGTTGCGGCGGTCGCCTCGTCTCGCGAGAGGCGACGTCGCAGCAGCGGGTTTGGGCGTGGCTTATCGCCGGACTGATGTTTTACATTCCCGCGAATGTCTATCCGATGCTGGTCACCCGGACCGTTGGCTTCGCCGAAGATCAGACCATCGTCGGCGGCGTCTTGGAGTTGGCCGGTCATGGCGCCTATGGCGTGGCCTTCATCGTCTTCTTCGCGTCCGTGATCATCCCAGTGGGCAAGTTCGTGGCTATCGGCTGGCTGGCCTGGCTGGTGGAACGACCCCACGGATACCGCCCAAAGCAGTTGCTGCATCTCTATGAAGTGGTCGAATGGATCGGACGATGGTCGATGATCGACGTGTTCGTGGTGGCCATTCTGGTCGCTTTGGTGCAATTCCAGTTGGTGGCGTCGATCAACCCCGGCATCGCCGCCGTTTGTTTTGCCTTGTCGGTGGTGTTCACGATGCTGTCCGCCATGAGCTTCGACAGCCGCATCCTTTGGGACGGAATCGAAACTCTCGATGACGACGACCGATCATGACTGACGCGCCGGACCGGCCGGCAACACCGGTGGTGGACGATGGGCGCAGGATCAGCCGCTTGATCTCGGCGGTGTGGCTGGTGCCCTTGGTGGCGCTGCTGATCGCGCTCGGCATCGCGTATCAAAGCTATTCGGACCGCGGCGTGCTAGTCGCCATCGCCTTCCCCGACGCCTCGGGGATCGAGGTCGGCCAGACGACCTTGCGCTACCGCGAGGTTGCGGTCGGCGTGGTCGAGGATGTGGGCTTCTCCTCCGACTTGCAGGAAGTGAACGTCTATGTCCGGGTCAATCGCTCCATCGCGCCCTTCCTGGACGAAAGCGCGTCATTCTGGATCGTCCAGCCCGAAGTCACGACGCGCGGCGTCTCCGGCCTGAACACGATCCTGTCGGGCACCTATATCCAGGGCACCTGGGACAGCGAAATCGGCGAGGCGCAGACCGCCTTCGCCGGCGCTCCGCGCGCGCCTGTCGTCCCGCCTGGCGTGATGGGCACCGCCATCGTGCTGCGCGCCCGCGACAGCGCACGGCTGGGCCCGGGCGCCCCGATCCTCTATCGCGGGATCGAGGTCGGCGAGGTGGCCGAGCCGCGCCTGTCGCCCGACGGGACCGAAATCCGCATCGATGCTTTCGTTCGCTCGCCCTATGACCGCCGCTTGTCCACCGCGACGCGCTTTTGGGACGCGTCGGGCGTGTCCGTCGGCTTCGGCGCCGGGGGCGTCGATATCAACGTCGGCTCGGTCGCGGCGCTGCTGGAAGGCGGGATCAGCTTCGACACCCTGATTTCAGGCGGCGAGCCGATCCGGTCGGGCCATCTCTACAGCATCTTCGAGGATGAGCGCGCCGCCCGGGCCGCCACCTTCGAGACCCCCTCGGCCCGGTCGGTCACCCTATCGGCCCTGTTTCCGTCGGCCGCGGCCGGTCTAGCCGCGGGCGCGGGCGTCCGGTTCCAGGGCGTGCGCGTGGGCGTGGTGTCGCGGGTCGTGGGCTTCATCCGCGACGACGACCCCACGGCCGAGGTGCAATTGCTGGCCGTGCTGGAACTACAACCGGCCAGCATGGGGTTGGAAACATTCGCGACCGAATTGGATGGCATCGACTATATCGGCCGCCTGGTGGCCGAGGGGCTGCGGGCGCAATTGGTGCCAACGTCGCTGCTGGGTGGGGAACTCGCAATTGATCTCGTCGTAGCCGAAGATGTCTTCCCCGCCGCGCTGGAAATCGGGATCGCGGACAACCCTCTGCTCCCCACGATCCAATCCGAGGATGGCGGCCTGCAAGCCACGGCCGCGGGCGTCTTGGAACGGATCGACGGGCTGCCCATCGAAGAGGTCCTGGGGTCGGCCCGGGATCTGCTGGACAACCTCAACCGTATTGCGGCCGACGACGCGACCCGGGCCATTCCGTCCGAAGCCCTCGGCCTGATCGAAGACGGGCGCGGGCTGGTCCGCGACGGCCGGGCCATCATTTCCGCGCCCGAAGTGGCCAGCGTGCTGTTGGATGTCCAGACCATCGCAAACGATCTGGAAGGCATCGTCGGCATTATCGCCGAGCGAGAGGTGGCGACCGCCCTGGCCGACACGCTGGAGACGGCGGACGACGCACTGACCAACGTCACCGAAGGCACCGACGAGCTGCCGGAGTTGGTCGCCGCGGCGCGGACGGCGCTGGACTCGGCGAACAGCCTTCTGGATACCGATGACACCCGCGCCCTGCCCGGTCTCGCCCGCGAGACGTTGGAGGGCACTCGCGATCTGACCACATCGACGGAAGTCACGGCCATCCTGGCCGACACCGCTGCGACGATGGCCGAGATCCGGGCGATCACCGAAGGGTTCTCGGGCACGGCCCTGGGATCACGGGTGGATGCCCTGCTGAACCAAGTGGACGTGGCCGCCAGCAATGTCGCGGCCGGCACCGCCGGGCTGGATGAGTTGCGCCTGGCCATCGGCAACGTGGTCGGCGCGGCCGA
>JBCDCW010000142.1:0-9830 GCA_039180995.1 Pseudomonadota bacterium
CAGCAACAGGGGCAAGATCAGGGCCAGCAGCCCGGGCAACAACCGGGCCAGCAATTGGGTCAGGGACAGCCGGGGCAGCAGGCGCAACCCGGGCAACAGCCGGGACAACCGGGCCAAAGCCAGCAGGCCGAGCGCCCCGGGGAAGGGAATGGTCGCCAGCCCGGAACCGATGCCGAGGGTCTCGCCCAGCGTCAGGAGGCGCTGCGGAGGGGCTTGGAAACGCTGCGCGACAACCTGCCCGGTGCTGGCACCGAACCGGGTGAGGCCGCGCGCGAGGCCCTGGGCCGCGCCGAGGAAGCCATGCGCGAGGCCGAGCGCGATCTCGCGGACGGCAATCTGGGCGGGGCGCTTGACGATCAGGCCCAAGCCATGGACGCCCTGCGGGATGGCATGCAAGAACTGGGCCGAGCCCTGGCAGAAAGCGGCCAGCAACCCGGCCAACAAGGTCAGGAGGGCCAGGCGAGCGGCCCGCCCCAGGGGGCCGACCGTGATCCGCTTGGCCGCCGCTCCGGCGAGGGCGGAACACTGGGGACGAACGAATCCCTGTTGGGAGGCCCCGATGCGGCGCGCCGTGCCCGTGACCTTATGGACGAGATACGGCGCCGTTCGGGCGAACGGGAACGCCCGCAATTGGAGCTCGACTATCTGCGGCGGCTGCTGGAACGGTTCTGACTTGGTAAACCTATCGCTGATCGGTCGGCCGGAGATTGTTTTCTAGGCGTCGGGCCCGATCATTTGCAGGAGCGATTCTGCCCCCGCCTCCAAGCCGATCCGCCCGCGTTCGACCACCCCGACGAAGCTGTCCATGGCGCCGCCAAGGGCCGGGATCGCCATGGCGATCGGGTCAGCGAAAAGATACGCGAGGACGCACAGCATCATCAGGCCGATCACGACAACGAAACCCAGGCGGAAGCCACCGCCACCCGTCTGCGGCTGCGCTGCCGCAGCGTCGGCCGCCGCTTCGGCCGCTGCCTCTGCCGCTCGTTCATCGGGGCGCAGCGACGAATTGATCTCCTCGATATCCGGCAGCAATTCCCGGCGCGAAGATGGGGCAGCGTCCTGCGCCGCGGGGGCATTACCGTCAGAGCTCGTGCTTCCGGCGCCATTCGCGTTTGCCGCATCCTCATCGAATTGACCGTCGCCCATGATCTGAGCGATGGCATCGGCCACGTCGTCGTCGACGGTTGGAACAGGCTCTGGGGCGCTATCCGTCGCATCCCGGGCCCGCGCAACCGATGCGGCCGCCGACATGCGGGCCGCCTCCCGTGCGGCCGTTCGCCGGGGGTCGCCGGACCCACCCTGTACGCCCGACGCACCGGCGGCGGCACGCAGGCGATCTTCACGCTCCCGCTCTTCGCGCAGGATACCCAACGCGCGGTCGTCGGCCAAAGGACGTCGGGGCGTTGGGCCGTCTTGGGCGCTGTCTCTCGCCGCAGCAGGCGCGCGCGGCGCCGCTCGGGGGGCCGCGGCTTCGGCATCAACCTCGCGCCCGCGGCCTTCCTGGTACCAGGTCGTCCCACAATTGGAGCATTGCACGTCTCGTCCATCCGCGGGGATCATATCCACCGCGATTTCATATTGGGCGTTACAATTCGGACAGGTGATCCGCATCGGGCTGACCCTGCGTCCTTTTCCAACTCAATGACAATCGGCCATACCGCGCCCCATTGGCCCGCCGGTGTCAACCCCGGGGCGAGTACGTCCCCCTGCCCGTGACCCTAGACCCACGCATTGCGTCACGATTGTGGCTGAGGCAGAAGCGCGTCGAGGCAGGACGGGACA
This sequence comes from Pseudomonadota bacterium, assembly GCA_039180995.1. GTDB lineage: Bacteria > Pseudomonadota > Alphaproteobacteria > Rhodobacterales > Rhodobacteraceae > Jannaschia. The sequence continues at coordinate 1,783 of JBCDCW010000142.1, forward strand.
ACCGCGGTGATCGAGCTCAAGGGCGTGGGCTACAGCTATGGACGGGACGCGCTGCTGCGCGGGCTCGACCTGACGCTGTCGCCGGGATCGTTCCATTTTCTGACCGGCCCGTCGGGGGCGGGAAAGACGACGCTGCTGAAGCTCTGCTATGGCGAACTCCGCCCGAGCGAGGGCGTCGTGGATCTGATGGGCAAGGATTCCAGAGCGTTGGACAGAGATGGCATGTCCCGGATGCGGCGCCGGATCGGCGTGGTTCATCAGGACTGCCAGTTCCTCGATCACCTTCCATTGGTGGAAAACGTGGCCCTGCCGCTGATGGTGTCCGGCACCGATACGCCTGACCGACGCGCCGAATTGATGCAGCTTCTGGGTTGGGTCGGACTCGGCCACCGGACGGAGGCCCGCCCGCCCGAATTGTCCGGTGGCGAGCGTCAGCGCGCCGCTCTGGCGCGGGCCGTCATCACCGACCCGGACGTCCTGATCGCGGACGAACCCACCGGCAATATCGACTGGGACATGTCCCAACGCCTGTTGTCGCTGTTGGCCGAACTCAACCGGATGGGAAAAACCGTCTTGGTCGCGACCCACGATTTGGCCTTGATCCGCGCGGCCAAGCCGCTGGTTTCCGCCCGGGTGCTGCGGCTGGCCGGCGGCGGGCTGCAAGCGGCGGGGGCGGAGCTTTGAGCCGGGTCCGGCCCATCCTGCGCGGTTTGGTCGAGACGATGGTCGGCGACCGCCAAGCCGACCGCGTCGTCCCGCCCAGCGGTCACACGGTCTGGCTGACCGTGCTGACGGCGGCGGCGATGTCCTTCCTGGCGGTCTTCGCCCTGGCCCTGTCGCTGGCCACCGGCCGTCTGGCCGACCGATGGGGCCAGGGTCTGGCGCAAGCTTCGACGATCCGCGTCTCGGCCCCCGCGGATCAAGCTGACGCCCAGGTCGCCGCGATCCTGACGATCCTGGCTGGAACGCCCGGTGTCGCGACCGCCGAGGCCATGGATGAAGCGGAACAGACAGCTCTGCTGGAACCCTGGCTTGGCGCGGATCTGCCGCTGGACAGATTGCCCCTGCCCCGCCTGATCGAAATCACCGAGGCGGAGGATTTCGATGCGGATGGCCTGCGCCTGCGCTTGCAGGCAGAGGTACCCGGCGCGGTTCTGGACGATCACACCAGATGGCGGCGCCCACTGGTCCAAGCCGCAGATCGCCTGCAAACCCTGGGATGGACCGCGCTTCTGCTGATCGCGGTCGTGATGGCGGCCATGGTGACGATGGCCGCCCAGGCGGCCCTTGCCGCGAATGCCCAGGTCATCCGCGTCCTGCGTCTGGTCGGCGCCCGCGACGTCTATGCCGCCCGCGCCTTCACCCGGCGGTTCACCTTGCGCGCGGCGCTGGGCGCGGCCATCGGCACGGCGTTGGGCATGGTCGCTATAGCATTCCTGCCTTCGGCCCAGGCCGCAGGCGGTTTCCTGACCGGGTTGGGCTTTGCTGGGGCCGCCTGGCTTCTGCCGGGCCTCATCCCGCCCTTCGTGGCGGCCGTGGCCTTCGCCGCCACGCGCCGCGCGGCCTTTCGCGCGCTGGCCAGGTTCGAGTAAGGGGACGGAATGCAATATCTCCGGTCCCTGATCTTCAATGTCGCGATGTATGCCTGGATGCCAATCCTCGGCCTTGTCTACCTGCCACGGATGATCTTGTCCCCCCATGGCGCGAGGCGGGCGATGAACCTTTATGCCGGCAGCACGATCCGCATGCTGGCGGCGTTGACCGGCCTCCAGTCCGAGATCCGCGGGACGCCCCCGACCGAAGGGGCCTTGGTCGCTGCCAAGCATCAATCCTTCCTCGACGTTCTGATGATCTGGATCGCGGTGCCCCGTGGGTTCTTCATCATGAAGGCGCTGCTGGCCTATGCGCCCGTCCTGGGGCAGTACGCCTTGCGGGTGGGCTGCATCCCGGTCCATCGCGGCAAGCGGTCGGACGCGATTAAGGCCATGCTGGCAGAAATCGAATCCGGCAAGCGCGCCGATGGCCAGTTGCTGATCTATCCCCAAGGCACCCGCGTGGCGCCCGGTGCGAGCCGGCCCTATAAGGTGGGAACCTTCGCGATCTACGAGCAATTGGGGCAGCCCTGCTATCCGGTCGCGGCGAATGTGGGGGTATTTTGGCCCAAGCGCGGGCTTTTGCGAAAGCCGGGTCGCGCCGTCATCGAGTTTCTGGAGCCCATCCCGCCGGGGCTGAACCGCTCGACCTTCATGGCCGAGCTGGAACGGCGGATCGAAACCGGCTCCAATGCGCTGATGGTCGAGGCGGGGGTTCCGGCCGCGCAATTGCCTGAGGTGATGGTCGATGCCAATCGACGCGTGGCTCAGGCGAAGACATAGGCCCAGACGCCACCGACGGACAATTGCGCAACTGCCAACACGGCAAGAACCACGCGCGTCGTCAATGTCGGAAAGCGCACCCAGCACCAGATCGCCAGGCCCATGGCCAGCACCACCTCCGTCGGCGCGATCCATCCAGCATGATGGTCGCCGTCCCAGTAGCTGAAGGGCGATGCGAAGACCCAATCCGTGAGCGGCCAGAAATGCGGGCGTCCATCATCGTTGTGCAGCGGAAAGTCGGTGGCGACATGCAGCAAGGCCGCGCCGGCCAAGGCGACGACCCACGCCGTCCTGGTCCAGAGGCCAAACGCCAGGAGCGCGCCCCAGACGAAAACGGAATTGTCGATGGCGAAGACGGTCTGCCAAGCCTCGGAGAAGTAGAGCTCGTCGAAGACCCGTTGCGCCGGGATGCCGATGGCCAGCGACCCACCGGCAAGGACATAAAGCGATAGGTCCGGCAGAAGTGCCCCCGCCAGGGCCGCCCCCGTCACGCGCCGGTCGCCGGGCTTGCCGAAGGCGGCGAGACCGAGGATGAGATGGGCGGGCGTGTTCATCTGCGCCCATAGAGGCGGAGGGGGGCGAATGGCACGCGCGATCATGGTCCAGGGCGCAGGATCGAATGTGGGCAAGTCGCTGCTCGTCGCGGGGCTCTGCCGTCATTTCACGCGCCAGGGGCTGCGGGTCAGGCCCTTCAAGCCGCAGAACATGTCCAACAACGCCGCCGTCACCGCCGACGGGGGCGAGATCGGGCGCGCCCAGGCGCTGCAGGCCCTGGCGTGCAGGGTCGAGCCGGTAGTGGATATGAATCCGGTGCTTCTGAAGCCCGAAACCGAGACGGGCAGCCAGGTGATCGTCCAAGGCAAGCGGATCGCGACCGTTCGGGCCCGGGACTATGCGGCGTTCAAGCCCCGCCTCCTGGCCGCCTGCCTGGACAGTTTCCGCCGCCTTTCCGAGACCTGCGATCTGATCGTGGTCGAGGGCGCCGGGTCGCCTGCCGAAATCAACCTGCGCGTAGGGGACATCGCGAATATGGGCTTTGCCGAAGCCGCCGGGATTCCGGTCGTTCTGGCCGGAGACATCGACCGGGGCGGCGTGATCGCACAATTGGTCGGGACCCAGGCCGTTTTGGCGGGCGACGATGCTGACAGGATTAAGGGGTTCTTGGTCAACAAGTTCCGGGGGGATGTCACGCTCTTCGAGGACGGCATGGCCGAGATCGCGGCGCGCACGAATTGGTCGCCACTTGGCGTCGTTCCTTGGTTCGCGGATGCTGCGAAGCTGCCCGCCGAGGACATTCTCGATATCCGCTCGTCCCCGCGTACGTCCGGGTTCCGCATCGCCGTCCCGCGCCTGACCCGGATCGCGAATTTCGACGATCTCGACCCCCTTTCGGCCGATCCGGCCTTATCGGTCGAAATCGTTCCACCGGGCAGCCCCCTGCCCGTCTGCGATCTGGTGCTTATCCCAGGCTCCAAGACCACCATCGCCGATCTTACCGCCCTTCGCGCCGAGGGCTGGGACATCGACCTCGCGGCCCATGTCCGACGCGGTGGGCACGTTCTGGGCATTTGCGGCGGATATCAGATGCTGGGCAAAACCCTCGCCGACCCCGAAGGTCTGGAGGGCACGCCATCGAAGGTCGACGGTCTGGGCTTGCTGGACGTGCATACCGTGATGACGCCCCGGAAGCGTCTGGCCCGGGTGTCGGCCGAAGATATCGCGTCCGGTACCCCGGTAAGCGGCTATGAAATTCACCTCGGCGACACGACTGGCCCCGATACGGCACGCGGTTGGCTGCGCCGCGACGGCGTGGCCATCGGGGCCGCCAGCGCCGATGACCGCATTCGCGGCTGTTACCTGCACGGTCTTTTCGCAGGGGATGCATTCCGCGCAGCGTATCTGGCGCGTCTCGGCGCCCGGTCCACAATCATCAACCATGCGGCCGACATCGACACCACCTTAGACGCCCTGAGCGACCATTTGGCGTCGGCCCTCGACATGGCGGCCATCCTGCGCTTAGCAAAAAACGTCGATCTCCCGACGTTGTCCTAGCGACGCAGCATGGTAATCTTCCTCCGACTGTCCCCATCCAGGAGCCCCCGATGATCCGCGCCCTCGCCGTTACGCTCGCCCTCACTGCCACACCTGCGTTGGCAGCCCAATGCGGCAACGATTCTTCGGGCTTCTCGGCCTGGAAGCAGCAGTTCGGTCAGGAAGCCGCCGCCGTGGGCATCGGTGAACGCGGGCTGCAAGCACTGGCAAATGCCCAATACGCCACCCGGACGATTGCCGCCGACCGCAACCAGCGCGGCGTCCGCTATGCGTTGAACGACTTCATTCGCATTCGGCTGGGCTCGCTCGACAGTTTCGCAAATCAGGCCACCCGGCGGTTGGATCAGAACCGCCCGTTCTTTCAATCTCTGGAGCAGCGCTATGGCGTCCCTGCGGGCATCCTGCTTGCGATCCACGGGATGGAGACGGGTTTCGGCCGTTTCATGGGCGACGAGAACGTCGTGTCTTCGATTCTGACGGTGGCCTATGATTGCCGCCGTTCGGATTTCTTCACCCCGCATGCCTTGGCCGCCTTGCAGATGGTCGATGCGGGAATGATCGCCCCCTCGACGAAGGGGGCCGCTCATGGTGAGCTCGGGCACACGCAGTTCCTACCGGGCAATGCGCTCCGCTACGGGCAGGATGGCGACGGCAATGGCCAGGTGGATTTCTACAACTACGCGGATGCCATGGCCTCGACGGCGAATTTCCTGCGCCAGAAAGGCTGGCAGCCCGGCCAGCCGTTTCAGGAAGGGACCGCGAATTTCCGAGTGCTCAACGATTGGAACGCGGCGACGGTTTACCAGCAAGCCATCGCGCTGGCGGCCGAGCGTATTCGGTAGGTCAGCCGTCCTCTGCTGCAAAGACCGACATCGGCGACCTGGGCCGCCAATCCCTGACCGTCATCGCATGGGATGGGTCGTTGAGGCGTCGGTAGCCGGGACGCCGCTCAAGACCTGGATGACCAAAACGTCGACAGCGCGCTTGAGCGTCAATGAAACGCCGATAATCCTCGTGAAGCGATAGGCCCCGCAAGGTCTTTCCAAGGCCACCATGCGGATTGACCTGGCGCGGACCGATCCCGATGTGAACATGGATCGCCTTTACCACGTCGAACTGACGGACGGGCTATTTGACGTCGTCGGCGCCGAGCGCGTCTGGGGCCGTCGCGGTAGAGCCTGTTTGCCTGTGGTAGCGAGTGAAGACCGATCCGGCCCTTGAAGCCTTCTTGTGTGCTCTGCTGGATCGCCGCCATTCCGGCCTAGACCTTCTTCCAGCGATAGAAGGTCGCTTCGGCGATCCCCATCTTCCGTCAGATCTCGCCGATCGTCGTTCCCGACTCCGCCTGGCGCAGGGCGAAGGCGATCTGCTCGTCCGTAAAGCGTTTCTTGGGCATGTAGGCACTCCTCCGTTTCCAGATTCATGCCCGAAAATCGCAATCGATTTGAGACCAGCTTTCAGGGTCAGGACCCAGGGCACCGCTCAGAAAGAGCAAGGCCGACGACTTCGCCCCGCGGGATGGTCGTATGCTGTGAATGCGATCTCCCTCGACGCTCGTCCTGGTCGAAGGGGCGTGCGAAGCCTTACCCCTATTACCTCTGCCAGACCAAAACCTGCAGCGCCTAGTGGCGTCTTTTTTTCCAGCACCTTTCGCCATCGCCAGACTTGACATCCGCCTTCGGAGATCTACTACGACCTTTCCGAAACATGCGATAGAGCACGTCTTTGTACGATAAAGCGTTGAAACACATTGTTTTTCTAACGCGCTCCACCGAAGTCTCTATCCAAACACAGGTCGCGATTTCCGCCCTACTGCTTACGCAGTGCTTACGCGGGACCGACCGGAAAGGTGCGACTTCTCATGCCAAAACTCACCAAGCGCGTCGTGGACGCCGCCGACGTTCGGGAAAAAGACTACGTCATCTGGGATGACGAACTACCCGGCTTCGGGCTACGCGTCTTCAAATCAGGAAAGCGCAGCTACATTCTTCAATACCGGGCTGCCGGTCGCTCACGCCGCTACAGTATCGGTCTTCACGGCATCTGGACGCCGGACACGGCGCGAAAGGAAGCCAGGGTTCAACTCGGCAAGATCGCTCAAGGCGAGAACCCAGCCGAAGAACGCCTGATACAGCGCAATGCCATCACGGTCGAGGAACTCGCCGCTCAATACGTCGACGCGATGAATGCTGGTCTCATTCTCGGCAAGGGCGGGCGACCCAAAAAGCCGGATACGATCTACACAGATGTCGGTCGCATCAACGGCCACATCATCCCATTGATCGGTAAACGGCGTGTCCAGGATCTGACGAAGGCGAACGTCACCAAGATGATGAATGATATCGTCTCAGGCAAAACCAAGGCGGTGCGCAAGACCGCCAATAAGCGCGGCAAATCGATCCTACGAGGTGGGCGTGGTACAGCGAGCCGCTGTGTCGGGCTTGTCGGCTCGATACTCAGTTATGCGATCAGCATGGGTGTTATCGAACAGAATGTAGCTCACGGCATTCGAAAGCCGAAAGACCGGGTTCGCGACCGCCGATTGAGCAGTTCGGAATACAAAACGCTCGGGGAGCTTCTCGCCAAAGCCGAACAGACAATCGAATACGCCCCGACGGTAGCAATCGTACGGCTACTGGCACTTACCGGATGCCGTCGGAGTGAGATTATCAAACTGAAATGGCGCGAGGTCGATCTCGAAAATAGTTGCCTCCGCTTGTCTGACTCCAAAGAAGGGGCATCTGTACGACCTATCGGCCTCCCAGTAATCGAGATCCTTGAGGAGCGCCGAAAGACGACACCCGGCGATTTCGTATTCCCGGGCACCCGAGGTGCGGAGATGTTCGGCAGCTTCCCAAACCATTGGAACAGGATCTTCGACGGCACAAAAATACCCGACTTCACTGCTCACGTTTTAAGGCACAGCTTCGCGAGCCTGGCCAACGATCTCGGCTTTACCGAAAGCACCGTTGCAGCATTGGTCGGCCACTCCACGAATTCGATGACGAGCAAATACATCCACTCACTCGACAGTGTTCTGATTACTGCTGCCGATACCGTCGCGGGATATGTCCAAGGTCTAATAGATGGCGCGGAGTTCAGGCAGACCGCCCTCGCCTGTGATAGGGCATCGCGCAGAGCAGCCCTCGATCAGTTCATCAAAAAAGCCGCGCAATCGCCCGAAAGAAGCACTACGCAGACATGAAGTTTCAACGTTGCGAGCGTCTTGCAGCCATGTGTTCAAGTGGTTAGGTCATGGTAGAAGCCAGTCCCAGCGGCATCACAAAGGCTCAAAGAGTGATTTGCGGCTCGGATCAATGCGGGAAGGCGCTCCAATCTGAAGCTACAAAGTCAAGTGGGGCACCAGGTCAGGGCGTTCGATCTTCGCGACTTCGCGCCACAAGTTGAGATGATTGCGGGAGCTTGCTCTGATCTCAAGTTGCTTTTCCGGTCGGCCGCGTAAGACCACTTCAGCTTGCTGCGAACCGCACAGAACCTTGACCTTCCCCCCGATATCCGGGCCATTGCGAACTGGAGTTTTCCACCTTTGAATAGATGAAGGAGGAAGCCCCATGAAGCGGAAGCGTTTCACTGAAGAGCAGATCATTGGTGTGCTGAAGG
>JBCDCW010000143.1:0-9746 GCA_039180995.1 Pseudomonadota bacterium
GATCTGATCAAGCTCTATTCCGGGCGCATCCTGGCGCTGGCGGCCGATATGCCCGCAACGGCGCCCCTGGAGGCGCCCGACGTGACCGTGCGCAAGCGCTCGCCTTTGTGTGGGTCGACCGTGACCGTCTCGCTGACCTGCGCGGAGGGGCGGATCACGGGCTATTCCCAGGACGTGAAGGCCTGCGCGTTGGGACAGGCCTCGGCGGCGGTGTCGGGCGCCGTCATGGTCGGGCGCAACGCGGAGGAGGTGCGGCGGGCCCGGGACGAGTTGCGCGCAATGCTGAAGGAGGACGGCCCGGTGCCAGCGCCGCCCTTCGACGGGTTGGAGGTGCTGATGCCCGCGCGGGATTACCGCAATCGACACGCCTCGATCCTGCTGGCGCTGGATGCCACGGCAGAGGCCATGGCCGAGATCGAAAGCCGGGCGTTAACCTGACATCAACACACGGCGCCTAGGACCGGATCTGCAACCGCAGGAGGTTTCATGGCGCAGCTCCGACACTCTCCCCCATCCGCGGACGACGTCGGCGTGGTCGAACGGATCCTGCCGCTCTGCTTCCTGACGGCGGACCTGGCGGGATTTGTCAGCGACATCGACGAACGGGCCAAGGACAACCTGTCGAATGCCGTCGTTCTGCGCGACGCCACCGGCGCGATCTCGGCCAGTATCGGGCGACTCGACCTGGGTATTTCGGACCTGTCGGCCATCACCGACGAGATGGGCGACGCGGCCAATCGGCGCCTGGGCCAAGTCGAGGAGAATGGCACCCGCCTTCAGACCATCGCGGAATGGGGCCATGGCATCCCCGACCGCACCCGCGAATTGGAGGCGGTTCTGCGCGCCATCGTCGTCAGCAACGGTGAGATTCGCCGCATCGCCCGCCAGGTGAACATCCTGGCTGTGAATGCGTCGATCGAAGCCGCCCGCGCGGGCGAGGCCGGCCGGGGCTTCGCTGTGGTGGCCGATGCGATCAAGGACCTGTCGCAGCAAACCGCCCAGGCGGCCGACGGGATTTCCGACGGCATCGTCTCTCTATCGGACTGGACCGACCTTCTGCGCGAAGACAGCGAGCGATTGGCCCCCGAATTCGTGGCCGGTGTGGAAAGCGCGGCCATGTCCCGCCATGTGGTCGCGGCCTTGGCGCAGGGCATGCAAGCCTCGGCCACGAAGATCACCGAATTGCGCGAAGAGGTATCGCTGGTGGGCGAGGCCGAGGCGAATGCCCAGCCGATCTTCGAGCGGATCGCGGTATCGGCCCGGACCACGGTCGACGGAGTCGGGCCGGCGCGGGACCGGGCGACCCAGATGTGGGACGGGTTCGAGCGCCTGCTGCAACGGCAGGCCGAGCAGCATGCCGACGGGCCGGACGCGCCGTTCATCGACCAGGCCCGGGCCATCGGCGACCAGATCGGCCTGGCCTTCGAGACGGGTTTGGACCGCGGCGCGATCTCGGAGGCGGATCTCTTCGACACGAATTACGACCCGATTCCCGGCACCAATCCCCAGCAGCATATGGCGCGCCACACCGCCTTCACCGATCGCGTCGTGCCGCCGATCATCGAGACGGCGCTGAGCTTCGATCCGGCTGTCATCTTCTGCGCGCCCTGCGACCGGAACGGTTACATCGCGACCCATAACCGGGCGTTCTCGGCACCCCAGGGGTCTGATCCAGCCCAGAACGCGGCCCATAGCCGCAACCGGCGGATCTTCGACGACCGGACCGGCCGCCGCGCTGGCGGGAACCGAACAACGTTTCTGCTGCAGATCTATCGGCGCGACATGGGTGCCGAAGGCCATGTACTGATGAAGGACCTTTCCGTTCCGATCTTCGTGCGCGGGCGCCATTGGGGTGGGTTGCGGCTGGCCTACCGGGCCTGATCGTCCGGCCGGTGGTTCCTTATGGCATTTTGCGGGCCATCGGAGACACGTTTATCGCAGGGCCTGTTCAACTGAAAGGAGAGGCAGCCTTTCATGCGCGATATCAACCGCAAAGGACATCAACGTCTGCCGCCCATGATGGCTTGTCGATCCCTAGGGAACGGCCGACAACCGAAACCGGGGCCGACCGCCCGAGCCGTCTGGGCGAGGGCCCCTGCCCGCAATGTCCCCCGACCCTCCGATCCGTTCGATCCCGCGCCTGCTTGGCCCCTCAGATCCGCCCTACGAAAAAACCGCCGCACTCCGTGGGGCGGAGGCGGCGGCGAAGTGGCGTCTGTCGTCGGTCGGGCAGGAGACGGCCAAGGGCAGGCCGATCCTCTTGTCGCCTTCCTGGACAAGAAGCAGGCGACGGCATCCCACGGCACACGGGGAGAGGCCGGAGACGCAAGCGACGGTGGACGCGGGCAGTCAGCAGAAAAGGGGTATCAGGCCACGAACGAGGGGAGATGCATCAAGCTGAGTAACACGGTCACCAGCCAGACACCGCCCAGCACATCGGTCAGGGGTTCGCGCTTGAAAAGATCGGAGGGGCGGGTCTTGCGGGCCATGCTGTGCCTTATCATTGCTGCTCTTGTTGTTCTTTTGTTCTCATATCAGCCACAGCATGTCTAGAACTTTTTAAGAACATTTGAGAACAAACCATAATCTCAACCCACAGAAAGCAATTTCAGCGCCCGGTCTTGTTCCATCAACCAGAGCAGCAAGCGCACCGCCTGTCCCCGGTCGCCATCCAGACCCGGATCGGCGTTGAGCAATGCTCGCGCGTCGCGCCCGGCCACCTCCATCAACCCGGCCTGCCGCTCCAGATCGGCCACGCGGAACCGCGGCAGACCCGATTGCGCCGTGCCCAGCACGTCGCCGGCGCCGCGCAAGGCCAAATCCTCCTCCGAGATGCGAAATCCGTCTTCGCTTTCGCGCAGGACCCGCAGCCGCGCCTCGGCCGTCTTCGACAAGGGGGCCTTGTACATCAACAGGCAGGTCGAGGCCGCCGCCCCCCGACCGACGCGACCGCGCAATTGGTGCAGTTGCGCCAGTCCGAACGTCTCCGCCCGCTCGATCACCATGATCGAGGCGTTGGGCACGTCCACTCCGACCTCGATCACCGTCGTGGCGACCAGCACGCTGGTCGCACCGCCGACGAATCGGGCCATGGCCAGATCCTTATCGGCGGGCGGCATTTGGCCATGGACCAACCCCACGACGCCATCGCCCAAGGCTGCGCGCAGGCTTCGGAACCGCTCCTCGGCCGAAGTCGTGTCGACCACCTCGGATTCTTCGACCAGCGGACAGACCCAATAGACCTGCCGCCCCTCGGCCACCGCCGCGCGCAGCCGCGCGATCACGTCATCCATGCGCGATACCGGCACCGTCGAGGTGGTGACCGGGGTCCGACCGGGCGGCTTTTCGTCCAGGATGCTGACATCCATGTCGCCATATTGCGTGAGCGCCAGCGAGCGGGGGATCGGCGTCGCCGTCATGACCAACACGTCGCAGCCCGCGTTCTTTTCGCCCAGCAGCATCCGCTGGCGCACACCGAAGCGATGCTGTTCGTCGATCACGGCCAGCCGCAGATCGGCGAAAACCACGTCGCGCTGAAACACCGCATGGGTGCCCACCAGGATGCCGATATCGCCCCGCGCCAAGGCGGCCAGTTTGGCCGCCCGCTCGGCCCCCTTGTCGCGCCCCGTCAGCAAGTCCAGCACGACACCCGCCGCATCGGCCAGGGGGCGCAGCCCCTCGGCGTGCTGGCGGGCCAGGATCTCGGTGGGGGCCATCAGAACCCCCTGCCCGCCCGCCTCAACCGCCGTCACCAGGGCCAGCAGCGCGACCAGGGTCTTGCCCGACCCGACATCGCCCTGGAGCAGCCGGTTCATCCGGCGCGGCGCGGCCATATCGGCGGCGATTTCATCGGCGCTGCGGTTTTGGGCGCCGGTGGGGTTGAACGGCAGGGCCGCCAGAACACGTCGCCGCAGCCGCCCATCGCCGTCGGTCGCTGTCCCTTTGCGGCGCCGATCCGTGGCCCGTGCCAGGGCCAGCGTCACCTGATGGGCGAACAATTCGTCATAGGCCAGCCGCTGTCGCGCCGGCGCACCGGCGGCCAGGTCGCCCGCACCTTCGGGGCGGTGCGCGGTCAAAAGAGCGGCACCGAAATCCGGCCAGCCCCGCTCGGCCAGCAGGGCCGGATCGATCCAATCCGCCAGATACGGCACCCGTGCCAAGGCACCGTCGGCCGCGCGCGCCATCACCTTGGCCGTCACCCCGGCGGTTAGCGGATAGACCGGTTCATAGGGCGGCAACGCCTCGCCTTCGGCCAGGACGTGGTCGGGATGCGGCATCTGGGCGATACCGTCGTAAAGTTCGGCCTTGCCCGAAATCACCCGCCGCTGGCCGGTGGGCAGCATCCGGGCATGCAGCTCGGCTGAGCCGCGGAAGAACACGACCTGAAAGGTCGTCTTCGCATCCTCGACCTCGACCCGGTAAGGCCGCCCGCGCGTGGCGGGCGGGATATGGCGGCCCACCGTGACGGGCACCGTCACCACGCCGGGCAGGCCCACGTCCCGTATGCTGGCCACCGGGCGCCGGTCGATGCCGCCCGTGGGCAGCGTGAAGAGCAGATCCTTGGGGGTGGCGATCCGCAGGTTCGCCAGGGCTTTGGCTGTCTTCGGGCCCACGCCGGGCAGCGTTTCCAGCCCGGCGAAGAGCGGGAACAGAAGCTCGGGCCGGCCGCTCATGCGTCGCCGATCAGGGTCAGCCAGCCATCTTCGTCTAGCGTCTCGATGCCCAGTTCGGCCGCCTTGGTGGCCTTCGATCCGGCGCCGGGCCCGGCGACCAGGAGGTCCGTCTTAGCCGAGACCGAGCCCGAGACCTTGGCCCCCAACGATTCGGCCCGCACCTTGGCCTCGGCCCGGGTCATCTTTTCCAGCGACCCGGTGAAAACCACAATCTTGCCGGCCACGGGGCTGGTTTCGGCCACGGCCTCGGGCGCCTCGATCGCCAATTCGGCGATCAGCGCGTCCATTGCCGCGCGTTCCTCGGTGCCGGAAAAGGCATCGCAAAGCGCCAGCGCCAAGGTAGTGCCGATGCCGTCGATCCCGACCAGGTCGTCCCAGGCGGCGCGTGCCTCGGGCGCGATTTCGGCCCAGGCGGCCTTGCGGGCCTCGGCGATCTTGGCGCGGCGATCCTCGGCCGCGGCGGCGGCGCGTTCGGCCAAAACGTCGGCTTCGGCGGCGCGGTGGGCATCGGCGGCCGGGAGCGCGGTATCGACGGTGCGGGCCAAGGTCGGCCAATCGCCGAAATGACGGGCGAGATCGCTGCCCGCAACCTCGCCCAGATGGCGGATGCCCAAGCCGAAGAGAACGCGGCCGAAGGGCTGGCTCCGCCCAGATTGGATCGCCGCGAAGAGGTTGCGGGCCGAGGTTTTGCCCCAGCCTTCCAGCGCGGCCACGCTTTGCAGACCGCTGCCATAGCGGTCTTCCAGGGTGAAGATGTCGGCGGGCGCGTCGATCCAGCCCAGATCGGTGAAGCGCTCCACCTCCTTGTCGCCCAGGCCCTCGATATCCAGCGCCCCGCGGCTGACCAGATGCTTCAGCCGGGCGACTTTCTGGGCCGGGCAGATCAGCCCGCCGGTGCAACGGCGCACGCTTTCGCCCGGGTCGCGGCGGGCCGGACTGGCGCAATCGGGACAGGTTTCGGGGAAGACGAACGGTGCGGCATCGGCGGGCCGGGCCGACAGATCGACGTCGCGGACCTTGGGGATGACATCCCCGGCCCGATAGACCTCGACCCGGTCGCCCACCCGCAAGTCGCGGCCATCGCGGATCGGCGCGCCGGATGCATCGCGCCCGGCGATATAGTCTTCGTTGTGCAGCGTGGCATTCGAGACAACCACGCCGCCCACGGTAACCGGCTCCAGCCGGGCGACGGGGGAAAGGGCGCCGGTGCGGCCGACCTGAAGTTCGATGGCCAAGAGCCGGGTCCACGCGGTTTCAGCCGGGAACTTGTGGGCGATCGCCCAGCGCGGCGTGGTCGAGCGCAGACCCAGACGGGCCTGCCAGGCCAGGTCGTCGACCTTGTAGACGACGCCGTCGATATCATAGCCGAGTTCGGCGCGCCTGGCCGCGATGCCGCGGTAATGGGCCAACATCTCGTCCGGGCCGGCGCAGCGGCGTGTTTCGGCGTTGGTGACGAAGCCCAATTCCTTAAGCCGGCCCAGCGCGTCCGATTGCGTGTCAGCGAGCGGCGCCGACACCTCGCCCCAGGCATAGGCGAAGAAGCGCAGCGGGCGAGCCTTGGTGATCGTGGGATCCAGTTGCCGCAAACTGCCCGCCGCGGCGTTGCGAGGATTGGCGAAGACCTTCGCCCCGGCCTGGGCCTGCGCGGCGTTCAACGCCGCGAAGTCAGCATGCGACATATAGATTTCGCCCCGCACTTCCAGCACATCGGGCGCGCCGTCGACCCGGTCGGGGATGTCATCGACGGTCTTCGCATTGGCGGTCACGTCTTCGCCGACCGATCCGTCACCCCGGGTGGCGGCATGGGCCAGGCGCCCTTGCTCGTACCGCAGCGACAGCGACAGCCCGTCGATCTTGGGTTCGGCTGTGTAGGCGACCGGGACATCGGGGGGCAGATCCAGGAACCGGCGGATGCGGGCGTCGAATTCCGCGACATCGGAATCGTCGAAAGCATTGCCCAGCGACAGCATCCGCATGGAATGGCGGACCTTCCCGAACCCATCCGAGGGGGTGGCGCCGACGCGGTCGCTGGGGCTGTCGGCGCGTTTAAGCTGGGGGAAAAGCGCCTCGATCTCGGCGTTGCGCGCCTTGAGCCGGTCATAGCTGGCATCGTCGATCTTGGGGGCGTCGTCGCCATGATAGGCCTGTTCTGCCTCCGCCAGCAGGGCGGCCAGGCGGGCCAGTTCGGCCTTGGCTTGCCGGTCCGTCAGGGCCGCGACCTCGATCTGTGCGCTGTCTGTCACCACCGCCCTCCCGCTGCTTGGCGTGAGGTTTACGGCGCCGGACGATCGGCTGCCACCGATTCCGGCGCTGCGATGTGGATTGGCGCAACCGGCCCGCCAACTCGACCAACTGCCAATGCCGACGATCCGGTCGGTGCTACCGGGGCAATTCCAAGACGGACGCGATCTTGGACGATGGACCGCTCCGCCGCCCGTGGGACCATATTCGAGTTGCGGCGCATCTCTCGGTCGCGAGGCCGTCGCCGAATCGGCGTCAAACGGGACCGACCCGGCCAGTCTCGATCAGGCGTTGACCAGTTTGCCGCCTTCGGCCGAGATCGGATCCCGCAGGACATAGCCGCGACCCCACACCGTTTCGATATGGTTTTCGCCGCCGGTGGCTTCCGACAGCTTCTTGCGCAATTTGCAGATGAAGACGTCGATGATCTTCAGTTCCGGTTCGTCCATGCCGCCATAGAGATGGTTGAGGAACATTTCCTTGGTCAGCGTCGTGCCCTTCCGCAGGCTCAGCAGTTCCAGCATCTGGTATTCCTTGCCGGTCAGGTGGACGGCCTGGCCATCCACATCAACCGACTTCGCATCCAGATTGACCGATATGTGGCCGGTGCGGATCACCGATTGGGAATGCCCCTTCGACCGGCGCACGATGGCATGGATGCGGGCGATCAGCTCGTCCCGGTGGAACGGCTTGGTCATATAATCGTCGGCGCCCACGCCGAACCCTTTGATCTTGTTTTCGGTGTCGTCGGCCCCCGACAGGATTAGGATCGGCGTCTCGACGCGGGCCATGCGCAACTGCTTCAGCACGTCATGGCCGTTCATGTCCGGCAAGTTCAGATCCAGAAGGATCAGGTCGTAATCATAGAGCTTCGCCAGATCAATCCCCTCCTCCCCCATGTCGGTGCTGTAGACATTCAGGTTGGCCGAACCCAGCATCATTTCAATGCTTTTGGACGTGGTGGGGTCGTCTTCGACGAGCAGGATGCGCATGTCTCTCTCCGGGAGGCTGCTGATGACGGGTTCAGCATCGAAGGAAATCGTTAACTTAAGGTTACTCTGCGCACGTTAATGTGACCTCCACAATTGTCCAAACCGTCTCAGCCCTGGCGGTAGGTTTGCAGCAGAGTCGTCTTCAGCCCATTCGTTCCGTGGGTGGACATGGCCGACAGCCAGCTTTCAAACTCCTCCTCCGACAGATCGTAGCGCGCGATCGCGTCTTCCAGCGAAATCAATCCGCTTTGTACGCCGCGCACGACGGCTTCCTTTCGTCGCGCGACCCAGCGTGTCGTGCCCTTGGGCGGCAAATCGGCGGCGGTCATCTGCGACCCGTCGGGCAACGTGACGACACGGGGGCCTGTCCCCTTTCTCAGATACATGGCGGTCTCCTCTTGAATTACCGACCCTGCATGCGCAGCAGCCGGTTAAGCGGAGGTGAAGCCGCGCCTTGTGAATATCTCGCATTTTCCCATATATCGCCCGACACGCCGCCCGCGCCGGAGATCTCGATGCCGCTCGACGCCAAGCTCAACAGCCTCGGGCTGCCCAAGGCGCCCGCCGATACGCGCGTGGTCGTGGCCATGTCGGGCGGCGTCGACAGCTCGGTCGTGGCGGCCGAATTGGCGGGCGAAGGTTACGACGTGGTGGGCGTGACGCTGCAGCTTTACGACCACGGCGCGGCCCTGGCCAAGACAGGCGCCTGCTGCGCCGGGCGCGACATCCACGATGCGCGCCGGGTCGCGGAAACCATGGGATTTCCGCATTATGTGCTGGATTATGAAAACACCTTCCGCGAGGCGGTGATCGACGAATTCGCCGACGCCTATCTGGGTGGCGCCACGCCGGTGCCCTGCATTCGCTGCAACGAGCGGGTGAAATTCCGCGACCTGCTGGAGACCGCAAAGGATCTGGACGCCGATTGCATGGCCACCGGTCATTACATCCAGCGCAAGATGGGCGCGAAAGCGGAACTGCATCGCGCCGCCGATCCGGTGCGCGATCAATCGTATTTTCTGTTTTCCACTACCCAGGAGCAGCTGGATTATCTGCGATTCCCGCTGGGCCACCTGCCGGACAAGGCCGCCACGCGGGCCTTGGCGGCCAAGCACGGCCTGCCGGTGGCCGACAAACCCGACAGCCAGGACATCTGCTTCGTGCCGAACGGAGATTATGCCGCCGTCATCGAAAAGCTGCGCCCCGGCGCGGCCGAACCCGGCGCCATCGTCGACATGGCGGGGCGGGAATTGGCGCGCCATACCGGCGTCATCCATTATACGATCGGTCAGCGCCGCGGCCTGGGCATCGGCGGCCTGGCCGAGCCGCTTTACGTCGTCAAGCTGGACCCCGAGACGCGCCAAGTCGTCGTCGGTCCGAAATCGGCCCTGGCGACCCGGCTGGTGCCCCTGCGCGAGATTAACTGGCTGGGGGATACGCCCTTCGAGTCGCGCGGTGAATGGCATGTGGGGGTGAAGGTCCGGTCCACGAAGCCCCCCATGGACGCGATCTTGCGCCCCAAGGGGCCGGACATGGCGGAAATCGAGTTGCTGACGCCCGAGAAAGGCGTGTCGCCGGGGCAGGCTTGCGTGTTCTACGACCCCGATGGCAGTCGCGTCTTCGGCGGCGGTTGGATCTGGCAGGGATATTGAACACGCCGTTTCAAGCGAACGAGGCGCAGACGACCGACCTGGACGGGTGTCAGAGCGGCACGATCTGCACGTCATGCCCCTTGCAGGCCAACGCGATCTCGCCTTCGCACAAGCGCAGCGCGTCACTGCCGAACACTTCGCGCCGCCAGCCGCGCATCCAATCGCCATTGCGGATCCCGGACGCGATA
>JBCDCW010000144.1:0-9727 GCA_039180995.1 Pseudomonadota bacterium
CGGCGGGCGCCGCGGCAAGGGACGCAAACCCGGCCATCGAGACGGCCATGATCCATCGGCGCATTCGGTCTTCCCCCTGGCGATCCCCTTGCCTATATACCCGCCCAAGTTCCCCGAACGCGAGCCCCCACGGCCCCGGCCGCAGCCCCTGATCCGGGCGACAGGTGACCCGTGTCCGACGACAGGAGAGAGACAGATGAACAAACCGATCATGGCCAAGGCCACCGCCGTCTGGCTGGTGGACAACACCACGCTCAGCTTCAAGCAGATCGGCGATTTCTGCGACCTGCACGAGCTGGAGGTGCAGGGCATCGCCGATGGCGACGTGGCCGTGGGCGTGAAGGGCTTCGATCCCATCGCCAACAAGCAGCTGACCCAGGACGAGATTGCCGAATCCGAAAAGAATCCGTCCCGCGCCCTGCGCCTGCTCCACAACCCCGCCTCCGAGGGTGAGCAGAAGCGCCGCGGGCCGCGCTACACACCCCTGTCCAAGCGCCAGGATCGGCCGAACTCGATCCTGTGGCTGGTAAAGTTCCATCCCGAGCTGACGGATGCTCAGATCTCCAAGCTGATCGGCACCACCAAGCCCACGATCCAGTCGATCCGAGAACGGACCCATTGGAATATCCAACAGATGGAGCCCATCGACCCCGTCGCCCTGGGCCTATGCAAGCAGACCGAACTGGACGCCGTCGTCCAAAAGGCGGCCGCCAAGAAGGCCGCCGAGGGCGAGGTGATGACCGACGACGAACGTCGCAAGCTAGTCTCGACGGAGACGTCGCTGGGTATGGAGCCGGAGCCGAAGATCCCGTCTTCGATCTCGGGCTTGGAGACGTTCTCGCTGTCGGGCAACGATGACGAGGATGAAGATCCGCGCGATACCCGCGATGTGCGTGATGCGGACAGCTTCTTCAACCTGCCCGAAGCAAAAGACGAGGAAGACGACGACCGATAGGAAACGTCCTCGGCACGAGTGTCATCCAAGACCGAACGGTCGCCCATCGATTCGGGCGGCCGTTTTTCGTTCAAGCTGCCAGGAGACACGCCCGGGCCAGACGCTCCATCTGATCGAGATACGCCGCCTGGGACCAGCCTCGCTCCAGCCGCAGCACCTCCCATCCGTGGACCGAAAGGATCGTGAAGAGCAGGTCCGTCGCCACTGTCTCGTCCAGATCCGGAGCGAGCCGCCCGTCCCGTGCCAGGGCGGCCACGGCGGCTGCACAGCCGTGGCGGACGGCGTCCATCCGGTCGGCCCAGGCCGCCCGCGCGTCCGGATCCGTCGCCGCCATGGCCACCAAGGCGCGGGACACGCCGTGGATCACCGGGATGTAGTCGCCCCAAGCCCGTACCCAGAGCGAGAGGCGTTCTTCCCCGCTGGTGGCCGCACGGCTTGCCGCGACGCGGCCATCGACGTTCTGCTTGTCGTCCAGATGACGGACGGCCGCGATCAGAAGGTCGGCGCGATTCGGGAAATTCAGGTAAACCGCTTGTCGGCTGAGCCCCGCCGCCTTCGCGATATCCGACATTCGAACGGGCTTTTCCCCTTTGTGTTCAAGAAGGCCGATGGCGCCGTCCAGGATTCGATCGCGGGTCGTTGGGGGGTCACTTGACATGATGTAAAGTTATCAGTCATAGGTCTGGCGTCAACTTTACACAGTGTAAAGTTCAATCGGAAAGGATACGCCATGAACGTCATCGTCTTCGGCGCCACCGGATCGGTCGGTCGCCTTGCCGTCGCCCGAATGCTGGATCAGGGCCATCACGTCACCGCCTTCGCCCGCCGCCCCGAGCGGCTGCGCATCGACCATCCGAACCTGCGCCGAGCGGCCGGCGATGCCGAGGATGCGCAAGCCGTCGCGATGGCCGTCGATGGGCACGACGCCGTCATCGTCACCTTGGGCGCAGGGACGTCGCGCAGCGGACATGTCCGCTCTACCGGGACGCTGAACATCATCAATGCCATGCAATGGCATGGCGTCCGGCGCCTGATCTGCCAATCCACGCTGGGCGCCCATGACAGTTGGCCGAACCTCACGCTCTTCTGGAAACACATCATGTTCGGAGCGCTGCTGCGGGGCGTCTTCAAGGACCATGAACGATAGGAGGACATGGTCCGCGCCAGCGGTCTGGACTGGACCATCGTGCGACCTGGCGCGTTCACCGACGGTCCGACAGGCGGCCCGGTCCGCGAAGGCTTCGGCCCCAACGCGCGGGGGTTGAAGCTCCAGATCTCCCGCTCGGATGTTGCGGCATTCCTGGCCCGCGAACTTTCGGACCGGCGCTATGCCGGCCAAGCCGTTGCGGTGTCGTCATGACCGGGACCCTGACCGCGCCGATCCACCCCTCCGCCGTCGACCTGCCGGACCGCGGCCGGAGGGCGGACCGCCATAAACTGATCCGGACCCTCCGTCGCTGGATCGGCTTTGCCGGCCTGGCCATCATGGGCGCGGCGATCCTCTTCCTGGCCTCGCTCGATCCGCTGGATCCGTTCGCGCCCGACAACAGCCATGCCACACCGGCGATGCTGGCTGCCTGGGAACAAATGATGGAGGATGGCTAGGGGGCGATGGGGTGGACCCCCATCCTAAGCATTCAGCGATTCGACGTAGCGCCGCAACTCCGCCGCTTCGTGCCGGGCTTCGCGCAGGCCATCCATGGTCGCCTGCAATTCCGCTTCGGTCTGGGTCAAGCGCGTGCCCAACTCGTTCTCGCGGTACTCCAGATAGGTGATCGCCTCGTCCCGCTGCTCCTCGGCATCGTGCAGGGCTTTCGCCATCTCCTCCAACTCGGCCACGTCCGAGACCGTCACCCGGCTGAACCGGTAAACCAGCCAGGAGGCGAACCATCCGAGCAAGAAGGCCACAAACAGGATGACCGCGATGGCGATGACAAATTCGGTGCGGTTCATTGGGTCTCCTCGGGCGGGGGATCGGGCTCGGCCGTGGGCTCTGGCTCTGGCTCGGCTGGGGCCTCGGGCTCGGGCGCGCTTTCGATGACGGCGTCGGCCGTCCGGTCCCGACGACCCAGCACGGTGA
The DNA here is from genome assembly GCA_039180995.1 of Pseudomonadota bacterium. GTDB lineage: Bacteria > Pseudomonadota > Alphaproteobacteria > Rhodobacterales > Rhodobacteraceae > Jannaschia. Next base: position 3,036 of record JBCDCW010000144.1, read on the forward strand.
AGGTAATCCGGCGGTTTGCCTCGCGCCCCTCCTCGGTGTCGTTGTCGGCGATGGGTTGCGTCTCGCCGTAGCCGACGGCCACCAATTGCGATGGCGGCACGCCCCGCTCGATCAGGGCCGCGCGCACGGCCTCGGCCCGCTGCTGCGACAGCGTCTCGTTCATGACTTCGCGGCCCTGGCTGTCGGTATGCCCGCCGATCTCGAAGACGGACCGGTTGCACGCCTCCAACTCGTCGCTCAGCGCAGTCAGCTGGATGTCGCCGGTGACGTCGATCACGGCTTCACCCGGCGGGAAGGTCAGCTTCTTCTCGATCAAGATCTGGTTCAACGTGATCTCACATTCCTCGGGCGTGGGAATGTTCAGCGTCGGATCCAGTTCCTCGTTATAGGTCACCTCGATCCGCAGCACCGCGTCGGCACCCAGCTTCTGGGTCAGCACCCGGCTGATCTCGGCCTCGGCCTGGGTATTTCCCGTCACACCTTGGATCTCCAGCAAGGCCGGCTGCACGACCAGCGATCCGTATTCCAGCCGCGCCAACGCATCGAGTCCGGCCAGAACGCGCACGGGCCATCCTTCGGGCAGCGACCGATCCTCGCGCGTGGCCAGATAGGTCTGCCCCACCCCGAATAGCGCGCGACCATAGGACAGCACCGCCATTTCCTGAGCTTCGTCATACAGCCGTCCGCGCAGTTGCACCTGGCCTTCTGGCGCGCGGGTGGCGACGAATTCGGGCGTGCCCGTATCAGCCTCGCCGGTGCCATCAATTTCGGCGGGCTCGTCCAACATCGCCGTCAACCCGAAGATGTCCGGCAGGTCCCGCTCCAACTCGGCCGCGACACGCTCGAACAGGATCGGGTCGGCCCCATCGAGGCCCCGCAAGGCCACGTCGGCGTCCGAGACCGTCAGGGTGCCGCCGCCGATCTCGCCCAAGGCCTCGATCCCGGATGCGATCGCGGCGCCCCAAGATGGCGACGGGGTCCCCAGGGCTAATAGGCAATCCGCCTTCCCCTCGAATCCGACCGATGCGGCCGCCGTCAGGATCTGGCGACGGGCGGCATCGCTGTCGACGGCGCAGGCCTCGAACCGAGGCCCGCGATCGGCGGGAATGACGAAGCGCAACGTGAAGGGCGCGACAACCGGGCGCGGCGCCGAGATGTCCAGGGCCAGCGTGACGTCGCGAGGGCGCCCGCGGGTTAGGCGCGTCTCCAGGCGCACCCGCTCCTCGGCGCTGTCGGCCACGGCATTCACAGATACGCGCCCCGGCTCGACCGACACCTTTGATCGGGGCAGGTCTTCGAGAACTTCCAAGGCAAAGCGCAGGGCGGGTTCCCAATTATGGGGGATGGGCTGATCGACGCTCTCGACCATGTTGGTAACCGGGACGCCATCCGAGATCAGCGGCGACATGAGCGATGTCAGAAGCTCGGGCCCGCCCGAGGACGGGACCAGGCCGATGACCGAGACGCCCGAGTCGTTGCGCAGCAATTCCAGCGAGAAGCGGGGTGTCAGCGAACGATCTTGCTCGATCACGTCCATGGCGTCGACGATGCGCCCTGGGTCGACCACTTGCCCGGCCTGGGTAATGGCGCGGAAGCGCGCCGGTTCGCTGGGAGCGAAACCGGTCAGCACCAAGAGCAGACCGTCAGTGCGCACCTCGGCCCAATCCAGGTCGGCCGCCGTCAGCCGTCCCGCGACCGCCTGGCGTGACGTTTCCTCGATGTAATCCGCCGCCATCCAGGCCACCGCGCCCGAGGCCCCGACGGCCAGGCCGAACGCCGTCAACGATCCGATGATATGTCTGCGGCTCATGCGGTTTCCGGTCGCTCCCCAGGGTGGCTTAGCCGTCCCAGCGGGATGGGGCAATCAGAGCGCGGCGGCAATGGCGAAAAACGGCAGGGGGATCAGGCCAGCGGTCCGATTGGACCGGAAGATCTCCAGGCAGCCGGCCGGGTCGCGGATGTCGAGCCGCGCGAACTGCCAACACAGATGGGCCCCCATGGCCCAGACGCCCAGCATCGCCACCAGACCGGCGGGCGATGGCATGGCCACGACGGTCGCCGCCGCCATCAAGAGGATCGTCGCCGCCAGAAACGCGCGCATCCAAGGCTCAGGCCGGTCGCCGAAGCGGCGGGCGGTGGACTTCACGCCGATCAGGGCATCGTCTTCGATGTCCTGGTAGGCGTAGATCGTGTCGTAGAAGAGGGTCCAGGCGATGCCGCCCAGATAAAGCAGGACGGGCGCCGGGCCCAGCGACCCGGTGAAGGCCGCCCAGGCCAGCAGCGCGCCCCAGTTGAACGCGATGCCGAGAAAGACCTGCGGCCACCAGGTGAAGCGCTTGGCGAAGGGGTAGATCGCGACGGGCAGCAGCGACAGCACGCCCAGCCAGATCGCCGTCGGGTGGAAGGTCAGAAGGATCGCGAAGGACACCAGCGCCTGCACGACCATCCAGATCAGCGCGCCTCGCACGCCCACCTGCCCGGCGGGGATCGGACGCGAGCGCGTCCGCTCGACCGCGCCGTCGAAGTCGCGGTCGGTGACGTCGTTCCAGGTACAGCCCGCCCCGCGCATCAGGAAAGCCCCGATGGCGCAGCCCAGCGCGATCCACACCGCCTCCCACCGCCAGCCCGTGGCGACCACGGCCAGGGCCAGACCCCACCAGCATGGCAGCAACAGCAGCCAGGTCCCGATAGGCCGGTCGGCGCGGCTCAGCCGCAGATAGGGCCGCGCCGCCTCGGGGGCGAGCGTATCCACCCAGTTGCCCTTGACGGCGTCGGCCACCTGGCCTTGATCGGAGGTGTCGGTCACTGGGGCGGGAGCGTTGGGCACGGGAGGCTTCCATGAACAGCAAAGTCAGGCTGCATGTAGCCGGTCCGCTCGGGCCGGGGCAATCGGTCGAGGTGACGCGCGATCAGGCGCATTACCTGTCGGGCGTCATGCGCCTGTCGCCGGGCGACACGCTAGAGGTGTTCGACGGGGTCTCGGGCGGCTGGCGCGCCGGGATCGCGGCTTTGTCCAAGCGGGGCGGCACGCTGACCTGCGACACGCAGATCACGCCCCAGCGCGATCCCCCCGATCTCTGGCTGATCTTCGCACCCATCAAGAAGGCCCGCACCGATTTCATCGTCGAGAAGGCGGCGGAACTGGGCGCGGCGCGCATCCTGCCGGTGACGACCGACCACACCAATTCCGAACGCATTCGACGGGACCGTCTGCAAGCCCACGCAGTCGAGGCCGCCGAGCAATGCGGCGGCACCTTCGTGCCGGAGGTCGCGGAGCTCATACCCCTCCCTCGCCTGCTGGACGCCTGGCCCGACGACCGCACCCTGATCTTCTGCGACGAGACCCTAGCGGGCGATACGACACCGCCCTTACCCCCCGCCCCCGTCGCGATCCTGATCGGCCCCGAGGGCGGCTTCTCCACCGAGGAGCGCGCGCGCCTGCGCGCAACGCGACGAGGCACGACGCTGGCGCTCGGGCCTCGCATCCTGCGAGCCGACACGGCGGCGGTGGCGGCGCTGGCGCTTTGGCAGACCACACAGGGGGATTGGGTATGATCCGCGTGTCAAACGCCAATCTGTCCAACGTGATCCGCTTGCTGGAGACGCGGCCCGAATTGGCCATGTTTCCCCTCGACAACATCGCGCGCCATGGGCTCGGCGGCCATCATCCCCGAAGCATGCGCATCTGGGTAGATCGCCTTGACGAACCGTCGATGGTTCTCGGCCTAAGCCGGGAAGGCATGGTGATGCCGTTCCGGCCGGAGACCCTGGATGTGGACGCCTGTCTTGCCATCTTGCGGGGGCAGCCTCTGATGGGGTTGATCGGCCAAGCCGAGCCGGTTCGCGCGATCATGGCGGCGGCGGGACTGATGGGCCGCTCTGGGGGGCTGGACAAAGACGAACCGCAGTTCCTGCTCGACCTAAACGCGCTGCGCCTGCCGGACGGCCAAGGAACCTTGGCGCCCATATCGGATCACGCAGACCTCGTGACGACGTGGCGAGTGGCCTATGACACTGAATTGAAGGTGCGGATCAACGACGTGGCGCAAGCCGCCCTTGATGTGACCCGCTGGATCGAACGCGACAGCCATCGGCTGTTGATGATCGACGGACGCCCCGCCGCGATGACCGGGTTCAATGCCCGCCTGCCGGACATCGTCCAGGTCGGTGGCGTCTACACGCCACCCGAGGCGCGCGGGCGCGGCCTGGCGCGCCGCGCCGTGGCGCTGCATCTGGAGGAGGCGCGGTCTCAAGGCGTGCGTCGGGCCACGCTGTTTGCGGCGTCGGAGACCGCCGTGGCCTGCTACCGCCCGCTGGGCTTCCGGCGGATCGGCGATTTCGCGTTGGTCCTGTTCAACGGGACGGTGACCATATGATCCGCCCCGAGGCCGCCGCCGCCCTGTCGCGCTGGCGCGACGTGCTGATCGGCGCGGCCGCTCTGGTCGTGGGGGCGGTGCTCGTGGTGACCTCATCGGGCCTGCCGACCCTCTTCGGCCTGGCGCTGCTGGTGGTGGGCGGGGTACTGGGCGTCGCGGGACTGCGCCGGGCGCGGTTTCGGACCGGCGCCGAGGGGCCCGGACTGGTGCGGATCGACGAGGGGCGCATTCTTTACATGGGTCCCGAAACCGGCGGGATGGTCGCGCTGGACGATTTGGCCGAGGTCGCGCTGCACCGGGCCGTTGACGGCCCGGCCACCTGGCATCTGATCCCGTCCGAAGGGCCCCCGCTGCTGATCCCCGAGGGCGCCCAGGGCGCCGACGCGCTGCTGGACGCGCTTGCCCCGCTGCCGGGCCTGGATGGCGGCGCCATGGTGCGGGCTGTGCAAAGCCGCACACCTGGTCTGATCACGGTCTGGCGACGCGATCCCCGGCTCGCCTTGACTTGACCCAAGGCCAACGTCAGGCGTGGCGCCGACCAAGGCGAGACGAGGCCCCACCATGTCCATCCCCCAATCCGGCGGCGGCCCGATCACCGATAGGGCGCAGTTGGCCGCCTACATGGAAGCGGGCTGCAAGCCGAAGGATGAGTGGCGCATCGGCACCGAGCACGAGAAGTTCGGCTATTGCAAAGACACGCTGAAGCCGCTGCCCTATGACGGCGAGCGGTCGATCCGCGCCGTGTTGGAGGGCCTGCGCGACCGCTTCGGCTGGACCCCGGTCGAGGAAGGCGGGTTGATCATCGGGCTGGAGAAAGACGGGGCCAATGTGTCTCTGGAACCGGGCGGCGCGTTGGAATTGTCGGGCGCGCAGATGGAGACCATCCACCAGACCTGCGACGAGGTGAACGACCATCTGCGCGAGGTGAAAACCGTCTCGGACGAGATCGGCGTGCGCTGGATTGGGCTGGGCGCCGCGCCCGTCTGGACGCACGAGCAGATGCCGCTGATGCCCAAGGGCCGCTACAAGCTGATGGATGCCTACATGGACACGGTGGGCACCATGGGGAAGGTGATGATGCGCCGGACCTGCACGGTGCAGGTGAACCTGGATTTCGCGTCCGAAGCGGACATGGTGAAGAAGCTGCGCGTGGCCCTGGCTTTGCAGCCGGTTGCGACGGCGCTGTTCGCCAATTCGCCCTTCTTCGAGGGGAAGGTGAACGGCCACAAATCCTGGCGCGCGCGCGTCTGGCGTGACCTAGACGCGGACCGCACCGGCATCCCGGCTTTCGTCTTCGAGGACGGGATGGGGTTCGAGCGTTGGGTCGACTACGCACTCGATGTGCCCATGTACTTCGTTTACCGCGACGGCCACTATATCGACGCACTCGGCATGTCGTTCCGCGACTTCTTGAAGGGCAAACTGCCCGCTTTGCCCGGCGAAATCGCGACATTGTCGGACTGGGCCGACCACCTGACGACGCTGTTCCCCGAGGCTCGGATCAAGAAATACATGGAGATGCGCGGCGCCGATGGCGGCCCGTGGCGCAGGCTCTGCGCGCTGCCCGCGTTCTGGGTCGGGCTGCTTTACGACCAGACGGCGCTGGATGCGGCTTGGGATCTGGCCAAGCATTGGGACCAGGAAACGCGGGAAGCGCTCCGCGTCGCCGCCAGCGTGGACGGCCTACAGGCCGAGGTGCCGGGCGTCCGGATGATCGACTTGGCCCGATCCTGCCTGGAGATCGCCAAGTCCGGCCTGACAGCCCGGAGCCGCGCCGGGGCGGGCGGGCTCGTGCCCGACGAGACGCATTTCCTGAACGCGCTCAAAGAAAGCATCGAGACCGGGCGGGCGCCCGCAGATGAGCTTCTGGCGGACCATGACGGCCCATGGGGCGGCGACCTCAGCCGGATCTACGCCGAGCGCAGCTACTAGGGACTTGCGCCCAAAGCCGCCGCGCCGTTTGCTATGGTCGCTCAAGGGGACGGGACAGATGCGGGATTTCTTCATTAAGGCATTGGAAGTGATTATCACATTCGGGCTGATCGTGGCCGCGGTTTTCGTGGCCGTCGTCTCGATCGGCGCGCTGTTCGGTGGCGTGACCCTGGCCGACGGCCTTCCAAGGATCGAGGGTCCCGTCGCCGCCGCAATCTTCGCACTGGCCGGCAGCGTCGCGCTGCTCGTGATCGGCGGAGCGCTCTATCTCGGCCTCGGGATCTACGCCAACACGCGCCGCACGGCGGATGCCTTGGAACTGCTGATCACACTGCGACGCTGAGGCAGACCTCAGGCCTCGACGGTCAGGTCCTGTAAGACGGC
>JBCDCW010000145.1:0-9708 GCA_039180995.1 Pseudomonadota bacterium
CAACTCCCGGCTGACCGACAAGGGCGAACACGGCGCCACGCCCACCTGGCATAGGGATCCCGGCGCCGGGTCGTGGAACGCGTCGATCACTCGGACACAATCCTCCAGGATCGTCGATTCCGCCTCGACCAAAGCGTCGGGCGGCAAGCCGCCTGCGCTTTCACCGATGGACATGGCGCCGCGGGTCGGATGGAAGCGCAACCCGATTTCTGCGGCGGCATGGATCGTATCGTCCAGCCGCGTGCCATTGGGAAACAGATACAGATGATCTGAAGACGTCGTGCAGCCCGACAAGGCCAGTTCCGCCAACCCCAGTTGCGTTGCCGTGAACACGTGATCGGGCGTGAACCGCGCCCAAATCGGGTAGAGCGCCCGCAACCACCCGAACAGCAGCGCATCCTGCCCAGCCGGCACGGCCCGCGTCAGCGTCTGGTAAAGATGGTGATGCGTGTTCACCAGACCCGGGGTGACCAAGCAGCCCTGGGCCTCGACGATCTCTCCGCCGGGCGCCAATTGCGGGCCGATCTCGGCCACGATCCCGTCGCGCAGGCGCAGATCCGCCCGCTGCGCCGTCCGACCCGCCGGACCGTCTTCCATCGTCAGAAGCTGGGCGCCGCGGATCAGCGTCTCACCCATCGAGCAGCTCCAAAGCCGCCCGGTGCAGCACCGGGGTCGCCGCGGCGATCACACGCCCCCCATCATGGGCCGGACGGCCCGCCCAATCGGTGACGGTCCCACCCGCCGCCTGGATCACGGCAATGGGCGCGGCGATGTCATAGGGCTGCAATCCGGCCTCGATCACCAGATCCACATGTCCGGCAGCCAGCAATGCATAGCCGTAGCAATCCAAGCCATACCGGGTCAGGCGGCATTCGGTCGCCACACGCCGGAATGCGGCCCCTTCTTCGGGCGAGCCGACTTCGGGAAAGGTGGTCAGGATGGTGGCTTCGGCCAGCGTTTCTGTCTCGCGGGTCCGAAGGATCCGATCTTCGCGCCCGCGGCGCCAACGGGCGCCACCGGGCCCGCCCTCGAACCGTTCTCCGGTAAATGGTTGGTCGATAATCCCGAACCGTGGCCCAACTTGATCCTGCAATCCGATCAGCACGCCCCAGGTCGGCGTGCCCGCGATGAACCCCCGCGTTCCGTCGATCGGATCCAAAATCCAGGTCCAGCCGGTTGTCCCCGCGACGGAGCCCTGTTCCTCGCCCAGCACCCCGTCATCGGGACAAGACTTGGCCAGGATCGCGCGCATGGCCGCCTCCGCATCCCGGTCGGCCTGCGTGACCGGATCGAATGCCGCGCCCTTGCTATCCACAGGCAGTGCCGTTCGGAAGTGTTTCAAAGTCACTCGCCGGGCCGCATCGGCCAGGGCATGCGCCGTTTTGACGCGATCAGCGATGTCGGTCATCACGGCCCCTCCGGTCCTGACGGACGTCGGGTCGCATGCCGGTCATCGCAGGGTCAAGCGCCGTGCTTGGGTGTCAGGCCGCCCCTTCGGACAACACGCGGGCCAGATCGAACAGGCGGCGGCGTTGGTTCTGGGGCATGGCGTAGTAGGCCCGGACCAGCTCCATGGCCTCTTTGTCGGCCAGAATATCGCTCTCGGCCGACGACTCGCCGTCCTTCAATCCCTCGAAGAAGTGGTTGATCGGCACCGCCAGGGCATCGGCGATTTCCCACAGCCGAGACGCGCTGACCCGGTTCATCCCCGTCTCGTATTTCTGGATCTGCTGAAACTTGATCCCGACCGATTCGGCCAATTGCTGCTGGGTCATCCCAACCATCCACCGACGGTGACGGATTCGTTTACCAACATGGATATCCACAGGGTGTTTCATAATCGGCTCCCATCAGCAGTCTCGACACAGTTTTTCCGAACAGCAACCAGCCGAGTAACAGGTAGTTCCCGCCTAAGGCGAAATCACTACCCACCAAGACCGCGACCCGTATTCGCAAGATTGTCGACTTGAACTTGCACCCGACCGACAGGTGGGGGACGTCACATCCCGAACAAGACGCCTGCGATCCAACGCCTTGGCCCCTCGGAGACCTGCCCATGCAAGCCTATCTCGTCACCGCCCACGATCGCCCGCCGACCTTGGCGGCAAGGCCCGATCCCGTGCCGGGCCCCGGCCAAGTCCGGCTGCGCATCCTCGCCTGCGGGTTGAACTTCGCCGACCTCTTAATGATCAAGGGCACCTATCAAGATACCCCTGCCCTGCCGTTCGTGCCCGGGCTTGAAGTCTGCGGCATAATCGACGCCCTGGGCCCGGATACATCCGGCCCGGCGCCCGGCACCCGGGTCGTCGTCTTCGGTGGGTCAGGTGGATTGGCGGAACTCGGCTGCTTCCCCGCAGATCGCTGTGTGCCCGTCCCCGAGGCGATGCCCTCGGACGTCGCCGCGGGTTTTCTGATCGCCTACGGCACCAGTCACGTGGCCCTGACCCACAAGGCCCGGTTGCAGCCGGGCGAACGGCTGGTGGTCCTGGGCGCCGCCGGCGGCGTGGGTCTGACTGCCGTCGAGCTTGGCGCGCAGATGGGGGCCGAAGTCGTTGCCGTGGCCCGGGGCGACGCTAAGCTGGCTGTGGCCCGCGCCGCCGGGGCGACGCATCTGATCGACGCCGAGGCGCCGGATCTGCGCGACCGCCTCAAGGCCCTGGGCGGCGCCGACGTCGTCTATGACGCCGTCGGCGGCGATCTTTTCAAGGCCGCCTTCCGCGCCATGCGTCCCGACGGGCGGATCATCGTGGTCGGCTTCGCCTCGGGCGAGGTGCCGCAGGTCAAAACCAACCATCTGCTGGTCAAGAACGTGAACCTGCTGGGCCTCTACTGGGGCGGCTACATGGCCACCAACCCGCAGGTCATCACCGACAGCATGGCCGCGCTCTTTGCTCTGTACGAAGCCGGGACGCTCAAGCCCCATATCAGCCACGTCCTGCCCCTGGCTCAGGTGGACGAGGCGCTGGACCTCATCCGGTCGCGGCGATCGACAGGGAAGGTCGTCGTGACCCCTTGAGCCCCGCATAGGTGGTGGCCAGCAACTCGATCATCCGGTCGCGCAGCGGGTCGGCCCCGGTCTCGGCGGCATAGAGCGTGATCGCGACATCCCCGATCTGCGGCAAGGCACCCCCATGGTCGATACGGGTCAGTTCCGCGGTCTCGAAGCCTTCGATGATGACGTGGCAGGCCAGGTCCGCCGCCACCGCCGCATCGGTCGCCCGACTGGACTCGGCGGTGACCGCGACCTCCCAGGGGATGTCGGCCGCGTCCAAAGCCGCCTGAGTCTGCGTGCGGAAGATGCACTTCTCCTCAAAGGCCAGCTTCAGCGGCCGCTCGCGCCAGCGCCGCCCCTCGGGCGCCCCGACCCAGATCAGCGGCAGGCGCACCAGATCGCGACCGCCGGGGCAGGCCCCCCGCTCGGTCCCCAACATGATGTCCAGCGCGCCTTCGGCGAATTGTTCGCGCAGCGTCGTGGTCACCGACGAGATCAGATTGACCCGGACCCGCGGAAACTCGCCCGCGAAGGCCGCCAAAACGGCGGGAATGGCCCGGGGCACGATGTCATGGGGCACGCCCAGCGAAATCTCGCCTTCGGGCGCCGCGTCGCGCATCCGGTCCAGCAACTCGTCGTTCAGCGCCAGCATGCGCCTGGCATAGGCCAGCACCTTCTCACCCTGCACCGTCACCCGGACACCGCGGCCGGTCCGTTCCAGAACGGGGGCATCCAGCGCCTCCTCCAACCGTTTGATCTGCATCGAAACGGCGGATTGCGTCACATTCAAAAGCCCCGCCGCCCGTGTCACGCCGCCGGTGGCGGCGACGGTCGCGAAAGCGCGCAGCGCGGTTAGATCCAGATTTCGGGCCATGGCTCGATCCCTTCGGATCCAGCATGGCATGGACGACGCCGCTTGGGAAACGAGAAGCCCTGATACGACCCATCACGGAACGGCATGGAAACAGCGCGCCCCCATTTTCGATTTTCATAGCGAAAATCAATCGAAATGCGTCAAAGTGGGCCCTATCACCGCTTGAAATACGCGGGCCCGGGGCCGATATTCTCACCCGAGGGGATAGACCCCACCTTTTTTCACCCTTGGAGGACTTCCATGGCAGAATTCGACGCCCTGCGGACCGGCACGGTTTCCGGCGCCCGCGCCGCAGAAATCGACCAGGGCCTTCGCGCCCATATGAACAAGGTCTACGGCACGATGTCCGTGGGCATGCTCATCACGTTCGCCGCCGCCTGGGCCATTTCCGGCCTGGCGGTTACGCCTGACGGTCAACTGACCGGGCTTGGCGTCGCGCTCTACACCTCGCCGCTGCAATGGCTGGTGATGCTGTCGCCCCTGGCCTTCGTGTTCGGCCTGTCCTTCGGCATCAACAAGCTGTCGGCCGCGGCCGCTCAGATGGTGTTCTATGTGTTCGCCGCCGTGATGGGCGTGTCGATCAGCTCGATCTTCCTGGTCTTCACCGGAACTTCGATCGCTCAGATCTTTCTGATCACCTCGATCGCCTTCGCGTCGCTGTCGCTGTACGGCTATACGACCAAGAAAGACTTGTCGGGCTGGGGCACGTTCCTCCTGATGGGCTTGATTGGCCTCATCGTGGCGATGGTCGTGAACATCTTCCTGGCCTCGTCGGCCCTGGCCTTCGCGATCTCGTCGATTGGCGTGCTGATCTTCGCAGGTCTCACTGCCTATGACACTCAGCGGATCAAGACCGAATACGTCGCCCACGCCGCCCATGGCGATCAGGAATGGATCGGCAAGGCCGCGATCATGGGTGCACTCAGCCTGTATCTGAACTTCATCAACATGTTCATGATGCTGCTATCGCTGTTCGGCAATCGCGAGTAACCTCACTCACATGACGTGATCGAAGGCCGTCCCCCGGGGCGGCCTTCTTTCATTTCGGCCGATGGTTGCAATCGCCCGGTCCTGGGCGAACAAACATCCGATGACCTTCGACCAACTCCGCACGTTTCTCTGGGTCGCCAAGCTGGGCGGCATCCGGCGCGCCGCTGCACGGCTGAACCTGTCTCAGCCGGCCGTGTCGACACGCATCGCCAAGTTGGAATCCGAACTTCGCCGCACGCTCTGCGACCGCAAACCCGGCGGGCTGGTCCTGACCCGCGAAGGTCAGTCTCTACTGACCTATGCCGAACAAATGCTCTTCGTCGAGGAGGAGATCCACAAGCAGGTCGCCGACCCGTCCGAAGCCGCCGGCCTGTTCCGCATCGGCGCGTCAGAGACCGTCGCCCAAACTTGGCTGCCCGCCCTGATCAAAGCGTTCAGCGCCGCCGTCCCGAACGTGACGCTGGACCTGATGTCGACATCTCCCTGAACCTGCGCGGCGCCCTGCTCGACCGCCACCTGGATCTCGCGCTTCTGATGGGCCATACAAACTCAACAGACGCCGACCATCACCAGGCAACAGAAGGGGTAAGTCTCCGGAGAGAATGGCTTGCGACATCAACGTTTCGGGCGGCGTCTTCGTGTCGCGCTTGAACCACCCGAACATCAACCCGCGTCCTTGTAGCTGATCTCCCGCGCATCCTTGCCCGCCTTCTCCCGCCGTACCAGCAGCCGGTTCAGCGCGTTCACATAGGCCCGCACGCTCGACACCACCGTGTCCGTATCCGCCGACTGGCCCGACACGATGCGCCCGTCCTCCTCCATGCGCACGGTCACGGTCGCCTGGGCATCCGTCCCCTCCGTCACCGCCGACACCTGATAAAGCTGCAACCGCGCCCTGTGCGGCACCAGCGCCTTCACGGCATTGAACGCCGCATCCACGGGCCCATCCCCGGTGGCCTCGGACGACTGGGCAGCGCCGTCAATCATCAAGGTGATCTCAGCGCTCTGCGGCCCCTCGGTCCCGCAGATCACGCGCAACCGCTCGACCTTGATCCGGTCTTCGCCCGTCCGCTCCTCGTCCTGCATCAGCGCGATCAGGTCGTCGTCGTAAATCTCCTTCTTGCGATCCGCCAGCGCCTTGAAGCGCACGAACACATCCGCCAGCTGATTGTCGGCCAGGTCATACCCCAGTTCCTTCAGCTTCGACCGCAACGCCGCGCGTCCCGAATGCTTGCCCATCACCAGGGACGTCTCGGACAGACCCACATCTTCGGGTCGCATGATCTCGAACGTCTCGGCGTTCTTCAGCATCCCGTCCTGGTGGATGCCGCTTTCATGGGCAAAGGCATTCTTACCCACGATCGCCTTGTTGAACTGCACCGGGAACCCGGACACAGCCGCGACCCGCCGGGAAATCGCCATCAGCTTGGTCGTCTCGACCCCGGTCTCATACGGCATGATGTCCCCGCGCACCCGCAAGGCCATCACCACTTCTTCCAGCGCGGTATTCCCGGCGCGCTCACCCAAGCCATTGATCGTGCATTCAATCTGCCGGGCCCCGCCTTCGACGGCCGCCAGTGCGTTCGCCGTCGCCATGCCCAGGTCGTTGTGACAATGGGTGGCGAAGATCACGTCCTCGGCCCCCGGCACCTCCGCGATCAACCGCCGGATCAGATCCGCGCTTTCCACCGGGGCGGTGTATCCCACCGTGTCGGGAATATTGATCGTCGTCGCCCCCGCCTTGATTGCGATCTCGACCGTGCGAGCCAGGTAATCCCATTCGGTCCGCGTCGCATCCATCGGGGACCACTGGACATTCTCGCACAGATTCCGCGCGTGCGTGACCGTCTCGTGAATCCGATCCGCCATCTCATCCATGGTCAGGTTGGGGATCGCCCGATGCAGCGGCGACGTCCCGATAAACGTGTGAATCCGGGGCGAACGGGCATGGCGAACCGCCTCCCAACAGCGGTCGATATCCTTGAAATTCGCCCGCGCAAGCCCGCAGATCGTGGCCCGTTCGGCCGCCTTCGCGATCTCCGACACGGCGGCGAAATCCCCGTCCGAGGCGATCGGAAACCCCGCCTCGATGATGTCCACGCCCATCTCGTCGAGCATGGAGGCGATCTCCAGCTTCTCGTCATGGGTCATGGTCGCGCCCGGCGATTGCTCGCCATCGCGCAAAGTGGTGTCGAAGATGACGACCCGGTCTTTTTGGATGCTCATGACGTCCTCCTCAAATCCGGTCTTTGGCGGCGGCCTGCACCGCGCTGTCGCCGCTATTGGGTTCGCCCTTGGGCTCGATCAGCAGGACCTCGACCTCCCTATCCGCCTCGGGCCGATGGACTTGACCGGCCGGCACGACGATGATCTCGCCAGCGCGCACCGTCTGTGCGGGCCGGTCGTCATAGGCCATCCGCATCTCGCCCGCGAGCACGAGGAAGAAATCGTCCGTCGTCTCATGCCGGTGGAACGGAAATTCACCCTGGAATTTCACCACCATCACGTCGTTGTCGTTATAATCGGCGACGACCTTGGGGTCCCAATGGGTCATCACGCGAGAGAGCTTTTCGCTCAGATTGATCGGGGTCATGCTCTTGATCCTGTGTCTGGTTTCATCCTTCGGCGCTACACACTCCCGAGCGGTCGCGCCGGATGGCACGCTCAGGAGCGGCTAAGAAGGAGGAGGTCCAGGATCACCAATGTCATGACGCGCAAGATACCGATCCCAGCGACCATGTGAACCCCCCGTATCGCACGGCACCCACCGTCCCGGCCGATCCGCCCCCGCGTGCTCCCAAAGACGTGATCCCCCAAACCGCCCCCGCATGCCTACCCTCCCGGCAGACCGAACCGATCAGAGATCGCCCCATGCGCCTCCCCCTCCTCGCCCTGGCCCTGCTCGCCGCCGCCCCTGCCGCCGCCTGCGGGCCCGACAGCGATTGCACCGTCGAAAACGGCACCTACCGGATCGCCCTGCCCGCGGCCGCGCCCGCTGGCGCGCTGTTCTTCGCCCATGGCTATCGCGGCTCGGCCGCGGGCATGATGCGCAACGACACCCTGCGCGGGATGGCGACCGCCAAAGGCCTGGCCTTGGTCGCGCTGAAATCGGCGGGCGACGATTGGATGATCCCCAACGTCCCGAACGACGCCGACGGCCCATCCCGCGACGAACCCGCCTATATCGCCCGCGTCCAGGCCGACGTCGCCCGGCGCTTCGGCATCGACCCGGCCCGCACGATCCTGGCGGGTTTCTCGGCGGGCGGGATGATGACCTAGACCATGGCCTGCGACCGGCCCGAGGCGTTTGCCGCCTACATCCCCATCTCCGGCACGTTCTGGGCCCCCGTGCCCGATGCCTGCCCAGGCTCTGCCGCCACGATCCACCACATCCACGGCACGTCCGACCCGGTCGTGCCCATCGCGGGCCGCCCCATCGCCGAGACGCATCAAGGCGACGTCACCCAGGCCCTGGCCATGTACCGCGCGAAGGGCTTCGACCAGACGGCCCCCTTCGCCCTCTCGGATCTGGATTGCGACGCCTGGACCGACGGGGCGGCAACCCTCTCCTATTGCCGCCACCCCGGCGGCCACACCTTCTCGGTCGACTGGGTCGGCATCCTCTGGGACCGGACATTCGCGGACGAGTGGGGCGATTGAACGGAAAGCCGGAGGTGACAGACGCGTCGCGTCGTGACGTGCATGATTATGGCCACGCACAGACGTGCTTCGGCTTCCTCCAAAGACACGCTTACCGGCCGCGACCCCCTCGCGCCGCTCCTCAGAACATCATGCAATCCGCTGCCGGCGGCAGCAGGTCCGCGTCCGCTGGCAAGGTCGGCGTGTAATCGAACGTCACGATCTCCGCCCCGCCATCGAACGCCACGAAAAGCTGTCCCGATCCCGGCCGGATCGCGATCCCCTCGGGATCGTCGCCATATTCCCACAGGCTCGCGCGGCTCAGAAACGTCCCATCCGCATCGAACTCATACAAGGAATTCGACCCCTTCCCGATCATCCACGATCAACAGATGCCCCGTCCGAGGATCAATCGCGATCCCCTGCGCCTCGATCAGCGGTGGGTCCAAGTCCATCGTATCCACCTGCCGCACCAACGTGCCGTCGGGGGTGAACCAACTCAGCCGCTCGGGATCGTCCTCCACCGTCACCAGTAAGCCGTCGCCATCGACCGCCACCCCTTCGGTATCCGCCCAGCCGCCGCCCAAAGCAAACGGCTCGCCCAATGGCGCCCCATCCTTGGTCAATCGCTGCATGCCCCCGAACCCATCGCCCACGATCAAGTTGTCGCCCTCGATTCCGATCGCCTTGATCCGCCGCAAGTCGCTGCTGATCCGGCGCAGTTCCTCGCCCTGTAAAGTCACCAGAACCGCCTCGGGCCCCTCGTTGGCGATCCAAAGGCCGCAAAACGTCGGGTCGTAATCCAAGCTGGCCGGGCGGTTCAAATCGTACCGTCCGGTTTCCCGCAGCTCCAACGCGGCAACCGGCGACACGAACCAAACCAAAGCGACCGCAAACCGGATCATGACCGTCTCCCAAAGACCTCAAGACAAACGTGGCATCCCGCCGCGCCCGGTCAACGCTGGACGCGGGCTCCGGCCCACCTACCTGCCGGAACCATGGCAAACGCACTCATCATAGGCGCCTCCGGCGGCATCGGCGCCGCTTTGGCCGATCACCTGGCGGCAACCCACGACGTCGTCCGTCTCAGCCGCTCCAAGGATGGCCTCGACGTCACCGACGACACGTCCGTCGCGGAGGCCCTCGCCGATCTTCCCCAGATCGACCTGGCGTTCGTCGCCACCGGCATCCTCGCGCCCGACGGCCAAGCCCC
>JBCDCW010000146.1:0-9642 GCA_039180995.1 Pseudomonadota bacterium
AATCCGTCGCACCATCTTGCCAAAGGCCCGGTCCCGCGACCGCCGCTCTGCCAGCGTCGCGGCGTTGAAGCGATCTTCGGCAGCCAGTTTTCGCCATCGGGCCAGGCGCGCGGCATCCACCTCGCCACGCGCCACCGCGGCCGAAACGGCGCATCCCGGCTCGGTCTCGTGGGCGCAATCGTTGAATCGGCATTGGTCCGCCAATGCCTCCAGATCGCTGAACAGGGCCTCGACCCCGGCCGCCACATCGGCCAACTGCAATTCCCGCATCCCCGGCGTGTCCAGCACCGCACAGCCCCCGGGCACCAGATGCAACTGGCGCCGGGTCGTGGTGTGCCGACCCTTTGCATCGTCCTCTCGGATCTCTTGCGTGGGGGCATCGGCACCGACCACCAACGCATTGGTCAAGGTGGACTTCCCGACGCCGGACGACCCTAGGAAAGCCACCGTCTGGCCAAGCTTGCACCAAGCCGCCAGCTTGTCCACGGGCGCCCCAGCGCGCGCGTCCAGGGCCACCACCGGCACCAGATCGGAGATGGCCCCGGCGCGATCCACATAAGTCGTCACGTCCTCGGCCAAATCGGCCTTGGTCAGCACGATAACGGGCGCCACGTCAGCCTCCAAGGCCAACGCGATATAGCGCTCCAACCGCGCGACGTTGAAATCGGCATTGCACGAAGAGGTGACGAAAGCGGTTTCCAGATTGGCCGCGATCATCTGCCGCCGCCGGTCTTGGCCGGGCGCGCGCCGTGCGATCAAGCTCTTGCGCGCCAGCACCCGGCTATCGCCCGGACGGGCCATGTCATAGAGCAGCCAATCGCCGACGGTCGCGTCAGGGCCAGTTGGCACCACCGTTTCGATCTCGGCGCCGCGCACCTGCAACCCGTTGCGATGCACCGCGATCACGCGGCAGGGCGGTGTCTCCGCCATCTCTTCCACCGAGGTCTGTTGGGCGAAGAAGGGCTGCCAGCCAAGCGCGGTTAGGGGCGATGGCGGTCGAAGCGCCTGCGCGGCGGTCGGCGTCGTTGGAAAGAACTGGGAATAGTCCCGTGTCATGATGTCGATCCTTCAAGGATCGGCGCGGGTCAGGCCCGGGCCGAGGCAAGGTCAAAAAAGGCGATACAAAAGACGCCCCCTCTCCAGGGGCACCAAATCGCTCTGATCTTTTAGGGGGAGGATCGAATGCCTCCCCAACCTCACCGGGCCATAAAATCTCCATCGTGATCATTTCAGTTTATTCCCCGGTCGTTCCCCGTGCAAGCCGGGTGGCCCGGGGATCGGCGCCGCGCCCGGTCGCCCCATCGCCAAGCCGCCCTTTGATCCGGGAAGGCGCGCGCCTACCTGCGTCTGCATGCCGGTAACCGAAGACATCGCCGCCTGCCGCCACTGCGCCGACCGCTTCGCCACGACAGCGACGGCCCACATGCCCGCGCCCGTGATTTGGTTTCAGCCAGGTGCCCGCATTCTGATCGCCAGCCAAGCCCCTGGCCTGCGTGCCCATCAATCGGGCAAACCTTTCGACGACCCTTCAGGTCAGCGGCTACGGGCCTGGATGGCTGTGGACGAGACCACCTTCTGGGACCGCGACCATGTCGCCATAATCCCGATGGCGTTCTGCTTCCCCGGCTACGATGCCAAAGGCTCGGACCTGCCGCCGCCGAAGGTCTGCGCCAAACTCTGGCGGGACAAGGCGCTTGCCCATGCGAGCGGTCCGTCCGTCACCCTTCTGATCGGCGGATATGCCCAGAACTGGCACCTTGGGCCGGGCCGCGTGACCGACCGCGTCCGCGATTGGCGCGCGCTGGCGCCGCGCGTCTGGTGCTTGCCCCATCCGTCCTGGCGCAATACCGCTTGGCTGAAGAAACATTCCTGGTTTGAGATCGAGACCTTACCCGCCCTGCGCAGCGCCGTGCGCAACGCCCTGTCCGGGCACCCGACATAGATCAGATCCAGATCACACATGCAGCTTACTCCTCTCGACGAAGCCCATTTAAACGCCAAGCAGAGCGACCCCGCCCGGCTCGCCTTCTTCGAGCGTCTGGCCGAAGCCGAGCTTCACCTGCTGCTGGAGCACGCCGAGGGCGAGACGGTGACGCCGCGTCTCTTCGAGATCGACGGCGCGCGCTATGCGCTGGCCTTCGATCTGCCCGAACGCCTGGAAGCCTTCGCCGGGCCCGCACCGACGGCCACGCTGTCAGGGCGTCGGCTGGCGGCAATGCTGTCGCAGGCGGGGTTGGGGCTGGGTCTGAATTTGGACGAAGCGCCGTCAGCCCAGCTGCTACCGCCCCAGGCCATGAACTGGCTCAGCGGCATCCTAGCCCATGCGCCCGAACAGGACGAACGTCGCATTCGGGAGATCGCGGCGCCCGGCGGCCTGCCCGACGCGCTGCTGACGGCCTTGGACGGCAAGCTGACCCTGGCCGCTGGTCTGGCCCGCAGCGCGTATCTTGCTGGCGTGATCTACGAGGATGGCACGCGATCCCATATCCTGGGCATGGTCGATGCCGTGCCCGGGGCCGAGGAAGACTTGGCCCGTGCCGTTTCCGAAGCGCTGGTCTTTTCCGGTCTCGACGCGGGCAGTCTGGATGTCACGTTCCTGCGCGCCTCGCAACCGCTGGCGGCGGGGCTCGCGCGTCACGGTCTGCGCATCGACCTGCCCGACGCCCCAGCCGGGGGACCGACCCGCGACATGGATGCCCCGCCCCGCTTGCGTTGAGACCTCTCCTCCTTCGACGAGACAGGGCGACCAGCCCGGCATCGGCCGCATGAGGCCGCGTCCGCCTCGTCCAAGCGCCGGGCTGGGCCGAGGACGACCGATCAGGTCGGACGAGGCGCGATCTCGCATGTCGATGGATCGGGGCGCCAGTGACCCCAGCCAGGCAAATGACAACCGGTCCTAGCGGCGGCTCTCCATGGGACGCAGCACGATGCCCTCCGCCTCCAAGGCCGCGCGGACGGCCCGCGCGATCGCCACCGCCTCGGGCCCGTCGCCATGCAGACAAATCGAGTCGCAGGCCGCGTCGATCCGCTTGCCCGACCGCGCGAAGATCGCGCCTTCCTTCACGAAGCGCACCATGTTCGCCGCCGCCGCGTCGGGATCGTGGACCATGGCGCCCGGCGTCCCGCGCCGCACAAGGGTCGCGTCATCCTCGTAGGCCCGGTCGGCGAAGATCTCGCCCGCCCAATTGGCGCCGAGATCGCGCGCGACGGCCTCCTGCGCAGTCCCGGCCAAAACCAGCAGGATCACGTCCGGATCGACCCGCAGCACCGCCTCATAAGCGTCCCGAGCCAGGGCGGCATCCTCGGACGTCATGTTGGCCAAGGCCCCGTGCAACTTCACGTGCCGCACCTGGCCACCCACGGAGGCGGCCATGCCCTTGGCCGCACCGACTTGCCAGGCCACCAGATTGCCCAGCGTCTCACCCGCAATCGGCAACCGCCGACGACCGAACCCCTGCAAGTCGGGAAATCCCGGATGCGCACCGATCCCGACCCCGTTCTTCGCCGCCAGCGCCATGGTCTTGGCCATCACGTCCCAGTCTCCGGCATGGGCGCCGCAGGCGATATTGGCGGATGTCACGATCTCCAGCAGCGTCGCATCGTCGCCCATGACCCAGGGCCCGAAGCTTTCGCCCATATCCGCGTTCAGATCGACATTCATCACTCCTCCTTGGCGGACATAACGCCGCCGATCAGTTGCTTGCTGCGCAAATCCACATCCCGCGGGTCCTGCACCAGTGGCGCGCTAACCGGGCGGGCGGGACGCGCCGCGCGGGCCTGTTCGACCGTCACGAACCGAAAGCTTATCGGGGCGCCCGGTGGCGCCTGCAAGGCGCGGGGCAGATCGGCTTCGATGACATGGCCGATCCGAGGATATCCCCCGGTGGTCTGGCATTCCGGCCCCAGGATGTAGGGCACGCCGTCCCCCGTCATCTGGACATCCCCCGGCAGGATGAAATCCGAGAGCAGGTTCAACTGTCCCTCCGTCGCAAATGACGGACCATCCAAGCGGACCCCCTGCCGGTTGCCCCTGGGCGAGCGGGTGAAGGTCGCGGCCTCGAACCGGGCACGCTCCGCCGCGGGGAAGAGCCGCGTCTGCGGCGTCGACACGATCTTGAGCGTGCCGCCGCCCCATCGGTCGGGCTCGGGCAACAAGCGACGTGGCGGGGCCCGTCCGGCATGGATCGGCAGCGCGTCGCCCGGGGCGAGCGCGCGGCCGATCCCGGCGATCAGATGCGCCGCCCGCGCGCCCATCACCTCCGGACTTTGCACGCCGCCCACCGGCGTCACGTAGGAATAAACACCCGCCCCCAGCGGCCGCAACGTCAGCACCTCGCCCGCAGCCACCGGGTGGGCCGCATGCCAGGCCACGGCCCGACCGGCCAAATCCGCCCGCATCGCTGCGCCGGTCAGGGCGATGCCCGTGTCCGCCTCAGCCCGGAGGGTGAGCGGAGAACCCGGCGTTTCGATCGCTGTGCCCCCTTGCCCCAGCAAGACCGCCGCCTCTTCCAAGGCGCGCCGATCCGCGGCGCCGCCCCGGGCCAGGCCCTGGGACAGGTAGCCGGGCCGTCCCGCGTCCTGAAGCGTCACCAGCGGTCCGCAAGCGAGGAGGCTCAGACGAGCCGACGAGCCCATCACGCCAAGACGTCCCATGTGGCGCCGCCGTGCCGCGCCGGATCGGCCGCGGCCTTCTCCGCCAGTTCCATAGGGGAAACCTGCGGGAAGATCACCTCGTCCCCTGGCGACAATGCGATGGGGCGCGCCCGCGACGGCTCGAAACAGCCGAACGCCGTTCGGCCGACCTGCCGCCAGCCCGTGGGCGCTTCGGTCCCGAACAGAACGAATTGCCGGACCGCCAGAACCAGCGCGCCCTCCGGCACTTTCGGCGTCAATCCGGTCTGACGCGGCAAGTCCCAGACCTCCGGCAGAATGCCCAGATACGGCATACCCGGCGCGAAACCCAAGGCCAGCACACGGACGCGCGCGCCGCACAGGGCGGCCACGGCCTCGGCCTCGGACAGGCCCGCCATGGCCGCCGTCTCGCCGAGCTGCGGGCCGTCTTCGCCGCCGTAGCTGCATGGAATGCGCCATAGCCGCCGGGGCGGCGGCGGCACGGCGGCCCAATCGCGCGAGGCGACCAGATCGGCCAAGGCATCCGACACATCCTCCGTTGCCCGCACCAGAACCGATCCCAGCGACGACGCCGTCTCCAGAACGCCCTCCGGCGGGTCGGCGTCGAGCGCTGTCCGGAACGCCACGCAGGCCCGGTTCGCCGCGTCGTCCAACCGATCGGCGAACCGCACCAGCAAGGCCGCTTCGCCCAAAGGCTCGATCCGGGGGAAGGTGTCAGACATCCCATGCAGCCTTCCGGCGACCCTGGGCCGAGGTCAAGCCTTGTCCAGCCCCGCGCATCATGGCACCGACAGATCTATGCGCCTAGCCTACACCATGACCGATGGCAGCGGCGAACTGGATCCGCTGCTGCACGAGACCGCCCGCGCCGCCATCGAAGCCGGTTGGCGGCTGGCTGGCATCGTGCAGGTCAATCGCGATGTGCCGGGATCGGAGCGTTGCGATATGGATGCGGTCGTCCTGCCCGATGGCCCCACGATCCGCATCTCTCAATCGTTGGGCCCAGCCGCGCGGGGCTGCAGATTGGACCCGGAAGGTCTGGAAGCCGCAGTCGCAGCCGCGCAAGCGCGGCTAGTGACCGGGGCGGATGTCCTTGTGGTCAACAAATTCGGGAAGCACGAAGCCGCGGGGCGCGGCTTTCGCCCTTTGATCGCGATGGCGCTCGAACAGGGCGTCGATGTGCTGGTGGGCGTGAATCCGCTGAATATCTCTGCGTTGCAGGACTTCTCCGGCGGCCTGGCGGAGGCCCTGGCGCCGGACCGAACAGCTTTGTTGTCTTGGATCGGCAAACGAAAGACGCCTGCCCAATCGGCATAAAGACTTTGGTAATCAATCGACCTTAGTGCTATCTTAGGGTGGAGGTTGCGACCTCCGGGAGTAGACGTTGGACCACGGGAAACACGGGCCGGGAGCGGAGATGTTTTCGCTCTCTCTAGAGCGCGATGGCGGCCCGCCAGCCCCGCTGCTCGTGCCGCGCGCGACGATCGTTCGGCCGGGGTTTCGGCACCGCCTGACCTTCACGTCACAAAACGATCTTTCTCACGTGTTGGATGCCCGTCTGACTGCGCCGCTATTGCCGCTACTGACGGAGGCGTTCCAGGCGGCCCCGACCCGCATCGACCGACCAACCTATGAAATCGCGTTGCCCGGGCTGATCCTGGGTGGCTTGACGCTCACGGTCGGCCGCCCCCGGGGCGACCGGGTTCTGGCCAGCCTGCGGTTCAAATACTTCATCGGCGGCCTCCAGACCGCTTTCGCGGCGCGCACCGGCTTCGACCGACCGACACTGGCCCATCGAGAGGCATTGGGTCTGCGGGCCCTGGACGACGTCGCTCGGCCTTTGCTGGACATGGCGGGCGCGTTGTCAGCCTTCCCGCAGATGCGCGACGACCCATCCATGTCGGACGGCATGGCCCAGGCCATGGCGGGTGTAGAAGCGCATGCCGCGGATCTGGAATTCTATGCCGGGCTTCTGCGCCGCTACGTTCGCGATTGTGACCCGGCGGGCGCCAACCGGTTCGGGCATGACCCCGTCGCCGAGATGTCGGGCCTGTCCGAGCCTCCGCTTCCGGCCTTCCGCCTTCGCGAGGACGACGTCTGACGGGCCCGCCCCGCGCGCGGCCCTTGCGGCACTAGACCCCAGCACCCTATGCCTTGCACCGATGACGCGCCCCGTGCCCCCTTCCACCTCTGACGGCGCTCGGTCGTCCCAGGCCTGGAAGCTGCTGATCTGGCCGGTCCTGCTGATCATCCTGGCCTTCGGGATGTGGCTTCTACCCTGGCGAGACTGGGTGCCGCTGTTGCGCGATTGGGTCGCGTCCCACGGCGCTTGGGGCGGCGTGGTCTTCGTGGCCGTCTACGTCGTCGTGGTCATCCTGCCCCTACCCGCCGCGGCCATGTCCATCGCTGGCGGGTTGGCCTTCGGATGGTGGGGCTATCCCCTGTCGATGCTGGGCAGCTTCCTCGGCGCCATCCCACCCTATCTGATCGGACGGCATTGGTTGCGCGGGCCACTGATGCGCCGCCTGGACGGGCCACGCGTTCGCGCCGCAGACCGCGCCATCGCAGACAACGCTTTTATCTTCGTCACGCTTCTGCGGTTGACGCCCGTCTTGCCCTTTACGGTGCAGAACTGGCTTCTTGGCCTGACCGCGATCCGGCTTTGGCCCTATCTATCGGCGACGATCGTCGGGCTGGCCCCCGGAACGTTGGCCATGGTGTGGATCGGTGAGATGG
Source organism: Pseudomonadota bacterium (assembly GCA_039180995.1). Classification (GTDB taxonomy): domain Bacteria; phylum Pseudomonadota; class Alphaproteobacteria; order Rhodobacterales; family Rhodobacteraceae; genus Jannaschia. Next base: position 7,369 of record JBCDCW010000146.1, read on the forward strand.
GCGGGCTCGCCTCGATCGGGGCAACCCGCACCAGGCTTTGGCTGGGGATCGGCGGGCTCTGCGCGTTTGGCCTGCTCGTGATTTGGCTGGGCCGGGTGGCCACGCGGGAATTGGATCGCGTCGGCCTTGCCGACACCTCGCCGCAAGAAGACCCAGCGGGCCCCGCACCCTGATCATACATCCGGACTTCCGTCGGCAAAGCTGACGGTTGGACTGTCATTTTAACAAACGTTCGATCATTTCCCCTCGCGGGAACACCCCCTTACGCTAGGTCACAACGACAAGGCGAGCGACAGGATCCACCGGAAAACTCCTCCGGAAAATTGCAAGATATCTTAGCATTCCAAGCCCGTAATGCGTTGATGCAACCACCGGCCACACACGTCGGGTGACCAAAGCTTACGTTGCGTCATGTGGTCGCGAATTGAACGACAGGGATCAACTCGCAAGAATGTGATATCGCATTTGCACAAAGCGTGGAACGATTTTGGCGTGCTTTACGTCATTCAAAGCGCTTTGACATCGACATGGGCCCATGACCGAAACACGGCTGAAGCCATCCCCCCCTCCGGCATCTGACCGGAGATCCGACGCCCCGCGCGCGCCGTATGTTCGCGGCGCAATCGGTCGGCGTGGCTTCCATGCGGACGGCCGGGCGCATGCTCCAAGCCCCTCGATTGTCGCGCATACGCCGGTCGGGTCCATCCCAGTCCCGGTCTTCCAGGTTCGCGACAGCCCGCCAGGGTCATATTTCGATCCCCCCAGGCCGGACTTCCTGCTGCAACTGGCAGAAGGCGGCGCCGGAACGGGCCGCAGCGATATGGGCTCCGGCTTTTTCACCACGGCTTGGCGACGGGGCACCATGCTGCTGGCCGCCCCGGATGAACCGGTCGGGTGTGAAGCGCATTGCCATTTCGATCTCTCGGCCTTGGCCCTTCCACGGCGACTTATCGGCCGGGCATGGGCCGAATTCGGCAATGCATCTCGACCCGTGGACACCGGTGCCCTACACGAACAAGCCTTCTCGGACCCTTTGATCTTCGAGCTGGGGCTGAAACTCGTCGACGAAGCCGCCCAAGAAAACCCTTCGGGCACACTCTACGCCGACAGCCTTGCCTATGTCATTTCGGCCAATCTCTTACGTCTTGCAGGTGAAATCCAAACCCCCCAGGCGGAAGCCCGGCCCCTGGATCCCTTGTCGCTGGGTCGTGTCATCGACGACATGGAAGATCGCCTGGCCGACCGGATCAGCATGACGGAGTTGGCGACACTGCTGGACATGAACGTCTACGGGTTCAGCCGCGCCTTCCGGGCCGCGACCAATATGAGCCCGCACCAATTCTTGACCGACCGCCGGATCACGCGGGTCAAGGAGCTGCTGGAACAAACCGACGAGCCGTTAGCGGCCATCGCCGTCGATTGCGGGTTCTCGAACCAATCGCACATGACCGCGGCCTTCCGGAAGCATGAGGGCATACCGCCCGGCGCCTGGCGACGGGCGCGGCGCGGCTAACCCGCCGGACTATTATCTCGACCCACAAAGGCCCTGCCGCGCTTCGCGCTCTCGGGACCTTTGCGGTGTGACTTGACCCAAGAAAATCGTCTGACGTTTTAGCGGCGCAAGCGACGGGCCATCCGCAAAGCGCGGTCGGCCATGCGGGCATTTCGGACAGCCTTGCCGCCCAGCAGCTTGGACAGGCCGCGCCAGGCGACCATCCGCAGGATCGAATTCAACATGCCTTACTCCTCGTCCGGCGGGGATGGGACGAACAGATCGTCCTGATCCTCCTCGGTGTCGTCAGGGGACATATCGGGTGGCGGGCTGCTGTCGAGAAGACCCGCGGCCCGCAATTCCTTCAGGCCCGGCAGATCGCGCGGCGAACTGAGGCCGAAATGATCCAAGAACGTGCGCGTGACGACGAAGGTGATGGGCCGCCCCGGCGTTTCACGCCGCTGGCCCAGTTTGATCCAGTCCATCTCAAGCAATTGCTCGATGGTCCCTTTCGAGACGGAAACACCCCGGATCTCCTCGATCTCGGCGCGGGTGGCGGGCTGGTGATAGGCGATGATGGCCAGCGTCTCGATGGCCGCGCGGCTCAGCTTGCGGGTCTCGACCGTCTCGCGCGTCATCAGGAACGCCAGATCCGGCGCGGTACGGATCGCCCAGGCATCGCCCGCCCGCGTCAGCCGCACGCCGCGGCCCTCATAGCGCTTCTGCAACTGCTCCAACGCCGCCGGCGCGTTGCAGCCATGGGGCAGGCGCGCGTGGAGTTC
>JBCDCW010000147.1:0-9584 GCA_039180995.1 Pseudomonadota bacterium
GCGCGGGACGTGGCGGTTACGACGGTGCTCTATGGCTGCGGATTGCGGATATCCGAGGGCCTCGGGCTGAAAGGTCGCGATGCGCCACTGCCCGAAACGTTACGGGTCTTGGGCAAGGGCGGGAAAGAGCGGATCGTCCCGATCCTGGCCGCAGCCCGCCAGGCGGTGGACCGCTATGTCACGCTCTGCCCGTTCGACTTGGCCCAGGACGAGCCGCTGTTCCGAGGGGCCCGCGGCGGCGCCCTGAACCCGTCGATCGTCGCCGGGGTCGTGGCCCGGGCCCGGATGCAGCTTGGCCTGCCCTCTTCGGCGACGCCCCACGCGCTGCGGCACAGCTTCGCAACCCATCTGCTGGAAGCCGGCGGCGATCTGCGGGCGATCCAGGAACTGCTTGGGCACGCCTCCTTGTCCACGACGCAGGCCTATACGGCGGTCGACGCCGTCCATCTGATGGAAACCTATGCCCGCGCGCATCCGCACGGCACCTGACGGCGCGGTCAGAGCATCCAATCCTGCGGCATGAATTGCGCCAGAACCTCGAAGGCGGTGCCGGTCGGGCGGACGATCACCGCCTCCCCTTCCTCCAAGGCGACGCCCGCGACCTCTGCGATGTTGGAGCGGTGCGAGACGAGGATCCGGTTCCCGACCGGCGGAACGGCGGCCAGTTGATCCCGCAGATAGGCGATGCGCGCCGCGCGCCCATCGGCGTCGGATAGCAGGCCGAGCAGCTCCGGCCGCGTCTCGACCCGGCCGAAAGCCAGTTCGGCCATGTCGCGACAGCGGGCGAACGGGCTGGCCAATACCTCACCCACCGGCAATCCATTGGCCCGCCAGGCCGCGCCGATCCGGCGGCTGTCCTCGATGCCCTGGGGCGACAGAAGACGCTGTCGCGCGCGGGGCCAGTCGATGCTGTCGACACCCGACCAGGTCGTTGCGGCATGGCGGAAATAGACCACATGGCCACCGCCCCGAAGGGCATCGTGAAGCGCCGTCGTGGCTCGGGCCGGCAAGGCGGTTGCAGCAAGGGTGAGGGTCAGGAATCGGCGGCGGTGCATATCATATCTCCGGGTTTGGTTGCCGTGTCGGAGAGATAGGGGCTGACCCATGCCCCGCATCGGTCCTGGCCGCACAAGCCGCCTTCACTAGCGCAGGCCCCTGCTTCCAGCACGCTGGGTCGCGCCGGACACGCAACGCAAATCCGCACAGCCAGTGCAGTCAGCGCGTCCGCAAGTAATCCATGACGGCGGGCCGCACGGTCTGATCGCCGCTCTCGCGGGCATCTTCGATCACCTGGCGGACCTCGCCCAGGTCGGAACGCAGCAGAATATGCTTGACCGGTCCGATGGAGGCCGGGCGCATCGAGAGGCTGCGCAGCCCCATGGCCGCGAAGCACAACGCCTCGACCGGGCGACCCGCATCTTCACCACAGAAGCTGACCGGAGTATCGGTTTCGGCACAGCGGCAGACGATCTTGTCGATCAGGGACAGGAAGCTGACGTTCAGCGTGTCATAGCGGCGGCGCACCCGTTCGTTTTCGCGGTCGGCGGCGAAAAAGAACTGCTTCAGATCGTTGCCGCCAATCGAGATGAAGTCGGCTTCCTCGAAGAACTTGCGTGGGCTGAAGGCCATCGAGGGCGTCTCTAGCATGGCGCCGATGCGCAGACCGTCGGGCAATACATGGCCCAGCGATTTCTCCCGGTGGATTTCGCGCATCAGGTGGCCGCGGGCCGCAAGGAATTCCTCCAACTGGGCGATGAACGGGAACATCACGTTCAGCGGGCGACCCTTGGCGGCACGCAGCAGGGCCTGCAACTGCATTCGCATAACGCCCCGTTTGTCCAGCCCGACGCGGATCGCGCGCCAACCCAGGGCCGGGTTTGGCTCGTCCTCGGCCTTCATGTAGGGCAGCACCTTGTCGGACCCGATATCAAGCGTGCGGAAGGTCACGGGCTTGCCCCGCGCGGCATCCATGACGCGGGCATAGAGATCGGCCAACTCGCCCCTGCGAGGCACTTTGTTGCGGGTCAGGAATTGCAGCTCGGTCCGAAACAGGCCCACGCCCTCGGCCCCCGACCCTTCGAGCGAGGGGAGGTCGGCCATCAGCCCCGCATTCATCATCAGCTCGATGCGGTGGCCGTCCGCCGTTACGCAAGCCGTGTCGCGAATCGACGCATAACGCTTCTGGGCCTGGGCCTGCATGGCGAGTTTTTCGCCGAAGGCACCGCGCACCATTTCATCCGGTCGCAGATGGACGACACCTTGGTCGCCGTCCACCAGGATCGGATCACCGGACAGAGCTTCCGTGGTAATGCCCCGCGCCTGGAGTACAAGCGGGATCGCCCAGGCCCGCGCCACGATAGCGGCATGGCTGCCGACCGCGCCATCCTCCAATACGACGCCGCGCAGGTTGCGGCCATATTCCAGCAACTCCCCCGGTCCGATATTGCGCGCCACCAAGACAGCATTCTCAGGTAGGGCGCGCGCTTCGCGCCCCTGGCCAGTCAGCATCCGCAGCAGCCGGTTGGACAGATCGTCCAGATCGGCCAGCCGGTCCCTCAGATAGGGATCCGCATCGGCCATGCGCGCTCGGGCCGTGGTCTGCTCCTTCTCGACCGCGGCCTCAGCCGTCAGGCCAGCATGGATATCCTCCTCCATCCGCCGGATCCAGGACCGGGAGTAGGCGAACATGCGGAAGGCTTCGATCACCTCTTCCTGCGCGCGGTCGCCGTTCGCCGCGTCCAGCATCTTATCGACCGACAGCCGCAGTTCGTCGATGGCCTCACCCAGGCGGGCCAGCTCTTTCTCAGGGTCGTCGCTGATGGGTTGGGTGATAACGACGCGCGGATCGTGCAGATGGACGATGCCCTCGGCATTGCCCTCCTGCCCGGTAACCCCCCGCAGCAGCACCTGCTCGGCATGGCGCGGGCGCAGGGCTTCGCCTTCGCCCAGGAAGGCGCCCAGCTCCGCCATTTCGGCCAGAACCATGGCGACCACTTCTAGGGCATAGACCTCGTCCTCCGAGAATTCCCGAGCCTGTTTGGATTGCACGACCAGAACGCCCAGCCGTTCACCCAAGCGTTGGACAGGGACGCCCAGGAAAGAAGAGAATACTTCCTCACCGGTTTCGGGCATGAATCGAAAGCCCTTGGTGCCGGGCGCATCGGCGGTGTTGACAGGGCTCCGGTTCTTGGCAACGCGCCCGACCAGGCCTTCGCCCATGCGCATGCGCGTCACATGCACGGCGGCGGGATTTAGGCCCTGCGTCGCGCAGAGTTCCAGCGTCTCGGCGTCGCGGTGCAGATAGATCGAGCAGACCTCGGTGCCGATGGAATCCGCGACAAGATCCACGATGCGGTCCAGGCGCGCCTGGCCCTGCGCCTCCTCGGCCATGACGGCCTGGAGACGACGCAACAGCTTGCGGCTCTCGGTATCCTTGGACCCTGGCACGAATCCGTCTCCCCACGTTCCAAAGACCCATAGCCGACGCCCGGAAGGATGGGGAAGAGGCGTCAAGGTAAGCCCGGCCGACTTGGCCGGTGTTGAGCCACGGGGTCTCAATTCTTCAAGATTTGACGGCAAGAGCGCTGATCCCGGGCCGCATGGCAAGCCCGCCGGTTTGAGCGATGACGGCATCCACATCCGCTAGCCTTGTGCGAAGACGAGGTTCGGCGCATCGCTGCCCTGCGACGATCCAAAGCGTCTCTTTCTCAGCATCGGACCCACAATCAGTGCTCTGCCGCTTTAGACCTGTATCTTGAGAAGCTGATTTGTTTGGCTAAGTTTCCCAGGTTGGGAGAGGGCCAGGATCGCATGGAGGCATCGAGGTTCACCGAGGCTCGAAGGACGTTCGCGCCGTAGATGTTTGATCCTGGGATTTGATGGTGCGCTTTTTCCTTGGAATGGAAGGAAACGCCATTGGACCTGCTCTACACGAAAACGCCGCAACGGACTGCGGCAATCCGTCGAGCAAGACAAGATAGTCAGGAGAGCCTGAGTGTTCTGGCCGGAAAACACTGGATCAATCCCAAGACGGTTGAAGTGGGAGCAACGTAAGTCTTTGGGATACAGATCCTATCTCTTTGTGGGCGTTGACCCAACATCAGAATCCGTCTTCGTATGCCTGGCCCCCAAGACGAGCAAACTGGCCGCAGCCAAGTTCCTGCGCGATCTCATCGGGGTGGTCCCTTGCCAGATCAACATTGTGCTAAACTCCTTCGGGATACGGCCTGCGACGACCCACTAACGGGCAGTGGACGACGGCATCCAGTTCACCAACCGCAAGCGCCGACCCATCAGCTTTTAAGCACGCCTTTGACCGGGCCTGCCGAGACCATCAGATCGAACATCGCCTGACCAAGGTGAAGCGCCCTTGGACCAATGGTCAGGTCGGGCGAATGAAGCTGGCAGTCAAAGAGGCAGCTGTCAAACGCCTCCATTGCGATGCCAACGACCAGTTCCAAGCGCCACCTGGCGGGCTTTCTGGACACCGACAATTTTGTACGACGTCCAAAAACGCTCTCCGGTTTCAGACCATACCAATATTCGTCTGCAAGACTTGGACTGACGAGCCAAACCGTTTCAGTCGCGATCTGTGCCGTCGGATGCGGGGACCAAACATCTAGGACAAGCTATGGCCTGTCCCGCATCATCCATCTGGCCGACGGATCGTCACGGGACCAGGTTCGACCTCCGCCCAAGACCCGACCTCCCCATCTGGCCAGGTCACGCGGATCTCGGCGCCGTTGGCGGCGCCGATGCCGAAATGCAGGGGCGCCACAGCATCGCCACCATGCCCCCCTCCGATCGTCAATTCCTGAAGCTGCAAGCCGTTTACGGTCCGGACCTCAACCCAGGCGCCAACCGCGTCCCGATTGCCCTGCGCTTGTGCCAGTCGCACCGATACCGCATGCCCAGCTTCGGACAAGTTCCGCCAAACCTCCATCGGTGCCCGCCGATTCACCACCACCAGGTCCAGCCGCCCGTCCAAATCCAGATCAGCCAAGGCGCCGCCCCGACCGCGATGCATCGACGCGACTCCGGCCGCATTCGATACTTCTCGGAACACGCCGCCTTCATTGAGCAACAGGTTGTTTGGATCGGCCATCGCCATACCCGGCATTTGGTCAACGTTCCCTTTGGCAATGAACAGATCGGCATCTCCGTCGTTGTCTACGTCGCCCCATTCCGCGTGCCAGCCCGTCGAGGGGCGCCCATCTTCGCCGACATGCGGCCGCTGCGCGAAACTGCCGATCTCGAATGGCGCCATTTCGTGCCCTGTTTGGGTCGACAGCATCGTCAACTGATCCCCCATCGAGGTTAGCACAAGATCCGGCCGCCCATCGCCCGAGATATCCCGCGACGCGATCCCCATGCCCCAGATTGACGGTCCCACGAACCCATCCTCTGGGCCCAAAAACCGGCCCTCCAACGACCACATTTGCTCCGCCCCGCCGCGTACGTAGTAATGCCGGTCGTTGGACAGCCGCAGCGACGGTACCCCGTCCCGGTCCTCGTCCGAGAACAGCACCGACAGCGCGCAGAAACCAGGCGACAGCACGATCTCCTCGCCGTCCTTCACCACCAGATTATCGTCGCAGACCTCGAATGGTCCGCCTGGGTCGCGCCGATCGACATAGTTCCCGAAAGCCAGCACTGGTTGGCCTTCGTCCCATGTCGCCGAAAATGCCGTCGTCCAAGCCTCGCCCAGCGGCAGCCCCATATCGTCGACGATGAAACCACATTCCCCGTCCCCCCGGAGAACCGTGTTCGGCCCGACCCGCGTGACGACCAAGTCCAGCGCGCCGTCGCCGTCCAGGTCCAGTGCATAGACCCCCGTGGCGCCCAGGATCTCGGGCAGATCGCCCCGCACGAACGCCATCGCCCCCAGGTTTCGCAGCAACATCACCGGAGACGTGCCGCCAGCCGCGACAATCTCCGGCAAGGCGTCCCCATCGCAATCGAAGACGGCGACGCCCCCGCCGACGAAATGCTCCCATCCGCCGGAATAGATGTGGTCCGGCACCGCCACGGGCTCGAAGACCGGATCGGCGAGCGACGGCCCGCCCAAAGCGAGAAGCGCCGCGCAGGCGCGCCGAGCGATCACGCCAACAATCTCGGCGTCAGATCGGCCAGGGCCAACGCCGCCGCTCCACGCGCCCAGACCAAATCGTCCCAAGCATTCACCTCAATGGGCGGCGGCGCGTTGAGCGACATCAACGGCACCGCCTCCGCCAGCATCTCCTCGGCATAAAGGTACTCATAGCGCATCCGGCTTCCCGACAGGATAATTCGGTTCGGATCGAACAGGTTCGCCACATTCGCCAACCCCAACGCCAGATACCGCCCGGCCCGGTCGAAGATCGCCCGAGCGGCTTCGTTGCCGTCCTTGGCCTGTGCATAGAGCGCCTCCAACACCTCCCCCCGGGGGGGCACATCCCCGTCCAGCGCGACAGCAGCCTCACGCACCAAAGCGAAGTCGGCCACATAGGCTTCCAGACATCCCCGTTGTCCGCACCGGCACAGCGCTCCATCCAGCTGAACCTTGGTATGCCCAAGCTCCATGCCGTGGCCATGGGCCCCGCGATACGGCTGATGATCAACCACCAGGCCCAAGCCCACGCCATATTCAATCGTCACCACGGCGAAATCCGAAAGGCCCCGTCCGCGGCCAAACCAAAGTTCCGCCATGGTCAGCAGGTTTGTGTCGTTATCCACGCTGACCGGAAGCCCAAGGCGGTCCGAAACGTGGCGAGCCAGATCGACATCCCGTCCGGTCACGATGGGGGACCAGCGCAAGCGACCCGACGCGTGGTCCAACATCCCCGGCATCCCCAAACCGGCCCCCAGAACCGGGGGGGCATTCGGTCCCGCGGCGTCCAACAAGCGCGCATAAATTGCGGTCAGTTCTTCCAGAAGTCCGTCCACCGATCGCATCTCGGTTGCGCAATCCAGCCGCGCCTGGGCCACCGGTTGTCCCGCCAAGTCCACCAATAGCGCGGAATATTCATGGTCGCTGACCTTCAACCCGGCCACAAGGCCGCAATCCGGCACCACGCCCAGGGTTACCGGCGGGCGCCCCCGCCCGTGGGGCTGCGCCTCGTCCTCCAATTCGCGCAGAAGGCCGGCCGACAGCAGATCCGAAACCACGGGCGTCACCGAACCCGGTGACACTTCCAGATCTTTAGCCAAGGTCGCTCGGCTGATTCGTCCCGCAGAACGGACCGCCTCGTAGACATCTTGCCGAAGCGGCAACGCCCCCGAGGCGCGCGCTCCACGCAGGGGCCCGCATCCCGGCAGATCGCCGGCCAGCGCCGTGACTGAGTCGAGGGGAGCATCCAGACCCATTTATTCACCCCTACAATAAAAAATGACCATCCGCCCAGGAAATCACCGAAATTTTGGCTTGTTCGCCCGCATTTCTGACTACCAGTGAACGCAATTTACCCCATCTCGTCAAATTAATTTTGACAACCGAAGATAAACTTGCTTCCTTCTGCAGAGTTGGCGGGCAAACAGACTCGCCGCTGTGATCCTTAGGGAGGATACCGATGAAGAAACTGCTCACGGCGGCCGCGGCCGCCTCGATGACATTTGCCAATGTGGCCATGGCGGATGGCCACGCGCCCGTGGTTGGCGTCAGTTGGTCCAATTTCCAGGAAGAGCGCTGGAAGACCGACGAAGCCGCTATCGTGGCAGCCCTCGAAGCCGCGGGCGCCAGCTACATCTCGTCCGACGCGCAAAGCTCTGCCTCCAAGCAGCTCTCGGACGTGGAATCGCTGATCGCCCAGGGTGCCGACGCGCTGATCATCCTGGCCCAAGATGCCCAGGCAATTGGCCCGGCCGTCACGGCCGCCCGGAACGAGGGCATCCCCGTCGTCGGCTATGACCGCCTGATCGAGGATCCGTATGCCTTCTATCTGACCTTCGACAATGTGGAAGTCGGTCGAATGCAGGCCCGTGCCGTTTTGGAAGCACAGCCCTCGGGCAATTACGTGATGATCAAGGGCTCGCCCACCGATCCCAACGCCGACTTCCTGCGTGGCGGTCAGCAAGAGGTGCTGCAAGCCGCCATCGACGCCGGTGACATCACCATCGTGGCCGAGGCCTATACCGACGGCTGGCTGCCCGCCAACGCCCAGCGCAACATGGAGCAGATCCTGACCGCGCAGGACAATGCCGTCGATGCGGTCGTCGCCTCGAACGACGGCACCGCCGGTGGCGCCGTCGCCGCGCTGACCGCGCAAGGTCTGGATGGCATCCCGGTCTCGGGGCAAGACGGCGACCATGCCGCCCTCAATCGCGTGGCCTCGGGTACGCAGACCGTGTCGGTCTGGAAAGACGCCCGCGACCTGGGCCGCGCCGCGGCCGAAATCGCGGTGGCCCTTTCGGGTGGCACGGCAGCTACGGACGTGGACGGTGCGCAAGCATGGACCTCGCCCGCCGGTACCGACATGACGGCGATCTTCCTAGAGCCCGTCCCAGTCACCGCCGCCAACCTGACGGCTGTCACGGATGCTGGCTGGATCACTGTCGAAGCGCTCTGCCAAGGCGTCTCGAACGGCCCCGCGCCCTGCAACTGACCTGACAGGCGGCCCGCCCCGCCGGGTGGCGGGCCGCCCCAGAGTTTTTGAAAACTCTGGCCATTTTCTTCAAAGAAAATGGCCCCACAGGAGGCCGATCATGACAGATGCAACACAAGACCCACCGGCCGCCGCCCAACGCAAGGGCCTCGCCGCGCTTGAGGTCGATACCCGCCTCCTGGGTATGATCGGCGCCTTCGTCCTGATCGCGCTGGCCTTCCACCTGGCCTCCGACGGCCGGTTCATCACACCGCGAAACCTCTTCAACCTGACGATCCAGACCGCGTCGGTCGCCATCATGGCCACCGGCATGGTCTTCATCATCGTCATGCGCCACATCGACCTGTCGGTCGGCTCGGTCCTCGCCACCTGCTCGGCCGTGATGGCCATGGTGCAAACCGCCCTCATCCCCGACATGCTGGGCCTCGGGTTGAACAACCCGGTCACTGCGCCGATCGCCATCCTCTTCGGCCTCCTGACCGGCGCCGCCATCGGCGCCTTCCACGGCTACCTGATCGGCTACCTGACGATCCCCGCCTTCATCGTCACGCTGGGCGGCCTCCTGATCTGGCGCAACGTCGCCTGGTACCTCACCAACGGCCAGACAATCGGCCCGCTCGACGAAACCTTCCAACTCTTCGGCGGCATCAACGGCACGCTCGGCGTCAGCGCCTCCTGGATCGTCGGTCTGATCGGCACCGCCGCCGCGCTCTGGGGCTTGTGGTCGGCGCGCCGCGACAAGATCGTCCACGACTTCCCCGTCAAGCCTCTCTGGGCCGAGGCCGTCGTCGCCGCCATCGTGGCGGGCGGCATCCTGGGCTTCGTCGCCCTGCTGAACGCCTACACCGTGCCCGTCCGCGTTCTCGAACGCCAATTCGCGGCCCGGGGCGAAGAAATGCCCGAGGGCTTCACCCAAGGCTACGGCCTGCCGATCTCGGTCCTGCTGCTGATTGCGGTCGCCATCGTCATGACGCTGATCGCCCGCAAGACCCGCTTCGGCCGCTA
>JBCDCW010000148.1:0-9580 GCA_039180995.1 Pseudomonadota bacterium
CACACCTTGACTGTCACCCTCACCGCACCTCGTGAGACGGACTGTCACTGTTAACACACATTGACTGTCACCCTCACCACACCTTGTGAGACGGGCTGTGGGCCTGATCGTCAAGCGCCCCGCCCAGATTGCCGTCCGCGAGATCGCGCTCGGCCTCGCGCATGGCTTCCTCGGCGCGGCCCAGGGCCTCGCGCGCGGCCTCACCCGGTTCGGTGCCGGCACCGGGTAGATTGTCACGCAGTGTCTCTAGGCCCCGGCGCAGGGCCTCCTGGCGCTGAGCCAGCCCCTCCGCGTCGGTGCCAGGCCTGTCGCCACTGCCTTCGCCCGGTCGCTGGGCTTGTTGCCCCTGGCCCGGTTGCTGCCCCGGTTGGCCGGGTTGCGCCTGTTGCCCCGGCTGCCCCTGACCGAATTGCTGGCCAGGTTGCTGTCCGGGCTGCTGGCCTTGCTCTTGTCCCTGTTGCTGACCCTGCTGGGGCTGCTGACCCTGCTGACCGAACTGTTCCTGCAACTCGCGGAAGGCCTCGTCGGACAGCTCCTGCTGTTCTCGCAACTGCTCACGCAACTCATCCATGGCTTGCTGGCCCTCGCCAGGCTGTCCGGGGCCGCCTTGGCCCTGGGTGACCTGCATATTCTCCATCATTTCCTGCAACTGGCGCAGCAATTCCTGGGCCTCGGCGGTCCGGCCCTGGCGCATCAATTCCTCGATCCGCTCCATCATCTGGCTCAGCATGTCGGGCGTGATTTCCTGCATCTCGCCCTGGGCCTGCTGCTGGCCCTGTTGCTGCTGCCCCTGCTGCTCGGCCAGTTGACGGGTGTAATCGTCCATCGCTTCGCGCATTTCCTGCGTCAGACGGGCGATCTCCTCCTCCGAGGCGCCTTGGCGAATGGCCTCCGACAGGCGTTCCTGCGCTTGGCGCAAACGCTCCAGAGCGGAATCGAGCGAGTTCTCTTCCAGCCGGATCGCCGCTTCCCACAGCATCTCGGCCACCTCGTCGCGGGTTTCGACCGATAGGGGCCCTTCATCCAGCCGCCGGATCGCCATTCTCACGATCAGGAACGCAGCGGGGTTGTCGAACCGATCCCCGGCTTTCCACGTGATCGCGCGCAACAGGCGGGCCACCCGTTCGCGATTGTCCCGGGCCCAATAGAGATCCCGGCGCTGCTCGATCAGCGCTCCGGCGACTTGGTCGTAGAAGGACCGGCCGGGCAGTACGATCTGTTCGCGCGTCACGCCGACTTGACCGGCAGCGTCCAGCGCTTCCAGCGTGACGCTGACTGGCATCCCAGCCAGCGGATGCTCTACAAGCTCGGCTGCGAAGGTCGCCACCACTTCGGCCCGATCACCCGAAATCGGCAGGGCCATGTCCATCTCGACCGGATCACGCGGTTCGGGAGCCACGTCCAGACCATGGCGGCGTTCGGCTGCGTCTGGGTCCAATGCGATCGTGATCCGGGCTGCGGCGATCCCGAAATCGTCGGATGCTTCCCAGGGCAGGGTGATCAGGTTCGGATGCTCGAAATCCGCCTCGCCAGCGATGCGAACCTCCGGCGTGGCGTCTGGCGTTGCCGTGAGGGACCAGACCGGGCCCGTCACGCCGATGGCCAACGTACCGGATTGAACGACCTCGAAATCCTGCATCGGTGCTGTCGGGTCGCTTTGCTGTCGCCCCGATACGGTTTCGGTCACGGTCAGGTCGGTCGTGTCGCCATAGAGCCGCAGGGTCACACGCGTGCCCTCGGGCACTTCGACGGCGCCGGGATCGATCTCGGGCAGATAAAGTGTCGGCAACCCGGTATGTCGCGGCGGTTCCAACCAGGCTTCCCAAGACGGGCCGGCGGCCACGGCCTGACCCGTGGCGGTCAAGTCGGGCATCTCGGGGGCACGCCAGATCGTCCCGAAGAGCAGGCCGAGTGCGGCCATCAGGACCGCTAGATAGCGCAGTGCGTAAGGGTCGCGTGACGACACCTTCAGATCGGGCGCCACGGCCCGGGCATCGGCCAAGCGCGCCGCCATGCGACGTTGATGCGCCTCCCACACGGCGGCTGAAGCGGCATCGTCTTGGCCGATGACTTGGTCGTCCTGCAACGCCGTCAGTGGGCGGCCGGCAAGTGTCTCGTCCAACCGAGCCCGCGCCTCGGCCTCACTGGGGGCTTGGAAAGACCGCAGCCCCAGAATTGTGGTTACCAGCGTCAATAGACCGAGAGCTGCGATTAAGCTGCCGCGCCATAATTCGGGACCGATATCGAACGCCCAGACAGCCACCGCTGCGAAAAGGGCCGACCATGCAGGCCAAAAGCCGCGCGTGATACGCTCGGCCCATAGGCCCAATCGGGTCAGCCGAAGCTGTCGTAGCACATGGGTCGTCGCGTCGGCCATTGGCGTCCCTCCGGTCGTGCCCCTCAACCTAGGGGTCGCGAAGCCATTCGGGAATGGTATCGCGGGAAATCATCTCGTCAAAGGTGGGACGGCGGCGGATGACAGCGTAGTTATCGCCGTCCACCAGCACTTCGGGGATCAATGGGCGGCTATTATACTCACTGGCCATGACCGATCCGTAGGCCCCGGCGCTGCGGAACGCGACCAGATCGCCGGCCGCCAGCGGCGCCATGTCGCGACCCTTGGCGAAGGTATCGCCGCTTTCGCAGACCGGGCCGACGATGTCGTAGGGCCGCTGATCGACGCCCGGCATAGGCTCGCGGACCGGGACGATGTCATGATGGGCGCCATACATGGCCGGGCGGATCAGGTCATTCATGGCCGCGTCCAAGATCAGGAAATCGCGGCCCTCGCCCTCTTTGACGAAAATTGTCGCGGTCAGCAGGATCCCAGCATTTCCCGCGATCAATCGGCCCGGCTCGATCTCGATCTCGCAGCCCAGATGCCCGACCTCCTCTCGGATCACCTGGCCGTATTCCTGCGGCACCGGCGGGGCGAGGTTCGAGCGGGCATACGGGATGCCGAGACCGCCCCCAAGGTCCAGGCGGCCGATCTCATGCCCATCGGCGCGGAGGGTCTCGGTCAGGTCGGCCACCTTGCGATAGGCTTGGCGGAACGGCTCCAGATCAGTCAGTTGCGAGCCGATATGGACGTCGATCCCAATGACTCTCAGGCCGGGCAGACGCGCGATCTCGGCATAGACCTGCCGGGCCCTGGCGATCGGGATGCCGAACTTGTTCTCGGATTTGCCGGTGGCGATCTTTTCGTGGGTCTTGGCGTCGACGTCCGGGTTCACCCGCACGGTGACCGGCACCTCGGTCCCCATTTCGGCGGCGATCTTCGACAGCAGCCGCATCTCCGGTTCGCTCTCCAGATTAATTTGCCGCACGCCCCCGGCCAGCACATGGCGCATCTCGCCCTCAGTCTTGCCGACGCCGGAAAACACGATCCGCTCGGCCGGGACGCCCGCCGCGCGGGCGCGCCGATATTCCCCCTCCGACACCACATCCATACCAGCCCCCGCATCGCCCAGCAGCTTCAGGATGGCGACGTTGCTCGCGGCCTTCACCGCATAGCAAACCAAATGCGGCCCCCAATCCAGCGCCTCGTCGAACAACCGATAATGCCGCAGCAGCGTGGCGGTCGAATAGACATAGGTCGGCGTCCCCACCTCCGATGCGATTTGCGCCAGCGGCACCTCCTCGGCGTGAAGCGCCCCGTCCCTGTATAGGAAATGATCCATTAACCCCGTCTCAGCAGCAGATAGAGCGGCAGCCCCAGCGACACGCCCACCCCATAAGTTGCGGGGATCGCCAGCAAACCGATCCAGCGCCGGGTCCGCACGCTCTCCCAGATGCACCAGACGGTCAGCGTTATTGCCGCCACGGTCAGATCCCAGACCAACCCGCTTGTGGCGTCGTTCACATGCCAGGCGTCCAGCATTGCGCTCATGTTCCAATCGTTCGCCTGCAACCATGGCAGGAAATACCGAAACGGCAGGATCACCCCTGCGATGCAGAGCACGATCAGCAAGCTGCGAAACGGGGTCATGGCCGGTCTCCGAAACGATGGTCGCGCCCCTCTATAGAAGACGGCAGACCTCGGAAAGTGCGGCATCGACGCGCCATCTTGTCTTCCTCTGGCCCAAAATACCTCGGGGGTGTCGCGCTCGCGCGACGGGGGCAGAGCCCCCAACACCCAGAGGTACCCGGCGATATCTTGTGGAAAAGCCTCCATGCGCCCCCAAATGCGCCCCATCTCCTGTTGACGCCCCCGCCGGACGTCGCATCAATAGCCCATGCGTTTCTCCCGTCTCCGCTTGAACGGCTTTAAGTCGTTCGTCGATCCCACGGACCTGGTCATCGCCGACGGCTTGACGGGTGTGGTCGGGCCAAACGGATGTGGCAAATCCAACCTCCTCGAAGCCCTCCGTTGGGTCATGGGCGAAAACCGCCCCACCGCCATGCGGGGCGGCGGGATGGAGGACGTGATCTTCGCCGGAGCCGCCTCGCGCCCCGCGCGTAACTTTGCCGAAGTGACCCTCGCGCTCGACAACCAAGAGCGTACGGCCCCGGCGGCTTTCAACCATAGCGACGCCCTGGACGTGGTCCGCCGCATCACCCGCGACGCGGGCTCGGCCTACAAGCTCAACGGCACGGATGTCCGGGCCCGCGATGTCCAGATGCTCTTCGCCGATGCGTCCACCGGTGCCCATTCCCCGGCCTTGGTCCGCCAGGGTCAGATCAGTGAACTGATCAACGCCAAGCCCCAGAAGCGCCGCCGCATCCTGGAAGAGGCGGCGGGCATTTCCGGCCTCTATCAACGGCGGCACGAAGCCGAACTCAAGCTCAACGGGACCGAGGGCAATCTGACCCGCGTCGAAGACGTGGTCGAACAACTGGCCGCCCAACTCGCCACCTTGGCGCGCCAAGCCCGCCAAGCCGCCCGCTACCGCGAAATCGGGACCAGCCTGCGGCAAGCCGAAGGGCTCCTTCTCTACCGCCGCTGGCGCGAGGCGGAGCTGGCCCGCGCCAGCACCGAAGACGATCTGCGCGCCTGCCTCACGGGCGCTGCGTCCGCCGAACGCGGCGCCCGTGCTGCCGATGAGGCGCGCGCAAGCGCCGAAGAGGCGGTGCCTCCGCTGCGCGAGGAGGAGGCGGTCGCGGGCGCCGTTTTGCAGCGCCTGCTGGTGCAGCGCGACACACTGACCGACCGTGAAACCCAGGCCCGAGCGACCATCGAAAACTTGGAAGCGCGCATCGCCCAACTGCTCTCCGATGCCGATCGAGAAGGGACCCTGAACCGTGATGCGGGCGACACGATCGCGCGTTTGACGCAAGAACAGACCGACCTGATCCAGGCGGCTGATGGCCAAGACGATGCCCTTTCAATCGCCCAAGCCGCCGCCATTGAAGCAGCCAAAGTCTTGGCCGAGCGGGAGGGCGAACTCTCGACGCTGACTGAAGATCTGGCCCGCCTTTCGGCCCGGCACCAATCGGTTACGCGGCTCGCCGAAGACGCGGCCACGCGCCTGTCCCGCATTGACGCTAGCACCGAACAGGCCCGCGATCAGGCCGATCAGACGCGCGGGTTGCTCGCCACGTCCGAGGACGCGGCACGGGCCGCTGCGGCCGACCAAGCCCGCGCCCAAGACGCGGCCACGGCCGCCGAATCCGCTTTGATCGAAGCCGAGATAGCGCGCGAAAAGGCCCAAGAAGACGAAGGCCGTGCCCGCATCGAACGGGCCGAGGCCGAAGGCATCGCCAACACCCTGGGCGCCGAGGTGAGTGCGCTGGCCAGCCTGCTGGCCCGAGACCAGGGCGATGGCGAGCCGTTGTTGGACAGGGTGACCGTCGCCCCGGGCTTCGAGGCGGCCCTTGGCGCCGCTTATGGCGACGATCTGCGGGCGTCGGAATTGGGCGTCGGCGATGAGGAGGAGGCGGGATGGGCCCTGCTTCCGCCCTATGAAACCCGCCAATCGCTGCCCGAAGGCGTCGACCCGCTCGGCACGCATGTAGAGGTGCCCGATGCGCTGACCCGGGGGCTGGGCCAGATTGGCTTGGTCAATCCGGAGGAAGCTGCGCAGCTGCAACCGATGCTCCAACCTGGCCAAGTCCTCGTCTCGACCGACGGTGATCTTTGGCGCTGGGACGGGTTCCGCGCCACCGCTGACGCGGCCCCGTCGGCGGCGGCTTTGCGGCTGAAGCAGGTGAACCGCTTGGCCTCTTTGCGCCAAGACCACGAGGAAGCCGATAACCGGGCGGCAGGGACGCGTGCGGCCCATGAAGCGTTGGTCGCCACCTTGGAGCGCCGCCGCGCCAGCGAGGCGGAAGCCAGGGAGGTTCGGCGCACCACCGACCGCGCGCTGACGGAAGCGGGGCGGGCCCTGGCCCAGGCCGAGGGTGCCCGGAATGGGGCGGCTTCGCGTCTGGAGAACGCGCAGATGAACGTGGCACGGCTGGAGGCGGAGCTGTTGGAGGCCCGGGCTGCCCTAACGGAGGCCGAGGCTGCGCGCCGGGATTTGCCGCCCATCGACGCGGCGCGCGCCGCGTTGGAGACGATCCGGACCAGCGTGGAAGCCGCGCGGATGGCGATGATGGCCGCGCGCGCGCAGGCCGACGAGTTAAAGCGCGAGGCGGCGGCGCGGACAGCGCGGGCAGCGCAGGTTGAGAAGGATTTAACCAGTTGGCGCAGTCGGTTAGAGAGCGCGGACAAGCGCTTGGGCGACTTGACCGAGCGCCGCGCGCAGGCCGAGGCGGAGTTGGAAACGGCGCGGGCTGTGCCCAAGGAACTCGCGCGGCAGCGGGATGATCTGGCCGTGGAGATCGAGCGGGCCGAGGCGCGTCGGGCCAAGGCCGCGGATGCGCTGGCATCGGGCGAAACGGCGCTGCGCGAGGCTGTTCAGGCGGCGCGAGACGCCGAGCGCGCGGCGGGCGAGGCGCGCGAGGCACGGGCGCGGGCCGAGGCGCGGGCGGATGCGGCGAAGGAGACCGTGGCGCTGGCCGAGGAGCGGATCGCGGACGATTTGGAATGTACGCCAGAGGCGCTGCTCGAGGCGTTGAACGTCGACGCGGAAATCCTTCCACCCGTTGAGAAAATTGAGGCCCAGGTCAACGCTTTGAAGCGGCAGCGGGATGCGCTGGGAGCGGTGAACCTGCGCGCCGAAGAGGATGCCCGCGAGGTGCAGGCGGAGCATGACGCGTTGGTGAGCGAAAAGGCCGATCTGGAGCAGGCCGTGTCCGAGTTGCGGGCCGGCATCGCGGCGTTGAACAAGGAAGGGCGCCAGCGGCTTCTGGATGCGTTCGATACGGTGAACACGAATTTCGCGATGTTGTTCAAGCATTTGTTCCAAGGTGGCGAAGCCCGATTGGAACTGGTCGAAAGCGATGACCCGCTAGAGGCTGGCCTAGAGATCATGTGCCAGCCACCCGGCAAGAAGCTGGCCACGCTGAGCCTGTTGTCGGGCGGTGAGCAGACGCTGACGGCGCTGGCGCTGATCTTTGCGGTGTTCCTCGCGAACCCGGCGCCGATCTGTGTTCTGGACGAGGTGGACGCGCCGCTGGACGACGCGAACGTGACCCGGTTTTGCGACATGCTGGATGAGATGACCCGGCGGACCTCGACCCGATTTTTAATTATCACCCACCACGCGGTGACCATGGCGCGGATGGACCGGTTGTTCGGGGTTACGATGGTGGAACAAGGGGTTAGCCAGCTTGTTTCGGTGGATCTGAAGAACGCTGAAGCGTTGGTTGCCTAGGGGCACCCCCCGTACACCCGGCGTACACCCCCCGTACAGACGCACGTCTGTACGCTTTTGGTGACGGGATCTTAACTGATCCATGCCTGCCCCTCGCGCCCTCCGGGACATCTGTGAAAGGAAAAGGCGCGCGTGAAGGCCAAGCCTGCGTATGAATGGATGGACCAATCCGGCACGGGGCTGACCGGTCGGCGCAATTTGGGGCTTTCCAAAGTTGACGGGCGCCACAGGTGAAAGCGAATGGCACCGATGGGATCGCGGGACGATGTGATTGGGGCCCGGCGACCGGGGCCAGACAGAGGAGACGAGATCATGGGGCAGATGGCCCGGCGATACGGGATTGGGGCCATCCGGGTCGATCCGAGCACCGGGATGGCGGCGGGCCTGGCCCCTTCGGAGGAGCGGTCTTGAGCGTGACCCTGGCGGTCGAGGTGCGGCTGACCTACGACCTGTCGGAGCCATCGGATCTGTTGTTACAGATCGAAGCGGCGCGGGCGGCGGGGCAGAGTGTGCGCGAAGAGGCGCTGATGACCAGTCCGGTCGAGGATTTCGCCCGGATTCCCGCCGAGGCGGCCTTGGGCATGCGGGCCTGGATGCGGGCCGAAGGGCGCCTGGAGATCACCTATACCGCCGACATTCTGGTCGACCGGCCCGACCCGGCCATCGGGGACCTGCCGGCGACCGACCCACGATACTTGACCGGGGAGGCGACGACGTTTCTGCTGCCGTCCCGCTATTGCCCCTGCGAGGAATTCGGGGCGTTCGTGGCGGCCGAGTTCGGGGAGCTGACCGGCGGGCCGTTGGTCGCGGCGCTGCGCGATTGGATCGAGCGGACGTTCACCTATGTTCCGGGCGTCAGCGGCCCGGCCACGACGGCGCGCGAGACTTTCGTGCAGCGGCAAGGCGTATGCCGGGATTATGCCCATGTGCTGATCACCCTGGCCCGGGCGGGCGGTGTGCCGGCGCGGATGGCCAGCGTCTACGCGCCCGATGTGGACCCGCCCGATTTCCATGCCGTGGCGGAGGTCTGGTTGGATGGGGCGTGGCATCTGGTGGATGCGACGGGCATGGCGACGCCGTCCAACATGGCCCTGATCGGCGTGGGGCGGGACGCGGGGGATGTCTCTTTCCTGATGACGATGGGGCTGGCGGACTTGGTGTCCCAAGATGTGCGCGTGCGGCGGGCCTGAGCGGGCCCGGCCTCAATCGTCGAAGAGGCCGGTTTCAAAGCCGTCGATGGTGTGGACGTTCTTGCGGCGCCAGTAGTCGCGCACGCCATCGGGGCCCATGTCGTCGTAATAGGGCACCAATTCGGTCTGCGCCCGGTCGCCGGTATGGGTCATCAGCGGCACGCCCGTCCCGCAGGAGGTCTGGACCCCGTCGATGGTGACGTCGAAAATCTGTCGGCTGCCGGCCAGGGTCGGAAAGTCGGCGAGGGCCGCGTCCCAGCCCGCATCGCGGGGATGCAGGGTCGACGCCCGGCCGTAGACGCGCAGGATCAGGGCGTCGCCTTCGAAGGCGCAGAACATCAGCGTGATGCGATTTTGGGCGCGGAGATGGCCCGCCGTTTCGTTCCCGCTGCCCGACAGGTTCAGCCAGCGGATATGGGTGTCGTCCAGGATCCGGAGCGTGTCGGCCCCCTTGGGCGAGAGATTCACGCGACCGGTTTCGGCGGCGGTGGCGACGAAGAAGACCGGTTGGGCTTCGATGAAACGCCGGAGGGTGCCGTTCAGTTTGGGGCCGAGGGGCATCGGAGTCTCCGTCTTTGTTGGGAAGAACTTTACCGGAACATTCTAGCCACGCAAGCCCGATCAGAGGAGGGAGACGAGGATGGCCAGGGCGAGGGCGGCAGCCCAGGCGCGCCAAAGGGCGGCGCAGGCGCG
>JBCDCW010000149.1:0-9567 GCA_039180995.1 Pseudomonadota bacterium
CCAGTAGCAGGTCCTGCATACCCGGCCGATGACTGGCAATAACGATGCAATCCGCGCCGTGATCGTGCTCTGAGTGCCATTGGTAAAGGTGCTGACAAGATCCATCCTCCCAAAAAGGATGAATCACATCTGGTGCCGCAAGGGAATCCCCGCGATTCAAATTCAGACCGAAACGCTCTAGGATAGCCTTGTGGGACCAAGTGTGGTGGTAGAAGCGGCACGACAAGGCAGGTCGATATGCCGGACAAGAAGTCGCTTTGAATATCCAGCACGTAGTCCGTGCCATCGACGAGATGCACGCTCCATTGCGCCAACGCCTAGTCCTCGGGCCGGAAGGCGCGATGCTTCGCAAGCGGGAGGCCGTGCGTCTCAACGATCCTGTTGTAATCATCAATCCAGGCGCGGTTTTCATTCTGCCAACGGCGCTGGCGTTCAGCTTTCACAACGCTTTCCAGTCCAGAACTGGCCGCTGCCGAGATATTGATGCCGTATTCTCGCGCTTCGTCCAGAAGGTCGGCATCCATCGTGAGGCTGGTTTTGCGGGTGGGCATAGGACGCTCCGTTCGATACCGCACAGATATACCGCATCTGAAGCAGCCCGGCAATTGATGGCGCCCGGGCTGGGGCGTGATATATTCCTGACTGACCAGGGAGGCTGCCATGAACAGACGGACCGATCCCCAGACCCTCAACGATGCCGCCGCGGGTGAATTGCAATACATGCCGGGCTTCGGCAATGATTTCGAGACCGAGGCCCTGCCCGGCGCGCTGCCCCAGGGGATGAACTCGCCCCAGCGCTGCGCCTATGGGCTCTATGGCGAGCAACTCTCCGGATCCGCCTTCACCGCACCCCAGGGGCAGAACGAGCGGACCTGGTGCTATCGCATCCGGCCGTCGGTCAAGCATTCCGGCCGGTACGCCAAGATCGACATGCCGTTCTGGGTATCGGCGCCATTCGCCGACCCCGATGTGATCTCGCTCGGCCAATATCGCTGGGATCCCGTGCCCCATGGGGGCGAAGCCCTGACTTGGGTGACGGGCATGCGCACCATGACCACCGCAGGGGACGTGTCGACCCAGACCGGCATGGCCGCCCATGTCTATCTGGTCACCGAGAGTATGGTGGACGCCTATTTCCAGAACGCCGATGGCGAGATGTTGGTCGTGCCCCAGGAGGGCCGCCTGCGGGTCCGCACCGAGCTGGGCGTGATCGACCTGGCCCCGCAAGAGATCGCGGTGATCCCGCGCGGGTTGGTGCATAAGGTCGAGGTGCTGGACGGGCCTTGCCGGGGGTTCGTGTGCGAGAACTACGGACAGCGGTTTGCCCTGCCGGATCGGGGGCCCATCGGCGCCAACTGCCTGGCCAACCGACGGGATTTCAAGACGCCCGTCGCGGCCTATGAGGATCGTGAGGTGCCCTCCACCATGACAATCAAATGGGGCGGCCATTTCCATGCCTGCGAGATCGGGCATTCGCCGCTGGATGTCGTGGCCTGGCATGGCAACTATGCGCCCTGCAAATACGATCTGAACGCCTATTGCCCGGTCGGTGCGATCCTCTTCGACCACCCGGACCCGTCGATCTTCACCGTGCTGACCGCCCCGTCCGGCGTGCCGGGCACGGCGAATATCGACTTCGTCCTGTTCCGCGACCGCTGGATGGTGGCCGAGGACACGTTCCGCCCGCCCTGGTACCACCGCAACGTCATGTCCGAACTGATGGGCAATATCTATGGCGAATACGACGCCAAGCCCCAAGGTTTCGTGCCCGGCGGCGTGTCGCTTCACAACATGATGCTACCCCACGGGCCCGACCGGGAGGCGTTCGTCAAGGCGACGTCGGCGGCGTTGGCGCCCCACAAGCTGGAGGACACCATGTCCTTCATGTTCGAGACCCGGTTCCCGCAGCATCTGACCCCGTTCGCCGCGACGGAGGCCCCGTTGCAAGACGATTATGTGGACTGTTGGTCGGACCTGCCCAAGATGTTCGACGGCACACCCGAGGGGCGCGGGTAAGGGGCTCTGCCCCCGTCGCCAGAGGCGACTCCCCCGAGGTATTTCCGGCCAGAGGAAGGCGGTAGAGATGACAGACTTCTTTGCATCCCTCGGTCTGTTCGGGTGGGTGTTGCTCGCGTTGTTCGTCTTCGCTCTGGTGACCGCGCCCAAAGCGCTCCGGGAATACTGGCGCGCCCGCGAAAAAAGCCGCGACTTCTATCGCGATCTCGCCCGTGGGCGCAGCAGGAAGGACTAGGATGCGGCTCGCGACTTTGGCTGGACCCGGACCGGATGGGCGATTGGTTGCGGTGGATGGGGCCTCCTGTCGTCCGCTGGCTTGCGGGACCTTGCTGGCTTGGCTCGACGGCGGTGACGCGCGCTTGGAGACGCCAGAGCCCGTTTCGGACCTGGGTCCGGTCCTGCCACGGGCTTGGGCGTTCTTGGATGGGTCGGCCTATGTGAACCATGTGGAGCTTGTCCGGAAGGCGCGCGGCGCGGAGATGCCGGATAGTTTCTGGACCGATCCGCTGATGTATCAGGGGTGTTCCGCGCCGTTTCTGGGGCGACGTGCCCCGATCCCGTCTCGGGACGATTGGGGCACGGATTTCGAGGCGGAGGTGGCGGTGATCTTGGCCGCCGTGCCGCGCGGCGCGGATCGGGCGGCGGCGGCGGCGGCCATTCGGGCGGTGACGATCTTGAATGACGTCTCGTTGCGCGGCTTGATCCCGGGCGAGTTGGCCAAGGGGTTCGGGTTCGTGCAGTCGAAGCCGCCCTCGGCCCTGGCGTCGGTGGCCGTGACGCCCGACGCATTGCCGGGCTGGGACGGGGCACGGCTGCATGGAACCATGTGCGTTAACCTCAACGGAGTGGCGTTTGGGCGGACCCAGGCGGGTGAGGATATGACATTCGATTTCCCACAATTGATCGTGCATGCGGCGCGAACGCGGGATTTGCCAGCGGGGACGGTGATCGGGTCGGGAACCGTGTCAAACAAGGACGGCGACGACCCGGGGCGGCCGGTGTCCCAGGGCGGCCGGGGCTATTCCTGTATCGCCGAGCAGCGGATGGTCGAGACCATCCTGGATGGCGCGCCGCGCACGCCGTTTCTGGTGCCCGGCGATCGGGTGGAGATCTGGATGGAAGATGCCGATGGGTCCGATATGTTTGGGCGGATCGAGCAAGAGGTGATCCAAGCATGACAAAGGCGTTCGCGTCCCAAGGGGACATGGCGGAGAAAACGATCACCTTCGATGAAATCGGCGACGGGCTCTGGGCGTTCACAGCCGAGGGCGATCCGAATTCAGGTGTCATCATCGGGGACGATGCCGTGATGATCGTCGAGGCGCAGGCGACGCCGCGCCTTGCCCGGATGGTGATCGAGAAGGTGCGGTCGGTCACCGACAAGCCGATCACCCATCTGGTGCTGACACATTATCACGCGGTGCGGGTGCTGGGCGCCTCGGCCTACGGCGCGCCGGCGGTGATCATGTCCGAACCCGCCCGCGCCATGGTGGTGGAGCGCGGACAGGAGGATTGGGACAGCGAATTCGCCCGCTTCCCGCGCCTCTTCCAAGGGCACGAGGAGATCCCGGGGCTGACCTTTCCGACGACGACCTTCAAGGGGCGGATGTCTGTTTATCTGGGGCAGCGCCGCGTGGATATCATGCAGATGGGCCGCGCCCATACGGCGGGGGATGCCGTGGTTTATGTGCCCGATTCCAATGTCATGTTCACCGGGGATATCGTCGAGGATCACTCGGCCTGCTATTGTGGGGACGGGCACTTCCACGACTGGCCCGGCACGCTGGATGCGATCCGACGGTGGGACGTGGACGCCATCGCGCCGGGGCGCGGCGGCGCCTTGGTGGGTCGGGATCGGGTCCATGGGGCGCTGGATTCGACGGCGGATTTCGTGACCTCAACCTACCGGGCGGTGGCGAAGGTGGCATTGGGCGGCGGGTCGTTGAAACAGGCAATGGCGGCCTGCCGGGACGCCTGCGACCCGAAGTTTGCGGATTACGCCATCTACGAGCATTGCCTGCCCTTCAACGTGGCCCGCGCCTATGACGAGGCGCGGGATGTGCGTCATCCCCGCATCTGGACGGCCGAACGCGATGCCGAGATGTGGGCGGCATTGCAGGGGTAGACCATGGCGTTTGACTTTGCTCCGCTTGCCATGCCCGATCCGCCACCGGTCGGTCGCGTCCCCGTCGTTATCGTCGGCGCGGGGCCGGTGGGTGTGACGCTGGCCATCGACTTGGCGCAGCGCGGCGTGGCGAGTGTGGTGTTGGATGCCAAGGACCGGGTGTCCAATGGCAGCCGGGCGATCTGTTGGGCCAAGCGGACGTTGGAAATCTTCGACCGGCTGGGCATCGGCGATCGCATGCTGGCCAAGGGCGTGACCTGGACCGTGGGGCGGCTGTTCCATGGGGCGAAAGAGGTCTATGCCTTTGATTTGCTGCCCGAGGCCGGGCATAAATATCCGGCCTTCGTGAACCTTCAGCAATACTACGTCGAGCATTATCTGATCGAGCGGGCGTCCGACTTCCCGGATCTGATCGACTTGCGGTTCCATTCTTCGGTGACCGATCACACGGACCGCGGCGGTCACGTCGTCTTGCGGGTCGAGGCGCCGGGCGGAGCTTATGCGCTAGAGGCCGATTATGTGATCGCCTGCGACGGCTCGGGTTCGCCGATCCGCAAGCGCATGGGGTTGCCGTTCGAGGGGCAAAGCTTCGACGAGCATTTCCTGATCGCCGATGTGGAGATGGCCGAGAACCCCTATGCGTCGGACGCCGCTGAGCGGCATTTCTGGTTCGAGCCGCCCTTCCATCCCGGTGAAAGCGCATTGCTGCACAAGCAACCCGACGACATCTGGCGGATCGACTTACAGCTATCCCCGGATGCCGACCGGCAGGCCGAAGCGACTGAGGCGCGGGTGTTGCCGCGCTTAAAAGCAATGCTCGGCGACACACCGTTTCGGATGGATTGGCTGTCGGTCTATCGGTTCCGGTGCGCGCGGCTGGATCGGTTCATCCATGGCCGCGTGATCTTCGCGGGTGACAGCGCCCATGTCGTGTCGCCCTTTGGGGCGCGGGGCGGCAATGGCGGCGTGCAGGATGCCGACAATTTGGGTTGGAAGCTGGCGGCCGTGCTGGATGGGGCGCCGGGGGCGCTGTTGGCGACCTATGACGAAGAACGCGGGCATGCGGCGGATGAGAACATCCTGAATTCGTCCCGTGCGACCACCTTTATGACGCCGAAAACGCCCGTCGAGCGGTTGCTGCGGACCGAGGTCCTGCGGTTGTCCCACGATCATGCGGCGATCCGACCGTTCATCAATTCCGGGCGCTTGTCCAAGCCGGCCTCTTACGAGGGTCTTACGTTGCAGGGACCCCCGCCCGCGGGGACCCCCCTGCGAGATGCGCGGATCCAGACGGCGGACGGCCCCCGTTGGCTGATCGAGGTCGTCCCAGGGCATGCGTGTCTTCTGATCCTGGGCGCTCCGGATGTCACGGTGCCGCCCGATCTGTCCGTCCTCCGCGTCGCGGCCGATGGGAGCCCGTCGGAGGCGGTTGCCATAGACATCGACAGCCAGACGCGCGCCCGGCTTGGGTGGGACGTGGCGCATCTGCTGCGACCTGATGGCCATATCGCCGAGACGCTGACCAGCGGTGATGTGGCTCCCGCCCTGGCGCGCCTGCGGGTCGCTCAGCCCGTGGTCGCCGAATGACCGAAGACGATCTCTATGCCTTGCTGCTCGACGCCCATAGGGGGCTGGGCGAGGCCGAGAGTCATGCTCTGAACGCGCGGCTCGTCTTGCTTTTGCTCAGCGATGCGGCGGATCGCGCGCGGGCGGCTGACCTGATCGTCAAGGCGCGCGACGTGGCGGAGGACGGGTCCAGCACTACTTGACCTGGGTGGTCGAAGACGGAACACACCTTAAATGCTCGCCTATATCATCCGCCGCGTCTTCCAATCCTTGATCGTTCTGCTGGCGGTCGGCTTGGTTGCCTTCGGCATGTTCCGCTTCGTGGGCGACCCGATCGAGCAGTTGCTGGGCCAGGAACGCACCGTCCAGGACGTGGAACGCCTGCGCGAGGCGCTGGGCCTGAACGATCCGTTCCTGATGCAATACGCCAACTTCTTGGGCCGGGCCGTCCAAGGCGATTTCGGCATCAGCTATCGCCAGTCGCCCCGTGGCCGAGATTATCCTGGAGCGGGCGCCGGCGACGTTGGAGTTGGCCTTCGTGTCGGGCTTCCTGGCGCTGAGTGTGGGCATCGCGCTGGGCGTATTCACCGCGATCCGGCGGAATGGCTGGGCGGCGAATTTCATCATGTCGGCCTCGCTGATCGGGGTCAGCCTGCCGACCTTCCTGATCGGGATCCTTCTGATCTACGTATTCGGGGTGCAGCTTCGATGGTTGCCCACTTTCGGGCGCGGCGACGTCGTGGACCTCGGCTGGTGGACCACTGGGTTTCTCACCGAAAGCGGGCTGAAATCCCTGATCCTGCCGTCGATCACCCTGGGCCTGTTCCAGATGACCCTCATCATGCGCCTCGTGCGATCCGAGATGCTGGAGGTCCTGCGCCAGGACTACATCCGCTTCGCGCGCGCGCGCGGGCTTTCGGCCAAGGCGGTGAACTTCCGCCACGCGCTGAAGAACACCATGATCCCCGTGATCACCGTCACCGGCCTGCAACTGGGCGCCATCATCGCCTTCGCCATCATCACCGAGACGGTGTTCCAATGGCCCGGCGTGGGCCTCCTGTTCATCAACGCGGTGCAATTCGTCGACATCCCCGTGATGGCCGCCTACCTGATGCTGATCTCGGTCATGTTCGTGCTGATCAACCTGATCGTGGACATCCTCTATGTCTGGGTCGACCCGCGCCTTCGCATCGACGGGAGGCATGCATGACCGACCTGCCCGACAGCACCCGCGCGCCTGTTGTCACGCCCGAGCCTACGCAACTGTCCCGCTGGAAGACCGCATGGGACAGCGACATCGCCTATTCCTTCCGCCGCTCGCCGGTGGCGATGATCGCGGCCTTGGTGACGCTGCTGCTGATCTTATCGGCCGTCTTCGCGCCCTTGATCGCGACCACCAACCCATTCGACCCGGCCTCGCTGAACCTGATGAACGGCTTCTCGCCACCGGGGGAGCCCAACGCGTTCACCGGCGAGACCTTCATCATGGGCACCGACGATCAGGGGCGGGACGTGTTCTCGACCATCCTCTACGGTATGCGAATATCCCTGTTCGTGGGCTTTATGGCGGTGGTCTTCGCCATGGTCCTGGGCGTCACGCTGGGCCTGATCGCGGGCTATATCGGTGGCTGGATCGACAGTCTGATCATGCGCGTGGCCGACATCCAACTGACCTTCCCGTCGATCCTGGTAGCGCTACTGATCTTCGGCATCGCCCGCGGGATCATCCCCATCGAGCATCGCGACCAGATGGCCATCTGGGTCCTGATTATCGCCATCGGCCTCAGCGATTGGGTGCAGTTCGCCCGCGTGGTCCGTGGCGCGACGCTGGTGGAGAAGAACAAGGAATACGTCCAGGCCGCTCGCCTGATCGGTCGCAAGCCGGGCTCGATCATGCTGCGGCACATCCTCCCCAATGTCCTGTCGCCGGTGCTGGTCATCGCCACGATCTCGCTGGCCCTGGCGATCATCGCCGAGGCGACGCTGTCCTTCCTGGGCGTCGGCGCCCCACCCACGCAGCCCTCCCTCGGCACCCTGATCCGCATCGGACAGGACTTCCTGTTCTCGGGCGAGTGGTGGATCCTGTTCTTCCCAGCCGTCACCCTGCTGGCGCTGGCGCTGTCGGTGAACTTGCTAGGGGATTGGCTGCGCGATGCGTTGAACCCGAGGTTGCGGTGATGGACTTGCTCCAAGCGCTCGTTGTTGCTTTGGCATCAGTTGGTTTGGGAGCTTTGGTTTGGGCGTGGCAAAGGTTGCGACTGCAGAGAGAGCTCCATGATGCAAAAGAGGAGCGGATGCTTCGGATGCTCGTCGCGCTTCATACTGAAGTCGTGGTTGCGGAACGATATCACCGCGCCTTTTTTTCGCCGGATGCTGCTGAACAGAAGAAGCGGAGTTTGCTTGAAATTCTACGTTCCGCAGAGGCTGATGAACCATCTCTTCCAAGTGGGGCCGCAAGCTCCGGGAACATCATCTTCGACACCTTGCGTGACGATCTGACCGAACTTCCTGCCAATCTTCTTGAACCGGTCATCGAGTACTATTTGGCCGGCGAGGGCGTCGCGGAGATGATGCGTGCTTTCTATGAAGGCCGATACGAAAAGCTCCGCATGGAGCGCCGGGAGGAAGCTCTTGATGCGTTCTTCCTTCTGGGGGCCTCAGCCTTGGATAGGGCGGTTTCGGCGGAACGAGCACTGCGCATAGGAATACACGACCAGATCGACAAAATGGCCGATAGAGGCATTGAGATCAAAGATAGAACGACGCTGATCGATAGATCAAACGATGACGATGGGGGGACCTGACAGCATGGCATGCTCCATTTTCTTCCATATACATAAGCCTAAGTTAGTCGCTCAACAAGGCGTTGCAGACGATCAGGCGAGTGCGCCAGGACCTCTTCAGGCATGACCGCCCTCTACAAAAACACCCGCTTCTGGTGCCCCAAGCCCGAAGAATGCACCGCGCTCCGGGATCATCTGTTCCTGGAACTCCCCTGGGGCCATCCGCTCGATCTGTACCGCGACGGTCTTACCATCGAGGCGCGGGCGAAGGAGGGCGATGACGTCATCGTCCGGACGGGCGATGACGCTCAACCCTTGGCACTCGTGAAGATGACCTTCCGAGGCCGGCCCGAAATCGCACCGTTCCTGCCGGAGACCGAGTTCTACGCCTCGTAGGAGGCGCTGCAGGACGCACTCAGGAACGAGCGCGTCACATGATCGGCCGAAGGGAGTGGACCTCAGTCGACTCGCAGGCTCGCCAGACGGTCCATCCGGTCGATCTGGGGCGCCATGGTGCACCATTCATCGCCTGCCAGAACCCAATGGGCGTCCCGGGTTTCGGCATGGACGATGTAGCGTCCGGGTTCGGACGAAATATGTTCCGGGCCGATCAAGGTCAGGAACATGGCGAGGAAGGTCGCAGGCAAGCACATGGCGTATTTCCTTCTTTGAGTGCAGCCCCCCCGATCCGCTGGATACCTTCTCATACCGCGACACCCTCTCGATTCTCTTACGATTGCTGCGTTGCAGAAAAATTGAATGCTGCAGTGCAGCTAATGCCCGAAATTGAGGCGCGATCGCCCGCGTCTTCATCGGATCTCTGATGTCATGACCCCTGCCCTCTCCCTCCGCGATCTGACCGTCGACATCCCCACCCGTCGGGGCACCTTGCGCCCCGTCGACGCCGTGTCCTGGGACGTGGCGCAGGGCGAAATCCTCGGCGTGGTGGGCGAATCCGGCGCGGGGAAGTCCATGACCGGCAACGCCGTCATCGGCCTTCTGGACCCGCCCGCCCACATCTCCGGCGGCCAGGTCCTCTTGCAGGGTGAGCGGATCGACGACCTGCCCTTGCAGCAG
>JBCDCW010000150.1:0-9489 GCA_039180995.1 Pseudomonadota bacterium
CCACGAACCAACGTTATCTCAACACCGGAACGGAAAGGCTGACCAGGAAGAAAAGATAAAAGCAAAGATTGACGAGATCTTGGCAGAGCTTGAGCCGTTTTTCAGCTCGCCGATTTGGGGATCAAATTTTGGAGTTTTTACGTCTTTCGATTGCGAATGCGGCTTCAATATTAAGCGTAAAATACAATTCTTTGAAGCCAAGAAAGAGCTTTGCTGTGGAAATTGCGGACGCTTCTATGACTATCGGCCTGACGGCGACAAATGGCACATCCAATTGGCTACAATGTCATTTGACTGTCTGGGAGAGGGCTGCGACGAGAAACACACTATTGGGAAGCACGACGCAAAACCTGGTTTCGAAACGACATGTCAACGATGCGGATCGAAAATGGTTGTAGAAAACTACTTAGCAGTTACTTCGAAGACCAGCCACCAAGTTCCCGGCGGGTAACAAACTGCCATGAGTTAAAAGCCGCAAACGCCTACGGCATTCAATGTGGTGACACTTCGAACCCAAAATCAGAACCCTAGCGACCCTCAGCATCCGGAATTCATCCATAGCTACGTCGCAGTACAACCACGCTCCTACCGCATCACCCCCCGCACCCATCGCCCGAAATACCGCACCGGCCAGCGCAAGACGAGCATCATGACGCCCAGCCCCAACGCCGCCCAGCCCGGGCCCGTGGAGACCCAGAGCCAGACCAGCAGCGGGGCGCCGATGGCGATCAGACCGTAAGCGGCGGGCCACGATTGTTTGGCGGTCAGGACGACCTCCAAAATCCAGGCCAAAACGACCCAGAGGCAGAGCGCGATCAGAGCCATAATGTCTGTACAAATTGGGAAACGGGGCCCTCAGATTGACCCCATTTTGTGAATTTTCGGTTCATTCGGCCAGTTTCGCGGGCAGCGCGTTGGCCCAGGCCGAGATCGTGCCCGCGCCCAGACAGACCACGATATCCCCCTCCCGCGCCTGCTCGCGCACCAGCCGAACCAGGTCGTCCTCACCCGTCACCGCCCGCGCGTGACGGTGCCCCGTGCGGATCAAACCGGCCACTAGATCGTCGCGGGACGCGCCCTCGATCGGGTCCTCTCCGGCGGCAAAAACATCAGCGATTCCAGCAACATCCGCATCGGCGAAGCAGCCGCAGAAATCGTCGAACAGCGAGTGCAGCCGCGAATAGCGATGCGGCTGATGCACCGCGATCACCCGTCCGCCCTCGCCGATGCTTTGCCGGGCCGCCTTCAAAACCGCAGCGATTTCAACGGGATGGTGGCCGTAATCGTCGATGATCGGCACGCCATTCCACTCGCCCACCCGCGTAAACCGCCGGTTCACGCCCCCAAAAGCGGCGAGCCCGTCGCGGATCACGTCCTTCGGCACGCCCAGCTCCCGCGCCACAGCAACAGCGGACAAGGCATTGGAAACATTGTGATCTCCAGGCATCGGCAAGCGACACCCCTCGATCACATCCTCCTCGCCCTGCAGCGCGATGTCGAACAGCGAGACGCCCGCCTCGTACCGAAGCCCCACCGCGCGCACATCGGCCTGGGCGTTGAACCCAAACGTCACGATCCGCCGATCCGTGACCCGCCCAACCAGCGCGCGGACCTCCGGATGATCTGTACAGCAGACCGCCAAACCATAGAACGGAATGTTGGACACAAAGTCCGTAAACCCTTGACGAAGAGCCTCAATCGAGCCCCAATGCTCCATATGTTCGGGGTCGATATTGGTCACAATGGCGATGGTCGCGGGCAGGCGGTTGAAGGTCCCGTCGCTCTCATCGGCCTCCACCACCATCCACTCGCCCTGCCCCATCCGGGCGTTGGAATCGTAGGCATGGATGATCCCGCCATTGATCACCGTCGGGTCCATCTCGCCCGCATCCAGCAGCGCGGCGACCATGGTCGTCGTTGTTGTCTTCCCATGGGTTCCCGCCACGGCGATGTTCGACTTGAGCCGCATCAGCTCCGCCAGCATCTCGGCCCGCCGCACCACCGGCAGACCTTGCGCGCGGGCGGCATCAAGCTCCGGGTTCCCGGGCTTGATGGCCGACGAAATCACAATGACATCAGCCCCTTCCAAGTTCTCCGCCTTCTGTCCAACGAAGATCTTGGCGCCCTTCGCCTCCAATCGCTCGGTGATCTTCGACGCCTTAAGATCGGACCCCTGGACCGTATAGCCGTGCGACAAAAGCACCTCCGCGATGCCCGACATACCGATGCCGCCGATCCCGACGAAGTGGATGGGGCCCATCTGGGTCGGAAGCTTGGTCGCATTCATCTGAAACATCGCATTCATGTTTGGCTCACATGCACGGCCAGGTCCGCCAGCCGCGTCGCCGCGTCGGGCACCGCGACCGAGAGGGCCGCACGCGCCATCTTGGACGCGCCCTGGGGGTTGGAAAGGATCAGCTCGGCTTGTTGCGTCAAGCTGGACGAATTCATTTTAGATTCAGGGATTAAGATGGCAGCGCCCGCCTCGCTCAGCCCCCGCGCATTGGCCGTCTGGTGGTCGCCCGCCGCGACGGCATAGGGGATCAGGATCGAAGGCCGCCCGATCACCGACAGGTCGGCGACGGTCGACGCGCCCGAGCGACAGATCACCAATTGCGCATCCGCCATCCGCGTGGGGATGTCGTCGAAGAACGGCAGCACCTCGGCGTCGATGCCGGCCTGGGCGTAATACTGCGCCACCCGGTCGCCGTCTTCCGGCCGCGCCTGATGCGCCACCCGGATATGTTGGCGCATCGCCTCGGGCAGCTGCGACAACGCCTCAGGTACCATGTCGGACAAGATGCGCGCGCCCTGGCTGCCGCCAATCACCAGGACCGACATGGGGTGATCGCCCGGCGCGATATAGGGGCTCTCGGCGCGCTTCAGGATTGCCGCGCGCACCGGGTTGCCCACATGATAGCCCTCGACGCCCTCGGGCAAAGCGGTCGGCCAGGTCCCGCAGGCGAACGCATCCACCCGGGTCGCGAAGACCTGGTTCACGCGGCCCAGCACGCCGTTCTGTTCATGGATCAACCGTGGCAGCTTCATCATCACCGCCGCCGCCATGGCCGGGATCGCGGGATACCCGCCGAAGCCCGCGACCACGTCCGGCGTGTCGCGCCTAAACGCCCGCATCGCCCGCATCACGCCACCCGCCAGCTTGAACGGGACACCCAGCTTGGCCAGCACCCCGCCCCGCGCGAAGGTCGCCGACGGCATCACCTCGATCTCGACCTCGTCCGGGAACCCGCCCGCATAGCGTGCGCCTCGGTCATCGGTCGATAGCTTCACCCGCCAGCCGCGCGCCAACATCTCCTCCGCCAGCGCCTGGGCCGGGAACATATGACCCCCGGTGCCCCCGGCCGCGATGACGATCAGGCCGCTCATCTATAGCCGTTCGATAGCAGGTGATCGCCGATCTCGGCCTGGGGACGCGTGCGCGTGAAACACAGCAACATGCCCATCAGCAGCCCCATGGCGATCAGCGACGAGCCGCCATAGCTGACAAAGGGCAAGGTCATCCCCTTTGCCGGCAACAGGCGGACGGCCACGCCCAGGTTGATGAACGCCTGCGAGGCCAACAGAACCGTCAGCCCCGTCCCCGCCAGCCGGATGAACATATCCCGCTCGACACAGAGCCGCAGCAAGCAGCGGGCCGCGATGAAGCCAAAGAGCACAACCACGAACAGGACCATGAGCAGCCCATACTCCTCTGCCGCGACCGCGATAATGAAATCTGTGTGAGCATCCGGCAGGATCCACTTCACCCGCCCTTCGTTCACGCCGGTCCCGAAGAACCCGCCTTCGCGAATGGCGTCGATGGCATACCCCATCTGCGTGCGTGGATCGACCTCGGGCGACAGGAAACCGTCGATGCGGCGGGCGAAATGCTCGGAATTGTTGTAGGCAAAGACGCCCACGACCCCGACAGCCCCGATCACGCCCGTCAGGATCGCGATGGGCGCGCCCGCCACGAAATAGACAGCGGACCATGCGATGATCGTCAGCATGGCTTGGCCGAAATCCGGTTGCAGCGCCAGGAAGGCGATGATCACGACCAGGATCCCAAAACTGATCGACTTCCCTGGCGGCCCGTTGGGTTCGGCCGCCGATGCCATCAGCCACGCGGTGATGATCACGAAAACAGGCTTCAGGAATTCCGATGGCTGCAGCGACGCGAAGCCCAGCGAATACCAGCGCGTCGCCCCCTTGCCGAAATCGGTCCCGAAGACCGGCAACAACATCAGCGCGGCGGCCGCCACAAAAAACCCCATAACGCCCAAGCGGCGCACCATCTGCGGCGTCAGCATCGACGTGCCCAGCAGCACGGCAAAGGCCATAATGCCAAAAATCGCCTGGCGCTGGACATAATGGAACGGCGCCAATCCGTTCCGCTCGGCCAATGGGACCGAAGCTGCGAAGCCCAACAATAAGCCAATGGCGAACAGCAGGACCAATGCGCCCAGCACGCCCTTGTCCAACGTCCGCCACCAACGGGAAACGATGGCCTCGCCCGGTGAGACGATGACCGCGCCATGCGCGATTTCAGTCATGGAATCCGCCTGTCACTCTACTGCCCAGCCCGG
The DNA here is from genome assembly GCA_039180995.1 of Pseudomonadota bacterium. GTDB lineage: Bacteria > Pseudomonadota > Alphaproteobacteria > Rhodobacterales > Rhodobacteraceae > Jannaschia. Next base: position 4,587 of record JBCDCW010000150.1, read on the forward strand.
TTTTCCGGGTCTGTGTCCGTCTTGTAACGAATTTGAGAGAATCAGGCCAGAGCCTTTTCAAAGAGGTGATCGACAGCGGCACACGCTCCCGGGGGTGGCCGCGCGGTGGCGCGGCTTTGGCCATAAGGTCGTCGATCTTCTGGCCCCGCCCGGCGTGTGGCTGCCCCAGGTCGTAAGGCTGCCGTAACTGGCGCCTGTCACGCTGGTCGCACGCACATAACAGCAGCGGAGGCGGACATGTTCGACATCGGCGGTGGATCCTCCGTCTCATCCTCCAGCTCCGCGGCGGATGATATGAACGGGCTCGACTCGGTCGCCGAAGAGCGGGCCTCATCCCGCTCGTCCGCACCCGACGGCTCATGGAACGCCGATGGCGGACACGATCCGCGGGGCGTGGACCAGCGGAACACACCGTCCCGATCCAGCGGATCGACGTCGTCGTCCCGACCTTCCGCCACCTCGTCCTTCAGCGGCACGACCGACCCGACACCCACCTCCACGGCGTCCCCATCGGGGCAATCCGAACCATCCCGCAGCAGGGCCGACAGCAGCCACACTCCGCAGCACGAAGAGGACGATGATCGCGACAGCAGATCCACGGCCAGCCGCATGTCGACCACACCGCAGAGCCCCCAATCCACCGGTGGCGACCGCCCGGCCGTCGCGCCCCAATGGACAGAACCGAGCACCGATTTGTCCTTCGGCTTGCCCGACCAGCCCAGCCCGTTCAGCGCCGCTGATTGGACCGCCTCGCTCTCCCAATCAATGTCGGCGACGCTGGTCGATGCATGGGATCCCGTCAGCCAATCGCCTGGGCCGTCACCCACCGACGAGATCGCCCGCCAAGTGGCCCAGGACGAGGTCGAGCGGGCGGCGGCGGCGCGGACCGCCAGCCTGCCCGCCCCACCGCCCGGTGGCTGGCGCCAGGCCGATCACGGGCTGGACGTCGTCGCCCAGATGCAGGCCGCCGACGCGGTTCGGGCCCGCCATACGATAGAATATCCCGCCGGCCTCACCGGCCAAATGGTCGAGACCGTCGATGCCATGGGGATCGCGGACGAAATCGGCCGTCTGGCCCGCACGGATCTCGACCACGCGCGCGGCGTCTTGGACGCCTTGACCCCGACTCTGCCGCATGACGGCACCGGTGCGGCCGAAACGGCCGAGATGCTGGCCCGCGACCGGCTCGATACGATGCAATCGGCCGAAGTCATGCTGGGGGCCCGCCGCTTCGACGCGCCAACGGTCGAGGTCGATCCGGCCGAGGCACGGTCGACCGCCCAGAACATCCTGTCTGCCGCCACCGACGAGACATGGTGGGGTCGCGAGGTCACGGATATCTCGGCCGTGGCCGATGACATCATCGACCTACGCGACGCGCAGCAGCCCGATCTGGCCCTGGCCGTCTGGGCCCAGGCAACCGCGACGCTCGATGTCGATGCAGCCGCCGATCTGGATCGCGACCTGGCCAACCGCCCGGCCGCGCCAGGGGTCGCGATCCTCCGGGCGCCGGTCCGGCGGGCGACGGATATCCCGCTCCTCTCAGGCCCCGTCGGCGATTTCGCCGCCGGGCTAGAAGCGCTCGCGACCGGGGCGGATATCGTGCCCAATCGGCTGACGGGGACCGCGCTGTCAGGGCGCGCCCTACAAGATGCCAAGATGCTCGCGTTCTTCGATGTGGCCTCTGCCGGGTTCGGCGGCGCTTTATCGCGCGGCGTCAGGGTGATCGACGAGGTCGGCGCGACGGTTGCAACGGCGGCGCGACCGGCACCGCCGGCGGGCCTCCTGGCGGACGAGCTGGATGTCGGCACCTTCGCCAGCCTTCGGGCCGCCGGACAGAGGGGCGACAATATCACACCGCACCACGTTCCGTCCGCCAATCGCATGGGCCAGGCGGGGGTCGCGTCCGACGATGGTATCGCAATCAACATGGAACAGCCGGTGCCCGGCGCGGGCGGGCGTCACCGGCAGACCTTCACCTACGGCACCCAAGCCGATGCCGATATGACGCCTCGGGATGCGCTGGCGGCGGGTCTCCGCGATCTGCGGACGATCTATCAAGGCGAGGGCTTGTATGGTGACTTCACCCGAAGCAGGCTTCAGGAACTGGCCCGCCAGAACAGAGACGCCTTCCCGGAGATATTCGTCCGTGACCGATGAGAGATCCCGCGCCGCGCCACCGTCCCCGGAAGAACTGCGTCAGACGCTCGACCGCCGCCTCGCCGCCCTCGACGCCGTGGATCTCGATGCGCCGGGTGGGGGCCTCGGCGCGTTCGACAGGGCCCTGGCAGAGATCGCGGCCCTGGGCAGCTCCGCGGCGGTCGAGCCTTTGACGCGGTTTTTCCGCCAAGACGAGGGCCCGCATGAAAACGCCATGTGGTCCCTTCTGCATACCGTGGAACATCTCGCCGGGGCGGGGGACGACCCCAGATATGTCGCCAACCTTCTGCCGACCCTGCCCGGCCTCTGCCAAACGGCGCCGCGATGGGCCGCGATCCTGTTGATCCGGGTTCTCAACGCGCCGCCCTGTACCCGGGCCCTCCGGGACCGTCTTCTGACGGGCGCGCGCCCTGCCGAGTTGGAGGCCGTGGTGGCGCTGGTCCGCAGCATCGACCGGGTGTCGCCCGAATTTCAGGCCAAGACACGCCGCCTAGAGTTGGACCGGATAGTCCCGCCGGGCTGACGATCCGCCCCGGCGTCCTTCGGGGCGTCCGCCCGTCTCCCCGGATCGGTCAGCGCGGCGATGGTCGGCGGCGTCAACGGAACGCCGTCTAGGCCGATGACAGGCGTCTCACCTCCTGGTCAGCGAACGGCGCCTCATCGCAATGCAAGACGGTCGAGCCGGGCCGAATCCCGCCTCCACCGGCACGCCGAGATCGGAGAACGGGTTGGCCGCCGCAATCCCGTCGAAGATCTCATCATAGGCCAAGGTCGCCGCCGGGCGGGTGAACCACTGGCCGCCCAAACCGGATCACATCGGGCGCCGCCGGGGCGCGGACCTCGCCCGGTTCGCCGATCTCGACCGGGCTGAGGCCGACGGCCAGGTCGCCCAAGACCTTTTCTTCGCCCAAGATCACGTCCGCCAGATCGTCACTCACCGCGAAGCTCAACTTTTCGGCGACCAGGTTCGCAGGCAATTGGACTCCCACGGGGCGTCGTCGACGAACACCAATTCGATGCCAAAGCCATCTGGCTCGCCCCGTGCGCGATCAGCCGCGACGTCAACATCGGATCGGATAACGCCAAACAGATCGTCCAACGAGACGGACATAGCCCTACCCTTTGTCGAGATTGAAAAGACGTTGCGCATCGCCACCCCCAGGAGCCGTTCACACTCCCAGCGAAACACCTCTGCACTGCGTCATCCCTGGGCTGGACCCGGGGACCCCCGGCCAATCGAGATCCGTTCGGGTCAAGCCCAAGGGCGACAGTCGCCAAAGGATAGCCCGAACGGGCGTGATCCACCCTGGGGGTGGATCAAAGCACCCGACCGCAAAACGTCAAAGCGCCGGACATCCAGGCGCAGCACCACGCAATCGCAACGGCCAGCCGGGCGCCCCGCCGCGCAAGCGGCCCTAACACGCAACCACCAGTGGCTTGGACAATTGTCGCATCCCCGAACCCCGGCCGAGGACGGCCGAACAGGCCGGACGAGGTTAGCCCAGAACGGCCGATATCTTGGCTTTGGCGCTCTCCGGTTCTTCCCCGTAAGAGATCAGGTCAACCACCGTCCCCGCCTCGTCCAACACGAAGATCGAGGCGTAATGATCGACCGTGTAATCCCCGTCGCCCAGGGGCCGCTTCTGCCAATAGACCCGCCACGACCGCGCCATGGCCCAAACATCCTCCGGGTCGCCGGTCACGCCAAGCACACGGTCGGTCTGCGGTTCCAGATAGTCGCGCAGGAACTCGGCCGTATCCCGCTCGGGGTCGACGGTCACGAAGTAGGCCCCGATCTCCTCCGGACCGACCTCCAGGTCCGTCAGCCATGTCTCCATGTCATAGACCGTGGTTGGGCAGATTTCCGGGCAATGGGTAAAGCCGAAGAACAGCAGCGTCGGGCGGCCTTGGAACGCCGCTTCCGTGATGGCCGCGCCGTCATGGGTGATCAACTCGAACGGCTCGCCCAATTCGACCGACGCGACGGTGGCCACCGTGCGGCTGTCGATCACCTGGCGCAGCGTCAGACCGGCGCCCAGGGCCAAAACCGCCACCGCCACGCCACCCAGGATCGTCTTCATCCGTCCCGTCATCGCTCAGTTCCCGTGCTGACCATGTCCTTCGCCCTCGGCCTCGAAGGCCGCGCGGATCTCACCTAAGTCCTTGACTGGTATTTCCAAGGTGATCTCACCGGCCTCGGCGAAGGTCAGCGTGACCTCGTGCGTCGCGCCCGCAACCAGCGGCTGTTGCAGGCCCATCAGCATGATATGCAAACCGCCCGGCATCAGCGTTACCGTCTCGCCAGCGGGCAAGTCGATACCGCCTTCAACCTCGAACATGGACATCACGCCATCTTCCATGGCCATGGCATGCAATTCCACTCGCGACGCCACATCTCCCGCAATTGCCGCGGCGATCAGGGTGTCATCGGCCTCGCCGGTATTCTCGATCCGCAAGAAGCCCCCGGCAACCGGGGCATTCGGCGCCGTCGCCCGCAACATCGGCGTTTCGATCTCCAGCGCGCCCAGCGTGACGGGATCCGCCGCGACCGGCGTGGCGAGAAGAAGGGTGGCAGCGATGAGACGGCGCATGGGGGAAATCCTATCAGACCATTTTCCTTCAGATGGCAGCCCGCCAACCAAGATCCAAGGGGTCACCCGGTCGCAAAAATACCAAAATGGGATGTTTCGGCCCCCCCCCAGGTGGTTGGGGGCAATACCCGAGGCCCCCGCCCGCAACCCCG
>JBCDCW010000151.1:0-9350 GCA_039180995.1 Pseudomonadota bacterium
CCGGCGCCGTGGTGCCGGCTGGCGTCCAGATCGGCCTGGGGGTGCGCCCCACCGCCGTCGCGATGGAAGTGGCGCAAGGCACCCTCCAAGCCACCGGCGGCGATCTCGACATCGCCATCGAAGGGCGCGGTTATCTGGAGATCACGCTCCCTTCGGGCAGCGCGGCCTACACCCGCGACGGTGCCATGAAACGCACCGGCGACGGCCTGCTGGTCACGTCGGACGGCCACACCATCGTGCCCGACATCACCATCCCCGACGATGCCCGTTCGATCACCATCAACCCCGAGGGTGAGGTCTATGCCTACTTCATCGACCAGGTGGAGCCAGAGCAGATCGGCCAGCTGACCCTGGTCGGATTCTCCAACGAAAAAGGGCTCGAAGCGCTGGGCTCCAACCTCTACGCCGAGACGGGGGCCTCCGGCGCGCCTCTTGTCGGCTTCGCGGGCGAGGATGGTCTGGGTTTCTTCCGCCAGGGCTACCTGGAGGACAGCTCCGTCGACGCCGTGCGCGAGATCACCGACCTGATCGAAGCCCAGCGCGGCTACGAGATGAACGCCAAGGTCATCACCGCGGCCGATCAGATGATGTCGGCGACGACGCAAATCCGATGATCCGGCTCGCGCTCCTTCTGATCCTGATCGGCGAACCGACCTATGCGGACGCGGTCACCGTGCTGCGCCCGATCCGGGCCGGCACCGCGCTGACGGCCGACGATCTGGCCTTCGCCGACACCGACGCCGAAGACGGCTTCGCCGATCCGCGCGATCTGATCGGGCTCGAAGCGCGGGTGAACCTCTATCCCGGCCGCCCCGTGCTGACCCGGGACGTGGGCCTACCCACCGTGGTGCAACGTAATGCCGTCGTGCCGCTGATCTTCCGGCGCGGCGGGCTGACCATCACGCTGGAAGGCCGCGCGCTCAGCCGGGCCGGCGACGGCGAGGCCGTGCGCGTGATGAACCTCTCCTCCCGCCAGACCGTCACCGGAATCGCCACGGCGTCCGGCGCGGTCGTCGTCAACTAGATCGGACCCGCCATGCGTTTCACGCTCCTGCTCCTCGCGCTCCTCGCTTCGGCCTGCGGCCGGGTCGACCATCTTGGCCGGGCACCGACCTTCACCCCGGTCGATCGCGGCCAAGAGGCCACGGCCCTCGCCTCGCTGCCGCCGGCCCAGCCGATCCCGATCCGGGTCTATGCCGACCCCGAGCCGCTGGTCGGCGCCTCGCTCTGGACCCAAGGCCGCGCCTCGCTGCTGGGCGATCGCCGGGCCGAGGCCCAAGGCGATATCCTGACCGTCGTCGTCGAGATTGACGAAAAGGCCGAGATCAACAACAGCACCAATCGCGGGCGCAGCGGATCGGAATCGTTGTCGGTGCCCGATTTCCTGGGCTTGCCGCAGCGGATCAACCCGAGGCTGCCGGAAGGCGCCAGCCTGGACAATGCCGTCAGCGCCGAATCCGAAAGCTCGTCATCGGGCAACGGGGCCGTGCGCCGAAAGGAGAAACTGACCCTGCGCATCGCCGCCACGGTCACGGGCGTGCAACCCAATGGCGTGCTACGGATCGAAGGCCGCCAGGAGGTTCGCGTGAATTTCGAGCTGCGCGAAATGTTGGTGACCGGATATGTCCGGCCCGAAGATATCTCGCGCCAAAATGAGATCACCTACGACAAGATCGCGTCAGCCCGCATCTCCTATGGCGGCCGCGGACAAATTACGGATGTTCAGCAGCCGCGCTATGGCCAGCAGGTCGCAGACATCCTTCTGCCGTTCTGACCATGGCCAAGATACTCGCCCTATTCGTCCTTTTGATCGCACTCGGCGGCGGCGGTGCCGCGGGCTATATCCTGCGGCCCGCGCCGCCCGAGCCCGAGATGGCCGATGCGCCGCCGCCAGAGCCCGAACTCGTCACGCCCTCGACGGTTGTCACCTTCGACCGCAGCTTCATCGTCCCCGTCCTGCGTGGCGGTCGGGCTTGGAGCCATGTCGTTCTGGCCTTGGGCGTGGAATCCGACCGGCTGGGCACCGAAGTAATCCACAACCGGGAACCCGTTCTGCGCGACAGTTTTAACGAAGCGCTGTTTCTGCATGGCAGCCTGGGCGATTTCGACGGCGATTTCACAGAACCGATGGCCATGAGCCGCCTCCGGACGCGGTTGAACCTGGCCGTCTCGACGGCTTTGGACGATGACACAGCCCGGGTTTTGATCGTCTCGATCGTCCGCCAGCAGGGATGAGCGCAAGATCAGGGCGGGTGAGCCGGAGCCGCAGCCAAACCATGCGGTGCTGGAGCTGTTTCAGGTCTTCGGGCCGTCCCCCGGTCGCCGTCGGCGGATGATCCGTCGACGGGTCTGGTTTGTGCTGCATGGCCCCCTGCTGCGCGACCGCTAACAGCCGGGCTATTAAACGGGCAAACGACGCAGGATGCCGCCCTTTCGTTAGGTACATGACCCTTGTTTGGCCGTTTTGGTTAAGTTTTGCTTTTTAAGGAGAAGGGTCGGGTTATGATCCGGCGGAGCGGGTCGGGGATGTGCGTCAGGCATTGGGTTGGACCGATCACAGGATACATTGGGCCTGGAGACGGGCAAAGCGCGACTGAGCTTCGATTTGCAGCCGAGCTATGGCGCTTACTCGTCCTTTCGCAGCGGAAGCAAGCAATCGCATGAGCGGCGCCTCCCGTTAGCATCATTGGCAAAGGGATGCGGCTGTGCCGGGGCGGCGTTGGCACTATGGATGATCCCGTAGCATCGAGACAGAGTGGACGACGCGCCCCACGCAACCGATCTCGAAGTAACGGTCGACCCGGTTTTGATCATTGTATGGTGATCATCTTCTGTCAGGTCGTCAGGCCCGCGCTGCTATCTTGAGCATGCGTGGCAGACCCGGACCGCCAACATTCATCCCGCGCTTCGGATCGAGCCGCCTCTTCGGGACGGCAATTCAATCAATCGCCGAGGCAAGATACGGAAACGTGTAAATCGGGCTTCGGGGCATTCCCCGCGCTCCAGAAATCGGGCCCGGTGCTTCGGGGGGGGCGATCCCACGCAAGTATCGATCCGACCTCCGATCGGGACCGCAATTGACCCAAGGAAGATGCCTTATGACGGCGCGAAATCGAAGCGCGCCAAAGCCGCGCGGTCGAGCGAGCCGAGCCAGACCGTCCCATCCCGCTCCCGAACGCCCGTGACGTTCCGAAACTCGCGATGATCCATTTCAAACCGGTGAACCATCCGCCCGGAAGGATCGAACGCCATCGCGCCGATGAAGGGCTTCGCCTCAGCCCCCAATCGGCCGGCCAGAAAACCGATGAACCGGCGCAGCGGGCGCGGCAATCGGTGAACGCGTACGAGGGATGCCTCGGCCCGGCTCGGGCATCCCACCCAGATGAGGCCATCCGTACCAACCGACAAGTTGTCCGGCATCAGCGGCAGCTTATCGGCAAAGCGCTCGCAGGCCCCCTTGCGGGGACCGGACACCCACACGGCGTGGATCACGGCTTCGGCCGTGGCGGCGACCAGAACGCGATCCCCTGCTGGGCCGGGCAGGACTGCGACGCCGTTCGCAAAGCCCAGCCCCCCCATTACCACATGAACCTCGCCGTCGGGGTCGAGGCGGAGCAACCGGCCCGTGCGCGTGTTTTCGACCACGTCCCGGACGACATCGGCCAAGCCGTAGCGTGCCGACGAATCCGTGAACCAGATCGTCCCGTCCGCCGCCGCGGACGCGTTGTTACAGAGCCGCAGTGGCGCTCCGGCGACCTGGTCACACAAAACCTGCAACGGAGCGTCGGGCAGATCCGTGTCAATTGCCAATAGCCCCCGCTCGGCATCGCATATCAGAAGACGCCTGTCCGGCAAACGCTCCAACCCTAGGGGGCGTCCGCCGGTCCGCGCGATGGCGCGTATCGTGCCGTCGCACTCTAACCGGACAATGCGTCCGTCCGACAGGCCGCATAACACTGTGCCATCGGGTTCGGGTAGAACATCTTCGGGCCCCGATCCCGGAAGCTCGATCACCCGCAGGTCAGGAGGCGGTTGAGCATGGGGATGCGGGCGGCGAACCATTCGGGCAGACTGACGGCAGCTCGGACCAGGAGCAAGCACAGCATAACGCGAAAGCTGGACTTGAACGCCCCGGCACAACATGGAACGCAGTCGGCTATGCCGCGCGACCGTTTCGACGTCCCTTCTTCAACGAACCCGTCCGATCCAGGGCACGTTGTGGCGACCAGCATCGGGGATCGGCTGGTCGAACGCCTCGTGCTTCTTTCATGCCGGTTCCACCGCATCGTGTTGGCCCTTTTCGCGATCGCCTTCGCCCTTGCCGTTTGGTCCGCGACGGGCCTGCGGGTGGATACAGATTCCAGTCGGATGATCGACACGAGCCTACCATTCCAAACCCGCGAAACCCGCTTGAACGCAGCCTTTCCGCTGTTGGATGACACGATTGCCGTTGTCGTGCGCTCGCCTAATTCCGACGCGGTGGATGCTGCCCTGCGGGATATGGGCGCGCGACTGGCGCAAGATCCGACAGTGGCCGATATCTTTGCCCCAAGCCTAGACCCCTTCTTCCAGACCCATGGCCTCCTCTACCTGCCGACGAACGACCTCCGGGCGCGGCTCGACACCCTGAAGCGAACCGCGCCGCTTCTGACGACGTTGGGAGCGAACCCGTCCCTGGCGGCGTTGTTCGCGACGCTCGATCAGGTCGAGGCGCAAGGCGGCGGGGCGGCGCTGGACCCGTTTTACGACGACCTCGCCGCGGCTCTTGAGGATGCGATAAACGATCGCCCCGCCGCTCTGGCCTGGTCGCAGATCGGCGCCGAGGTCAATCCAAGCCGGGTGCAGCGGGTTTTGCAGATCCAGCCCATCCCGGACTACACGGATCTTCAGCCTGTCGAAGGCACGATCGAAGCCATCGCGGCTGCGATCGGCGAACTCGACCCGGAATTGTCCCGATTGGTCGAGGTCGGCGTGACCGGTGACCCGGCACTTCGACATGAGGAATTGGACAGCGTGTCCCGCGGCATCGGTTTGTCGCTTGGCGGGTCCTTTGTGATCGTCACGATCCTGCTGCTGGTCGCCTATGGGTCCGTGGCTCGTGCGGCGGCGACGTTGCTGGCGCTGGTCGTCTCGCTCGTTCTGGCGACGGGCTTCGCGGCGCTCGCCTTCGAGGCGCTCAATCTCGTATCGGTGGCGTTCGTGGTCTTGCTGGTGGGTCTTGGACTGGATTTCACGATCCACGCTTTGCTGCATATCGACGGCAAGGCAGACGCATCGGACCGCGCAACCCATATCGCCCGCATGGGGCGTGATATCGGGGGCGCCTTGCTATTGGGTGCGGGGACGACGGTGCTGGCCTTTCTGGCCTTTGTGCCGACCGATTTCGACGGCATCGCGCAATTGGGCGTGTTGGGCGCGGCCGGGGTGGTGATCGCTCTGATCGTCTCGCTGACCTTCGTCCCGGCGTTGGTGATGGCCTGGCCCCGCCTGATCCGCGGGCGCCAGCCTAAGCGACACCGCCCCGTAACCACGTCGACCGGAGGCCGAAATTCGGCTCTGATCGCCCTTCTTCTGGTCGTTCTGGCCGGCGCGCTCCTACTCGGGCGAGATGTGCGGTTCGATGCGGATCCGACGGTTCTCCGCGCCCCGAACGCCCCGTCGATGCAAGCCCTCGCCTGGCTCCATGACGATCCGGAGACGGTGCCCTATCGGCTGAGCGCCTTGACGACATCCGCCGCATCCGCCGCGACGCTCGCGCGGGAGTTGGACGAGGATCCTCAGGTCGCCTCAGCCCGGATGCTGGCCGACTTCCTGCCCTCCGACCAGGCGGAGAAGCTAAGGCTGCTGGACGGGGCCCGCGCCACTCTGCGCGCGATCCCCGCAGGATCCGGGCAAGTCATGTCACAACCAGCGGCGGGCCCCGCCGCCGAGGCCCTAGCCCGTCGTTTGGCGACAAGCGGGCGCCCGGCCGCCGCCCGCCTGAGGGAGGCGCTGCTCGATTGGATCGCCGCCGACGCGGCGGCCCGCGACCGGGCGGAGCGGGCAGTCTTCCGCTTCCTTCCCCCTTTTCTTGAGATCATCGGACGGCAGGCCAACGCCGGGCCCGCCGTCCTGGCCGACCTGCCGATGGCGATCACCGAGCGGTTTCAATCAGGCGATCTGTGGCGAGTCGAGATCGTGCCCACGGCGGACCCACGGGATCAGGATGCGCTAGTGGATTTCGTCGCTTCGGTGGACACGAGGGTGGCGCAGGCCGGCGAGGCGGTGCTGGCAGGTCCGCCGGCCCACATCCTGCGTGCGGGCGAAACCGTCGCAGGTGCCATCGTTCAGGCCATCGCCGTGGCCGGCCTGGCAACCCTGCTACTGTGCTTCGCGATGCTGCGGGATTGGCGGCTGGTCGTGGCGATCATCGTGCCCCTGGCCGTGGCGGCGGCATTGACGGCTGCGGCATCCGCTGTGCTGGGCATCGCCTTCAATTACGCAAACGTGATCGTTCTGCCGCTGATCATCGGGCTTGGCGTCGATAGCGGGATCCACCTGGCCTTGCGCCGGCGGAGTCTTCAATCGAACCGTCCGCTGGCGGCAACGAACACACCGCGGGCCGTTGTTTTTAGCGGTTTGACGACGGTCGCCGCCTTCGGCAGCCTGGCGCTCTCGGATCACCAGGGAACGGCCAGCATGGGGTTGATGCTGGCCGTGGCCGTGACACTGACATTGGCCGCCACCTTGATCTGGACACCGGCCCTATGCGAGCTTTTGGACAACCGCACACGCGCGCCATCGGGCTGAGGCCCCTCTCTCTAGGTGACCATCATGTCCGTCCCGTTCTTCCAAACACTCAAAGTGGGTGCCTATGTCGCTCGCCAGACCCTGACCGGCCGCAAACGTTATCCCCTGGTCATGATGCTGGAGCCTCTGTTCCAGTGCAATCTGGCCTGCGCCGGCTGCGGCAAGATCGACTATCCTAAGCCCATCATGAAGAGCCGCCTGTCAGCCGCCGAATGTCTGGCGGCAGTCGACGAATGCGGTGCGCCCATCGTGGCGATCCCGGGCGGCGAGCCGCTGATCCATGATCAGATCCAGCAAATCGTCGAGGGGCTGGTCGAACGCGGCAAGTTCATCTCGCTCTGCACCAACGCACTGCTTCTGGAAAAGAGGCTGCATCTGTTCAAACCGTCGCGTTACCTGTCCTTCTCGGTCCATTTGGACGGGCTGAAGGCCCATCACGACAAGGCCGTCTGCCGCGCAGGTGTGTTCGACAAAGCCGTCTCCGCGATCAAGGCGGCCAAAGCCAAGGGTTTCCAGGTCAACGTCAATTGCACTGTGTTCGAGGGCCACCCCGTCGAAGACTTGGCCGAGTTCATGGATTTCTGCCGCGACTTGGGCGTCGGCGTCTCCATGTCGCCGGGCTATGCCTATGAACGCGCCCCGGATCAGGAAAACTTCCTGAACCGCCAGCGCACCAAGGGCTTCTTCCGCGATCTGTTCGAGCGGGGGAAGGGGCGCAACTGGACCTTCTCCCATTCGTCTCTGTTTCTCGACTTCCTGGCCGGCAACCAGGATTACCGCTGTACCCCCTGGGGCATGCCCGCCTACAATGTATTCGGCTGGCAGAAGCCCTGCTACCTGCTGGGCGAAGGATATGTCGACACTTTCAAGGAGTTGATGGAGGACACCGATTGGGACAGCTACGGCACCGGCGCCTACGAAAAATGTGCCGATTGCATGGCCCATTGCGGGTATGAGCCCACGGCGGCGCTGGACGCGTCGAAACATCCGCTGAAAGCGCTGATCACCTCGCTCCGTGGGCCGCGCACATCGGGTCCCATGGCGCCGGAAATTCCGCTCCATGCCCAGCGCCCGGCCGAAGACGTCTACGACGAGTTGGTCGAGGAGCAGGTGCAGCGGATCGAGACCGGCTTGGCGCCGGGGCACATTCCGGACCGGTCACGACACGTCGAGCCGGCGGAGTAGCGCGGGCAGTTCTATGCGGGCCGCCCGGTCCAGGGCGGTCAAGGCGCGCTTGGTGTTCCGTCCCAGCCGGATCAGTGTCGGTAGGCTACTCGGCTTGCCCATCAGGCCTTTCAGCACGGCAGGCAAGTTTGGGCTGCCATTCGGCCTGACCGCCTCCGCCAGATAGTCGGGCAATTCGGTTCCGGCATCGTCGCTCACGGCGCGCAGGACCAGGAACGGCAGGCCGGCCCGTAATGCCGCCATCGCCACGGCCTCGCTTTCCATGTCGACGATCACGGCCCCCGTCCGGGCGTAGAGTTCGGCCTTCTGCGATGGCCCTGCGACCACCTGGTCGCTGCCCCAAACGGTTCGGTCCCCGGCCCCGAATGTCCCGGCCGCACCGACAACCCGCCCTGCCTTGACGACCTCGCCGGCCTTAAGGGCGGGGTCCAGGGCTCCTGCCAAACCAAACGACACCAGCGCTGCCACGCCGTCCGCCAGCAAGTCGGCGGCCTGGTCCGCCGCCCGCGCGGACGACGCACCGGATGCGACGATCACGGCTCGATCCCGCAACGGCCCCAACGCCCGTTCGGCGCAACGCACCTCGGACGTCAGACCGCAGACGATCCCGATGGTTGGGTGGTTCGAGACGGCTGGCGTCAGATGCCCCACTTCACTTCGCGGTCGTTGGAGCGAACCAGATTCCGGTACCGTGCCAACGCCCAAAGCGGGAAATACGCCGCATAACCATGATACTTCAGATAGAAAACGCGCGGGAAGCCCGTCCCCGTAAACAGTTTCTCGTCCCAGCGCGCGCCCTCGCGGGGCGCGTCCTCCAGATACCGCACGCCGCGGGTCACTTCCGGCGCTTCGATCCCGTCCGCCGACATGAGCCCGAGCAGCGCCCAGGCCGTCTGGGACGGCGTCGAATCCGCGGCAAATCCCTCACGTTCGGGATCATAGGTTTCCAGCCCCTCGCCCCAGCCGCCATCTTCGCGCTGCATCGACTTCAGCCAGTCCACGGCGCGACGGATGTAGGGCGCCTCCATATCCTGGCCCGCGCCCTTCAGCGCCACCAGCACCGACCACGTGCCGTAGATGTGGTTCGCGCCCCAGCGGCCGAACCAAGACCCGTCGGGCTTCTGCATCCGCTTCAGGAAGTCGATACCCCCCGCGATGGCTGCGGCATGGGCCTCGGCATCCACCTGCGCCAGACAGCCGACGCAACGGGCGGTCACATCCTCGGTCGGGGGGTCCAGAAGCGCGCCGTGATCGGCAAACGGGATCGAGTTGAGATAGAGATGATCGTTCTCCGGCTCGAACGCGCCCCAGCCGCCGGCCATCTTTCCGGATCGCGATTGCATCCCGACCAGCCATTCGCAGCCGCGGGCGATCGC
>JBCDCW010000152.1:0-9277 GCA_039180995.1 Pseudomonadota bacterium
CAAATTCCGACATGATCCGGTGCCAGAGCAGCCGCGCCGCGCGCAGCTTGGCCGCCTCCATGAAGAAGTTCATACCGATGGCGAAGAAGAACGACAGCCGCCCCGCGAACCGGTCCACATCCATGCCGCGATCCAAGGCGGCACGGACGTATTCGCGCCCATCGGCCAGGGTAAACGCCAGTTCCTGCACCAGGTTCGCCCCGGCCTCCTGCATGTGGTAGCCCGAGATCGAGATGGAGTTGAACTTCGGCATCTCTTCCGACGTATATTCAATGATATCCGCGATGATCTTCATGCTGGGCTCGGGCGGATACACGTATGTGTTCCGCAACATGAATTCCTTCAGGATGTCGTTCTGGATCGTCCCCGACAGGGCCGAGCGGTCCACGCCCTGCTCTTCCCCGGCGACGATGAAATTCGCCAGGATCGGGATCACCGCGCCGTTCATCGTCATCGAAACCGAGACCTTCTCGAGCGGGATCCCGTCGAACAGGATCTTCATATCCTCGACGCTGTCGATGGCCACGCCCGCCTTGCCCACATCGCCCACGACCCGGGGATGATCGGAATCGTAGCCCCGATGCGTCGCCAGATCGAACGCCACCGAAACGCCCTGCTGCCCCGCCGCCAGGGCCTTGCGATAGAACGCATTCGATTCCTCGGCCGTCGAGAACCCGGCATATTGCCGGATCGTCCAGGGCCGCCCGGCATACATCGTCGCCTTCACCCCCCGGGTAAACGGCGCCTCGCCCGGAAGCGACCCAAGATGGTCCACCCCCCGCAAATCCGCCTCGGTATAGACCGGCGCGACGTCGATCCCCTCCAAGGTGTGCCAGGTCAGGTCCGCGACGGATCGCCCCCGCAACTCCGTCTCAGCCAGCCGTTCCCATCTGCTGCGCGGATCGTCGGAATCTTTCATGTCGAGGTCCTTTCCTCAGCCGCGGCATCGCCGTGGTGCCAGCCCCATGATAGCGGGCGATCCCGTCGGCGCCATCCCGAAGCCAAGTCATATCCTCGGCATAAGCGGCGCGCAGCGCCGCACGGGCGTCTGGATCGAAGGGCGCATAGCTGTCGCCCAGTCCCGGCAAGGTCCCGATCCAGCCCTCGTCCGCCAGCCGCGCGCGCAGCGCCGCCAGGGTCGGCGCGGCGTTCAGCACAGGCACGCCCGACCGCGATGGCCCCTGCCCGGTCAGCAACTCGTACACGCCTGCCGGATCCTTCGCCCGTTCCTCGAACGCCCAGACATCCAAGGCCGCGTCCGGACAGGCCGCGGCGATATCCTCGATCACGTGGCGCCAGCCACGCCGCGCCCGCAACACCGCTTCGATGGTCGTGCCGTCGGGCGGTGCGAAGCCGCGGGTCATCAGAAAGGCGAAGGCGCTGGCCCACCACGTATCGGGGCTGCGCACGCACAGACAAATCCGCTCGACCCCGGGCACCGCCTGACCCAGCCGATGCATCCGCGCCGAAACCGACGGGTAGAGCCGCCCCAGCAGCACGTTTTCCCGCAACCCGCCCAGCATATTCTCATCCGTCAGAATCAGTCGCTCGATCCCGGCCGCCGTCAGATCGTTGCGCAGCACCGACACGCGCCCCGCCGCCCGCTGTGCCTGATCGTCGCGGCGCCCCCCCACGCGGCCCGGATCGCCCATCACCCCGGTCAACAGACCCGACCGCGTGCGCCGGGGCGTCCAGATGGCGACGCCCTGGGCCGCCAGGCGGTCCGCGTTCCGTTCCAGCAGGCGCTGCAACGTACTGCTCGCGCTGCGATGTGCCCCCAGATGCAGGGTGATCGGCGGATGGCGGGTCAATCGGGACATGGGAACCTCTTGGGGGCTGGTCTGCCCCCATCCCCTGCCCCATCCCACCCTGACAGCCGGTTAAAGGCACAATTCGTCTCGATTTCTCGTCCGCCCTTCGCCATGTCTTCTCGGGCGCCTATATCAGGCATGATCAGCAAGAATCGAGCGACCATGCGCCTTTTGACCCTCGCGACCGCGACCCTCCTGGCCCCCATGGCCCTAGCGGCCGACACGGCCTCCCTGACGGCCGACGTTTCACCCGTCGAGATCTGGGAGGCCGATCCGACCACGATCTTCGACGCCGCCGAGATCGACTTGACCGAATTCCAATGGGTTGCCAGGCCCATCGTCGTCTTCGCAAACACGCCCCGCGACCCGTCCTTCGGCGAACAGTTGGAGGAGTTGGAAGCCGAGATCGACCAATTGATAGATCGCGATGTGGTCCTGGTGGTCGACACCGACCCCGACGCCCAATCCGACATCCGCCAACGGTTGCGTCCGCGCGGCTTCATGATGGTGTTGATCGGCAAGGATGGCGAGGTCGAGCTGCGCAGGCCCTTTCCCTGGACGGTGCGCGAATTGAACCGGTCCATCGACAAAATGCCCCTGCGCCAGCGCGAGATACGAGAGCGCGGATAGCCCCACATATTGCGGACATCGCCGTTTGCGCCCATATTATGGGCAAACAGCCATGAAGGGCAGATCATGGAACGCGATTCAGACATCCCGCTCACGCCGATTCCCGGTCTTCCGGGCCGGTCCGGTCCCCGTCCGGGTTACTAAGACCCGACACCCCCCGCGCGCCCGACCGACGCGCCACGCGATCCGCCGCCGCGGCCCCGCCCGCGGCATAGGCCGCGATCAGCTTCAGCACATATTGCCCCATGGCAAAGGCCCGTAGCCGCATGGCGACATAGTCCTCGTAGATGGCGATCCGCCGATCCTGGGGCAGCGACCCGAAGCCGTCGGCGCGCATGTCCTCGGCCAAGAACTGGATCGCCGCGACTTGAGCATAGAAGGCCACGACCGCGTCGATGGTCTGGCGCGGCAACACCTCGATCTCGTCCATCAACGCGCCATACACCCGATCATGATGCTCGCGCGGGATGAACGGCACGAAATCCGGATCGGCGCGCATCCGGTCGATCAACGCGGCGGCGTCGGCCTCGGCCTGCCCTTCGCCATAGAAGGCCGAAAGGGCATTCTGGATCTCCGCGAACAGGGCCTTGTGGGAATCCCGCGTCCGCTCCGCCTTGGCGGCGCGACGCCCCGTTTCGCCAAAGACCGCCGTGGCCAGCCAACCCGTGGCGATGACCGATCCCGCGATCAGCGCCTGCCACAGCCGGTCTTCCAGCACGACCAGCTGCGCCAGCAGCACCAGCGGCACGCCCGCCAGGATCGACATGGGCAGTGCCACGCGGAACAGGAACGACAGGATCACCCGCCGGGGCGCCTCGGCCCCCTTGCCCAGCCAGAGCGCTGCCCAGAAGACCAAGGCCAACCCACTGGCCGCCGGCAGCAGCGCCCAGTCCGGCAATATCCAGGCCTCCGTCACGAAACCCTCACTCGAACTCCATGATCACGTCGTCCACCGCCAAGCTATCGCCCGCCGCAGCGTTCACCTTCGACACGACGCCCTTCTTTTCTGCCCGCAGGATGTTCTCCATCTTCATGGCTTCGACCACGGCCAGGGCCTGGCCCTCCTGCACCTCGTCGCCCTCCGTCACGTCCACTCGCACGACCAGGCCCGGCATCGGACATAGCAGCATCTTGGACGTATCGGGCGGCAGCTTCTCGGGCATCAGATCGGCCAGTTCGGTCTGGCGCGGGGTGCGCACATGGACGGCCAAGTCGGCCCCCCGGGTGCGGATCCGGAACCCATGGGTGATCTTGCCCACCTTCATGACCAGACCATCCCCGCCCACGACCATGCGGGCCAACTGATCCCCGGGCGTCCAGACGCCCGTCACCCGCAAGGTCTGGTCGTCGATGGTCACATCGGCCCCGTCGGGATCGGCGGCGATGATCGCCTCGAACCGATGTCCCCCCATGGACACCACCCAATCGGCCCCAACCACACGCTCATGGTTGTCCATCCGCCCCGAAACCCGCGTCCTGCGGATCTCGGCTACCCGGTGCATGGCGGCGCAGGCCGCCGCGATCCGGCGCAAATCCGCCTCGGGCACATCGGCGCCATCGAACCCGTCGGGATATTCTTCGGCGATGAAGGCCGTCGTCATGTCGCCGGACACGAATTTCGGATGATCCATAACCGCCGACAGGAACGGCAGATTGTGCCCGATCCCTTCCACCTCGAACCCGTCCAGCGCATCCCGCATGGCCGCGATGGCCGTGCCGCGATCCGCGCCCCAACTACACAGCTTGGCGATCATCGGGTCGTAATACATGCTGATCTCGCCGCCCTCATAGACGCCGGTATCGTTGCGCACCGCCGTCTCGCCCGAGGGCGCGTCGCCATGCCAGGTCCCCGCCGTCTCCATCGGCCCCGCCTGCACCTCGACCGGCGGGCGATACCGCACCAGCCGCCCGATGGACGGCAGGAAGTTGCGATACGGATCCTCCGCATAAAGCCGCGATTCCATCGCCCATCCGGTCAGCTTGATGTCATCTTGGCTCAGCGACAGCGTCTCCCCCGCCGCCACCCGGATCATATGCTCCACCAGGTCCACCCCGGTGATCAGCTCCGTCACCGGATGCTCCACCTGGAGCCGGGTGTTCATCTCCAGGAAATAGAAGTTCCGGTCCCCATCCACGATGAATTCGACCGTCCCGGCGCTCGCATACCCAACCGCATGGGCCAGCGCCAAGGACTGCTCCCCCATGGCCTTCCGCGTCGCCTCGTCCAGGAACGGCGACGGCGCCTCCTCGATGACCTTCTGATTGCGCCGCTGGATCGAACATTCCCGCTCGCCCAGATAGACCCCGTTGCCGTGGCTGTCGCACAGCACCTGGATCTCGATATGCCGGGGCTGGGTGACGAACTTCTCGATGAACATCCGGTCGTCGCCAAAGCTGCTGGCCGCCTCGTTCTTCGACGCCTGGAACCCCTCGGCCACCTCGTCCTCGGTCCAGGCGATGCGCATCCCCTTGCCGCCGCCCCCGGCACTGGCCTTCAACATCACCGGATAGCCGATCTCGCCCGAGATCTTGATCGCCTCCGCCGCATCCTCGATCAGCCCCATATGCCCGGGCACCGTGCTGACCCCCGCCTCCTGCGCGATCTTCTTGGAGGTGATCTTGTCCCCCATCGCCTCGATCGCCCCCTTGGGCGGGCCCACAAACGCCACGCCCTCGGCCGCCAGCGCCTCGGCGAATTTCGGGTTCTCGGACAGAAACCCATAACCCGGATGCACCGCCTCGGCGCCCGTCGCCCGGATCGCATCCATGATCTTGTCGATCACGATATAGGATTGGTTGGCGGGCGCCGGACCAATATGCACCGCCTCGTCCGCCATCTTCACATGCAGCGCATTGCGGTCCGCATCCGAATAGACGGCCACCGTCGAAATTCCCATCTTCCGGGCGGTCTTGATGACCCGGCAGGCGATCTCCCCCCGATTCGCCACTAACAGTTTCGTGAACATCATCCCTCCGATCGTATCCGCCATCTTGGGTCGGACGCGGCCATCACCGTCGTCTAAACCGCGCAGCGTTCCCTAATTCTTCCACATTCGCCGGTCCCGACCAGCTTCACGGACGTCCCGCACCGGCCGAGCGCCCGCATTCGCCTTCGGTCTCCAAGCCTCGCGATGTCCTCTCGGACACTTCTTGCACTCCCATGCAAGGCGCCGCGACCCCCCGCACCGCTCCGGGGACAAGAAAAACGAGGAGGAGGCTGACCGCAGCTCCAAGCCATGGCTCCAGGCCCGATGGCATCCGGCGGACCGTCGGCCGCTCTGCTAGGGCAGATCTCACTTACGATCCGGGGGTGTTTCCGGCGGGTCTTCCCGTGGCGGATCCGATCACACCCGCCGACCAGGCCGATGGCCGCCACGTCGGGGCCCAGCCCCGCGCAAACCGCTCTTTCCGGACGGGCGAAAGGCCCATTGATCCCGCCCGCCCCACGCGGGCTCGGGTCCAAGACGGGGCCGTCCACGGCGACCGCGGCAGCAAGAACGACGCCAAGCGCATCGCCAGTCGCCGGGCCAACCAGAACGGCATCGAAGACGTGCCGCTGCTCCCGCTCACTGGGTATGCCAGGGTGATCCGCACCGATCCGGACCCGGCCGACAGACGCGCCGAAATAGCGCCCCGCCCGCAGGCAGCCATTCGTCAGGATGTCCGACGGGTTCTGCCATGGCCGGCCCCACAGGGTCGGCCATGGCAGATTTCGATCGTTAGACTTACTGGCAGATGCCGACGTCGTCGCAGAAGATGCCAGCCCCCGCGCCGATGGCGGCGCCGGTGCCCACGTCTTCATCCAGGGCGGCCGATGTAAGGGCCCCGAGGCCAGCGCCCACCGCGGCCCGCTCCAGGTCGTTGTTGACACCGCCGCCATAGGTGTTGCAGCCCGCCAGAAGCAGGACCGCGATCGCGGACGGAATGATGAATGGGCGACGCATTGGACTTCTCCATGTTCTGTGCTCGATCGCTCCCGCTTTCGTGCCGGTGCGATGCCCGGTGTCTTAGGCCTCGACCGGCCGCCAGGCCATGTCCTGGGCCTGTCATCGGATGACAAACCCCAACGACCGGCAAAGACCCGCGAATGGCACGCCAAAGACGGCAAGCAATCGCCCATCGGCGCCGCGCAAATATCCAGGGAATCTAGAAAAAAGGATCCGAGCGATGGGTAATCCCTTGACGGGGCCCACCGCTCGGGAGGGGAAGGGGTACGGTTCCACTCGTGCCGCATCGTCGTAGTCCCGGAGAGGAACGTCCCAACACGACACCCTTCGATATTGCGCGCGCTCCGCAACTGCGAAAACAGACCATTTCGACAAGCGCACCAATCGGCGCCAGTTCGCCACTCGGCGGAATGCGTGGGCGGGATCACGCCCAATCCTCGTCGTCGAAACCGGTATCGGGCGAAGATGGTTGAAAAATCTGGGGAAAAGAAATCTGGGCCCGGGCCAGATCCACCCGCAACAGCGCATCGTAGCTGGCCGGATCGAACGACTCGTCTGCGGGAACCACCTCGCGCCCGAACAGCCATGACAGCCGCCCCGCGTCTAGGTTCCCGCGCTCGAACGGCTCCGTCCCGAAATGCTCGATCAGGGCGGCCAAGAACGCCTCATCCGCCTGGCGGTCAGGGCCGCGCCGGTCGCGGTACCGATCACGTTGGGTGATCGGGGTCACGCCGCGCGGGTTGGCCCGCCGAATGGTGAATTGGAAGTCGGATCCCGGAAGCCGTCCGGGAAAGCCGCGATGCTTCAGCATGGCAGCCCCCCCGCCCAAGGGGTGGGCGGGGCGGGGATCGCTCCCCGCCCCAACCGCTTACTTGAACTTGCCGGCCGGCTGCTCGACCACCACGGGGGCGGGTTCGATGATAACGATCTCTTCGGGTTCCGGGTTGGGCAAGAAGCAGCCCGCCAGAGCCGAGAGAGCGCCGAGCGCGACGACACCTTTGATGACTTTCGACATCGAAGTCTCCTAACGTTGACGGGCGGCGCAGGGGGTTCAGCCCCTACGCCGCCCGTGATGTGGACCGCTCCACGGCGGCCTATACAAACGTTAACAGACGAGAATCCTTCGCGATATAGGTGCCCCAGAATTGCCCCAGTTGCCCCAGGGCCTTGTGGCACGGCGGCATCAAAGCCGCAAATCCGACGCATTGTGGCGCGTTCGGAAACGGTCGGGCGATCTGTCGAACCGCCCGACCGTCGTCGATCAGAACTTTCCGCTGACCGGCTCAGGCTGGACCGGCACGACCACCGGGGCGGGATCGGGCTCGACCGGACGGGCGCAGGCCACGACCAGAACGGTAAGGCCCAAAATGACGGACCCTTTAAGGAATCTTTGCATGTCTCTCTCCTAGCGATCCGAGGGGAGAATCGTTGGATCGCAGCTTGCCCCCTCGGTTGCGCAATTTGCGACAAGCATGGTTGGTTCCGCAAGGGCGGCCTGACCAATCTCAGTATTCTTCCGGCAAACATTCGCCGCCTTTCACGTCATAAGTGCCGAAAAATTGCGTGACCTGCGGATCCGACGCGCCTCGCGGCACTGGACGGTCCATCAAGGTGATCACCACGCTGTCCGATTGGGCCGTGGGCAAATCGGACACGGCCAGCCCGTGGGTCGCGCAAAGCCAATCCATATCCCCCTGCGCCGCGTCGAACCCGACCGCGCCCCCCTCGCGCGCGATCTGCGGCGCGATGAAGCGCAAAACGGCCTGCGTCCCCTGCCCTTCGACCCGCTCCCAAAGCACTTGCCACAATACGATCGGCTGTCCCGACGGCACGGTTTCGGCCTCGGCCGGTGCCGCCGCCAGAGCCAGCACCACCCAAACCGCCCTCATCGCCGATGCCTCGCCGCGCGCGCCCAAGCCGCCCGCTTCACCGGATCGGCCAGCATCTCCGCAATCCGCGCCGCCGCCCGGGCCGGCACAGCCCCATCGACGGCACCGCCGGCCGTTAGCCGAAGCCCCTCCGCCCGCCGCGTCACTTCCACCGCCGGCACAAACCCTCTCAGATCCCGCAACATCCGCCACATATCCTGCCGCACCGCATGAGCCAGCCGCCGCCGTCCCATCTCCGGCAGGTCCGCCTCGACCCGCAGGTCCCACCGCACCGGCGCCCGCCGGGTCAGCCCATAAACCGCGCCCTCCCGCCGCTCGAACCAGCCGCGTTTGGTTGTCTTCCAGTGCGTCATCAGGCCAGACCCATCACGTCAAAGAAGATCAAAAGACCAAAAGACACCACGGCCCCGACCATCCCAATTATCGCGCGTGTCTCGCAACCGTCCAACTCCTCCTCCATATCCGCGACGGTCAGGTTTTCCAGTTCCTTAGCTACTGGATGTATGCCGATCACATTCTCAAAGACCCGGTCCCCAGGACCTCCGTCATTCGCGGACCATCGGTCAAGCCGCCGGGTCAAAGCGTCTTTCGACGGCGGTCTGACATCCAAAGGTGGAAGGGGCTCCGCAATCCGCGAACGCAACACCGCAACTTTGATCCGCTTGAGGCGCCCCGAGGCAAAACCACCGGAGACGAGCCCCCAACTCGCAAAAACCAGTACAATAACAATGACGATCAGAAGTACTGAAGACATCCGCCAATCAGAAAACCGCATCATTGTTAAGACACCGACAAAAACCGCCGCCGGCGCCGTCATAAAGAAGCGGTATCGTTCGATCATCGCGTTGAGATAGTCGATCTGCAGCTGCACATCTCGGCTCACAACGGAATCGTATCGTGCTTCCGCCAAGGCCGCTGCACTCGTTTCGTCCGCAGCGAGGCGAAGGCCCGGGCCACCCGCCGCCGCGTATTCCGCGGCTGGATCACCTCGTCGATGAAC
>JBCDCW010000153.1:0-9261 GCA_039180995.1 Pseudomonadota bacterium
CGCAGGTTCAACTCCGTTCTGGCGGGGATGTCACCCGTCGGCCAGCGCGCGCAGGAACTGTATCGCCCGGTCGGCATGGCGGGCCGGGACGAAGGCGTGGTCGTGGTGGTGGCCCGCGACCATGTTGCAGGCGATGCCCGCATCGGCCAGGGCGGTGGCGACAGCGGCGGTCAGGCCGACGCCCTCCAGAGAAGAGGGCACGCGCAACGTGATCTGGCGCATGGGCGGTGCGTCGGCGGGCGCCTGGGCGGCGGGCACGATCGCCGACAGCCCCTCGGCCTCGCGGATGGTGGCGAGGCATTCCGTATCGGCGGGCGGGTCGATCACGAAGGCCCAGTCGCCCGGCCTCAATTCAGGCGACATGTCGGCAATCATGGCCCCCGTATCCGAGACCCGGTTCATCGGACCTTCAGCGTCGCGAGCCCGATCAACGCCAGGATCAGCGCGATGATCCAGAAGCGGATGACGACCTGGGGTTCGGCCCAACCCTTCTTCTCAAAATGGTGGTGGATCGGGGCCATAAGGAAGACGCGCTTGCCGGTGCGTTTGAAGTAGAGGACCTGCACGATCACCGATAAGGCTTCGGCCACGAAGACGCCGCCGATGATGGCCCAAACCAGTTCGTGCTTGGTGATGACGGCCACGGTGCCCAGTGCGCCGCCCAAGGCCAGCGACCCCGTGTCGCCCATGAAGACGGCGGCCGGGGGCGCGTTGTACCACAGGAAGCCCAGGCCGCCGCCGATCAGGCCGGCGGCGAAGATCAGAAGCTCGCCCGTGCCGGGCACATAGTGCACGCCCAGATATTCGGTGAAGTCCGTGCGGCCGACGGCATAGGCGATCACGCCCAGCGTGCCGGCGGCGATCATGACTGGCATAATCGCCAGGCCGTCCAGGCCGTCGGTCAGGTTCACGGCATTGGCGGAGCCCACGATCACCAGCATCACGAAGGGGATGTAGAACCAGGCCATGTTGACCAGCACGTCGGCGAAGACGGGTACGGCCAGTTGCGCCTGCAAATCGTCGGGATGTGTATAGAGCGCCACGAACCCGGCCGCGGCGGCGATCACAAAGCCCACGGCCAGGCGGACGCGGGCGGGCACGCCTTTGGTGTTTCCGGCGCTGACCTTGGCATAATCGTCGATGAAGCCGATGGCGCCGAAGCTGATCGTCACCGCCAGCACAAGCCAGACATACGGGTTGTCGAGCCGCCCGAAAAGCAGGGTCGCCACCGTCACCGCGCCCAGGATCAGCACGCCGCCCATGGTCGGGGTACCGGCCTTGGCGAAATGGGTTTCCGGCCCGTCCGAGCGGATCGGCTGGCCCTTGCCCTGCCGCTTGCGCAGCAGGTTGATCAGGGGCTTGCCGAAGAGGAAGCCGAAGAGCAGAGCCGTCAAGAACGCGAGCCCCGCGCGCACGGTGATATAGCGGAACAGGTTGAAGACGTCGCCGCCATCCGAGAATGTATAGAGCCAGTAGAACATGGGGTATCGGTTACTCCTCGGGCGCGCCGAGCGCGCGCAGGCCAGCGATCAGCTGGGCCATATTCATGGAAAGCGAGCCCTTGACCAGCAACGCGTCGCCGGGCTGGACCAGGGTCTTGAGGTCGGGGGCCAACGCGGCCGCATCATTCGCATGCAGGCCGCGCCGATCTACCGGCAGCGCATCGTGAAGATGGTGCATCAGCGGGCCGACCGTGTGGATCTGGTGAAGGTCGGCCATGGCCGGGTGATCCGCCAGCGCGGCGTGCAGGTCGGGGCCGGTCGGGCCGAGTTCCTTCATGTCGCCCAAGATCGCGATGCGGCGCGCCTTTGGCGGGATGTCGGTCGCGGCCAGCAGGTCGAGCGCGGCGCCGATCGACGCGGGGTTCGCGTTGTAAGCATCGTCGATCAGGTCGACGGGCGGCCCGTCGGGGGTCAGGCGGACGGCGTGCCGACGGCCCCGGCCGTCTGGCGGGGTCCAGTCGGACAAGGCCATGGCGGCGCGGGCCACATCGGCACCCGCCGCGTGGCAAGCGGCCAGGACGGCTAGGGCATTCATGGCGAAATGGGCGCCAGGCGCGCCGATACGGAAGGTGATCGGCCCCACAGGCGTGTCGGCCGCGCAGGTGGTCGCGTCGGCCGAGGCGTTGACGGCGGTCAGGATCCAGTCGGCCTCGGCCGAGCCGAAGGAAACGGTGCCATTTCGGGCCAGGATCGAGGCCGTTTCCACATCCGCGTTCCAGATCGCGGCGCCGCCGGGCACAAGGCCCGAAAAGATCGAGGCCTTCTCGCGGGCGATGCCCTCGATGCCGTCCTCGAAAGCCTCCAGATGGACGGGCGCGACGGTTGTCACCATGGCCACATGGGGCTGGGCCATGGTGGCCAGGGGGGCGATCTCGCCCGGATGGTTCATGCCGATCTCGACCACGGCGAAGGCCGCGTTGGGGGGGGTGGCGGCCAGCGTCAGGGGGACGCCCCAATGGTTGTTGTAGGATTTGATGGCGGCGTGGGTCTTGCCCTGCGGGGACAGGCAGTGGCGCAGCATCTCTTTGGTCGACGTCTTCCCGACGCTGCCGGTGACCGCGATCACCTGGGCACTGCTCCGGGCGCGCCCGGCGCGACCCAAGTCTTCCAGCGCCGTCTGGACGTCCGGCACCAGCAACAGCGGGGCGTCTTCGCAGCCGTCGGGAATGCGTGACACCAAGGCCGCGCCCGCCCCGGCATCCAAGGCTCCACGGACAAAATCATGGCCGTCGCGGGCGGCTTTCAAGGCGACGAACATATGGCCCGGCACCAGCGCCCGGCTGTCGATGCCGAAGCCGGTCACGGCCCAGACGCCCCGCGCCGCGCCACCCGTCGCGGCGGCGGCGTCGGAAGCGGTCCAGAGGCTCATGCCTCGCGCCCCTCCAGCGCGGCGACGGAGATGGATGCCTGTTCGACATCGTCGAAGGGCAGGACCATGTCGCCCACGATCTGACCCGTCTCGTGCCCCTTGCCCATGACCAGCAGGGCGTCGCCCGGCTCCAACAGGCCCGCGCCCCGCAGGATGGCTTCGGCCCGGTCCCCGACCTCGGCCGCGCCGGGGGCGCCGTCCAACACGGCCGCGCGGATCAAGGCCGGATCCTCGGATCGCGGGTTGTCGTCGGTCACGATCACCGCATCGGCATTGTCATGGGCCGCCTGCCCCATCAGCGGCCGCTTGCCCACGTCCCGGTCGCCGCCCGCCCCGACGATGGCGACGATCCGGCCCATCACATGGGGGCGCAGCGCTTGCAGCGCCGTGGCCACCGCATCGGGCGTATGGGCGTAGTCCACGAACACCGCGGCGCCGTTGTCGCGCGTCGCGGCCAACTGCATCCGTCCGCGCACGCCCGTCAGCTTCGGCAGAGCGGCGAAAACGGCCTCCGCCTCCTCCCCCGCCGCGATGACCAGCCCTGCGGCGAGCAAGGCATTCGCGGCCTGGAACCCGCCGATGAGGCTCAATCGAACTGAGGCGGCCCGCCCCTGCCAGCGAAACAGCACCTCCTGCCCGGTCGCGTCGAACCGTTGGCCTGTCAAACGGAGGCGCGCAGCTTCATTGGCGCCGACCCCGATCACCTCCTGCCCCCGGGCCTCGCAATGGGCGGCCAGGTCGGGGCCGTGGGGATCGTCGAGATTGATCACCGCAATTCCGTCGCCCGGCAAAATCCGATCGAAGAGGCCGCGCTTGGCCGCCAGATAAGCGTCCATAGTGCCGTGATAATCCAGATGGTCCTGGGTCAGATTGGTGAACCCGGCGGCGGCCAGGCGCACGGCTTCCAGGCGCCGCTGGTCTAGCCCGTGGGACGACGCTTCCATGGCACCGTGGGTGATGCCGAACTGAGCCATCTCCGCCAGGAGTTGGTGAAGCGTGATGGGTTCCGGCGTCGTATGCTGAGACGGCGCGTGAAAGGCTCCCTCGACCCCGGTCGTGCCGATATTCACTGCCGTGATCCCGAGCGCATCCCAGATCTGCCGCGTGAAGGCCGCGACGCTGGTCTTCCCGTTCGTCCCGGTCACGGCGACCATAGTCTCGGGCTGCGCGCCGGCCATAAGGGCCGATGCGAAGGCCAGCGCGGTGCGGGGATCTTCGGTAACAATGGTCGGCACGCCACCGGGCACGATGTCGGCGCCCGCTCGGTCGGTCAGAATGGCGACCGCGCCGCGATCCAGCGCATCGGCCGCGAACCGCGCCCCGTGGGTCAGACTGCCAGGCAAGGCCGCGAACAGGTCGCCCGGGCGGACCTTGCGGTTGTCCACCGCCAGACCCTGCACCCGAATGTGCGGCGGCCCGGTCAGGCCCAGCTCGCTCAGCGTCTTCATCACCTCGGCGCCCCTCTCTGGCGACCGCCTACCCTGTCGTCGCGCGTCCCGCAATTCAGCGGGCGACGACTTGGGTCAGATACGCCCCGAAACCGTCCGTGTCCGGGTTGAAATCCGGCCGCAGCCCCAGCAGCGGTCCGACCCGGCGCACGATCTCGGACGAGATCGGCACGGCCGTCCAGCCCGCCGTTCGCCGGTCCTCGCCCGCCGCGAACACCTCCGGCTCGTCCAGTGTGACGACCAGGACGTATTTCGGATCATGGGCGGGGAAGATACTGGCGAAAGTGGTGATCGTCTTGTCGTCCCAATAGCCGCCATTGTATTTCGGCTTGTCCGCCGTGCCGGTCTTACCGCCGACCTGATAGCCCGGAACCTCGCCCAGCGAGGCCGTGCCGCGCATCACCACCTGGCGCAGCATATGGCGGCTCTCGGCCGAGACGCGCTCCGACACGACGCGCGGGCCGGGGTCGGGCGCCGTGTCGCGGGCCAGCAGGGTCGGCGACACGCGCGTGCCGCCGTTCAGAAGCGAGGCATAGCCCGCGGCGAGGTGCAGCGGCGAGGCCGATAGACCGTGGCCATAGCTGACGGTCGCCGTCGTGATCTCGGGCCAGCGGTCGGGGATGATGGGGCGCGCGCCGGGGGCTTCGGTCAGTTCGATCGGCGTCGGCTCGAAGAAACCCAGCGATCGCAGGAAGTCCTGCTGCCGCGCCGCACCGATGTCGAGCGCCAGGCGAGCCGTCCCGCGGTTTGAGGATTTGACGATGACATCCGTGACCGAGAGTTGGTCGCCGTAATCGTGGAAATCCCGGATTCGGTGACCGTTGACCCGCAGGCCGGGGGCCGTGTTGATCATCGTCCCCGCATTGGTCAGGCCCAGTTCAAGGCTTTGAGCGGAGGCGAAAATCTTGAAGGTCGAGCCCAGTTCGTACACGCCTTGCACCGCCCGGTTGAACAGTGGGCTATCGCCAGGATCACCCTCGGTCGCGGGGCGCGGGCGGGAATTGGGGTCGAAGTCCGGCAGGCTGGCCAGCGCCCGCACCTCGCCGGTGTGGATATCCATCAGGATCGCCGTGGCGCCCTTGGCGTTCATCAGACGCATGCCGCCATCGAGCACATTCTCGACCGCCGTCTGCGTCGGCAGGTCGATGGAGAGGCGCAGAGGCGCGCCCTCCTTCGCGGGATCGGCGAGATAGTCGTCGAAGACGTCTTCGACCCCGGCGATGCCCTTGATCTCGGCCGCGCGGACATCCTGTTCACCGTAGCGGGCGCCGCCCAGGATATGGGCGGCCAGGGGGCCATTGGGGTAGACGCGCAATTCGCGCTGACCGAACAGCAGGCCCGGCTCACCCAAATCGTGGACGGCCTGCTGCTGTTCGGGCGAGATATTCCCCTTGAGCCAATAAAACTTGGAGCCAGAGGTGAATCGCCGCTCCCAAGCTTCGGGATCCATATCGGGGAAGATGCGGGCCAAACCCTCGGCAGCGGCTTTGGGATCGACCATCTTGTGGGGCTGGGCATAAAGCGCGGTGGCATCCACATTGGTGGCCAGCACGCGGCCCGAGCGGTCGGTGATATCCGCGCGGTCCGAGACGATGGAGGCGCCGGCCAAGCCGATGGTCGACGGCTCGCGCGCCTCGGAGGCGGAGATGCCCGCCATCTTGGCGCCGATCACCGCGAAACCCAGAACGAAGCAAGCGGCCGTGAACTTCAAACGGATCTCGGCACGGGCGCGCAGACGTTCGGGATTGGGCCGCGGGCCGACCGCCTTTGGGGCCGGTGCTACCGGGATCGTGGGCGCGACCGGAACGAACGGATCCGTGGCGACGATCTTGCGACGACGGCGCATCATGGCAATTGCTCCCCGTCATCGGCCAGGGTCGGCGGCGCGATCACGCGGGGCGGGGCATCGGCCCCATAAGCATGGTTCATGATGATGATATCGCCAATCTTTTCGTCCAAGGGCGCGTTCGGAACCCAGGCGGGGGGCCATTCCGTCGCGGGCGGGGCGAACCCGACATCCCCCAGATCGGCGAAGTGATCGGGGGTCAGGGGCATCAAGCCCAGCGTCTCGAAATTCATCTCGGCCAGCGCGTTCAGCCGATCCGGGCGGTTCAGATACGCCCATTCGGCGCGCAACATCGACAGCTTCTGGTGGCGCTGGCCGATCTTGCGTTGCAGGTCCGCGACTGCGCGTTCGGTGGCGCGGGTCTCGTAGCTTTCGCGGTAGGACCAGAAGGCCAAGCCCACCACGGCGGCAATCGACAGGGCGTAGAGAAGCGTTCTCATCGTTGGATCTCCACAGGGTCGGGCAAGCCCAAGACGCGGCGGTCGACCGGGCCCGCGGGCGCATCGGTGCGTTTGGCAAGACGAAGCCGGGCCGAGCGGGCGCGGGGGTTGTTGGCGACCTCGTCGGCACTGGGGGCGATGGCCTTGTGGGCGATCTGGAAGGCCGGATGCCGGGCCGCGCGTTCCGGAGCATAGCGGCTGCCGCCGCCGCCCGCATCGGCTCGGTCGGCCAGGAAGCGTTTGACGGCGCGGTCTTCCGTGGAATGGAAGGTGACGACGGCCAGCCAACCGCCGGGCTTGAGTGCGCGTTCAGCGGCCTGCAAACCCCGGGCCAGTTCGCCGAACTCGTCGTTGACCGCGATGCGCAAGGCTTGGAAGCTGCGCGTGGCCGGGTGGGATTGGCCCGGCTTCGACCGAGGCAGGTTCGCGGCGACCACCTCAGCCAAGTCCAGCGTGGTCGCGAACGGCGTCACGGTCCGGCGCTTGACGATGGATTTGGCGATGCGCCGGGCCGCCCGCTCCTCTCCATAGCGGTGGAGGATGTCGGCCAGCCCGCCTTCATCCATCCCATTCACAAGATCGGCCGCCGTCGGACCGTCGCCGCCCTCGCCAGCCATCCGCATATCGAGCGGCCCGTCCTTGGTGAAACTGAAACCGCGATCCGCGCGGTCCAACTGCATCGAGCTGACCCCCAGATCGAGCACCACCCCATCCAGATCGTCGCCATGCGCGTCCAGATTCGAAAAGACATCCTGAACCATCACTACCCTGCCGTCTGCCCAACGGGTCGCCATCTGGTGGGCCAGTGGATCACGGTCGAGACCGATCACCCGGTCCGCCCCCGCCTCCAGCAGCCCCCGGGTGTACCCCCCGGCGCCCATGGTGCCATCTAGCCAAACCCCTTTGACGGGGGCCACACTTTGAAGAATCGCGTCAAGAAGAACGGGAACATGTGGCGCAGCGGACTCACCATCGCTCATTCGGCGGCCCGGCGGCGCGGCGGAAGCTGGCCGCGGATCGACGCCCCGTCCGGCAAGTCGGAGATCATCTGGGCCAGGGGATCGACCGCCTCGATGGGCGCATCGGGGGAATAGATGCGAAAGGTCTTGCCCATCCCCATGAAGGCGGCCTGGCCGGTGATCCCGGCGCGCTCCCGCAGCTTCGACCCAAGGACCAGGCGGCCGGACGGGTCGAGCGTGGCGCGGTCGGCGTGACCGAAGTAATAAGCCTCCAGCCCCGGCAGCTTCGGGTCGCCCTCATCCATGTCGTCGAGCAGGTCGCCGATGCGGTCGATGCTGTCCATGGAATGACAGGTCAGCCAGGGTTCGCGCGAGTCGCCATAGAGGATGTGGACGCGCGGCTGGGTGTCGGGATCGCGATGGGGGTCTTGGGCGTCGAGCACGCGGCGAAAATCGGCAGGGATCGAGACCCGTCCCTTGTCGTCCACCTTGTGGGTGTCGTTGCCACTAAAGCGAAGCCGCACCCGACGATCCTTGTTCCTGCCCCTCCCCTCGGGCGCGGGTTGAAATTGAAGCCGACCCGACGGACAAAGCCGTCAGAACGGAAAGCGGCGGATCGGGTCTCTGCCAAAACCCGACCCGCCGTCATGTCCCGTTTCCGGGCGTCCTTCGCGCGCGTCACCTGGGGGGATGATGTGTGCTCACAGCGCGCGTTGGATCTTCGTCGTCCAGAGTGTGGGTGGTTGCCTGTATCTACCTGCGTTTTGTTTATGTTTGCGGGTGCGGGGTCGTTTGCGCCCCGTTGCCTTCCCTTGCTCTGTGGGATGGTGATGACATGAACTTGATGCAATTCAAAGCCTAAAGATGCCACCTTGTGCCACCAAAAGATATCCACAGGATGTGCAAAACCAGTGGATAATAAAACAAATACACAAGATATTGTGTCTACTAGGTTAACAAAAAAGCAAATTTAGTATTTTGATATTTCTTCCGTAAGCCACCATTGGACCCTCTGCGTTGCGCTGAAAACACATCGCAGCATGGCTGACTTCCAAGAAGGTCTCTGACCTTTACAGACGCAGATTCGAGAAAAACACGATCACAAATTCGATAACATATTGTTTTATATTACCTAGCGGAAGTTTACGTCGTGATTCCGAATCGGTACGCCTGACCAGCACGCCAAAGAACAGACATTGGGGGCATGCGGTGGCATGAGAATCCCAGATATCGCGGATCAGGCGATCCCGTCGCCGATCAGCTTCTCCGCCAGTTCGGCGAACGCCGCCGCCATGGGGCCGTCACCCGCCGCGATCGGAACCCCGCCATCCCCTGCCAGCCGCGTCTCCAAGTCGATGGGCAGCGATCCCAGGAACGGCAAGCCCAACCGCACGGCCTCGGCCGCGACGCCGCCATGGCCGAAGATGTGCGCTTCGTATCCGCAACTGGGGCAATGGAAGGTCGACATGTTCTCGACCAGGCCCAGGACCGGCGTCTTGACGGTTGCGAACATATCCAGCGCCTTCCGGGCATCGAGAAGGGCCACATCCTGGGGCGTCGAGACGACGATAGCACCGGCGACGATGGATTTGGTCGACAGCGTTAATTGCACGTCGCCCGTGCCGGGCGGCAGGTCGACGATCAGCACGTCGAGATCGGACCCACTATGATGTGTCCAGGCCACCTGCCCCAGCATC
>JBCDCW010000154.1:0-9240 GCA_039180995.1 Pseudomonadota bacterium
ACCTCGGACGAGCCCGTCTGGATCAGGATCTCGATCTCCACCGGACCGTCGGGGCCGAAGAGCCGCCCGTCCTGCACATCATATCCCGCTTCCTGCAGCAGCGCTGTCGCGCGCCGGATCCCGCGACGGTTGGCGGCGCGGCCATCGGTGACGGGCAGCTCATAGCCCTCCAACGTGCCCGGCAACAGATCGTCGGCATGGGGCGCCAGCAATTCGGCCACGCGGCCCTCGGCCGGGCCCGGAACCAAACCCAGCGGCGAATTTCCGAAATAAGAGGCGATCCGAGGCTGCGCCCCACCATTGATGACGCCGTTCACCTGCTCGAAATTGAACGCCTGGATCATCGCCTCGCGAACCCGCCAATCGGCGAAGATCGGCAGGCGGGTATTCATCACCAATCCGGTGATGCCCGTGGGCCGCTGATGCGGGATCTCCGACAGCACGACCTCACCCGACCGAACGCGAGGGAAGTCGTAATCTCGCGCCCAGGCGGCGGCGTTCGTCTCGCGCATGCTGGACAGAATTCCCGCCTTGAACGCCTCGAAATGCGCATTGGCGTCGCCGAAGAATTCCATGCGGATCGTGTCGATATTGTTGGTGCCCCGCCGGAACGGCAGATCGGCGCCCCAATAATCCGGGTTTCGCGTCAACTCGACGAAGCGGCCCGGCTCGGCGGCGCTGACCGCATAGGGCGCGCTGCTGATCGGATTATTCTCGATCCCCGACCGGAAGAAGGCCGCCTCGTTGCCGGCCCATTGGGCCTTCTTCATCACCGGACGCAGCCCCGTGATCATCAGCAATTCGCGATCCGGCTCGGCAATCGAAAAGCGGATGCCCCGGTCGCCCACCTGCTCGACCGACGTAATCTTCGAGAACGAGGACCGATAGCGGCCATTCGCCCCTTCCTGACCTAGGATGGTCCAAGACCAGACGACATCTTCCGGCGTCACCGGGCTGCCGTCGGAGAACCGGGCCTGGGGATGCAATTGATAAATGATCGACAGGCCGTCCTCGGCCACTTCCACGCTCTGTGCCAGGACCCCGTATAGCGTGAAGGGCTCATCATAGGCGCGGCCCATCAAGCCCTCATAGGCCAGGAACCGCAGCTGCCAGGGCACGTTCCCAGCCAGGATATGGGGGTTCAGACTGTCGAAGCTGCCGACCTGTCCGTCCACGAACCGACCGCCTTTCGGCGCTTCGGGATTGGTTTGCGGCAGATGGGTGAAATCGGCAGGCAAAGCAGGCTCACCATAGAGCGCGATCCCATGTTCGCCTGCAAATGCGGCACCTGCACAAACCGACAGCGCCAGCACGCACGCCTTCGTGAATCTGAAACGGTTCGCCATCATTGTCTCCCACCTTCGACAAGCCTCTGATTAGCCTGGAAACATCCTGTACGCCCACCCCGCTTTACGGCGAAAAGTTTTTCTTGGACTCTGTGACGTGAACGTCTATAAGAAGGGCACTGCTCGATAGGTTTCTTGCCTGTATGAAACCTGCCTCAATGACTTAACGCCCGCCTTGTGCGGGCGTTTTTTTACGCCGTAACCCCTTGCAGGCAAGGCTATTGGCTCCCCGACCATAGCCGCGCTGTTCCACCGATCGGTGGCTCCACGTCGTCCGTGTCTTTCCTGGGTTTGTCCCTGTCCCATTGTGCCCCATTCTGAGGCACCGCTCGTTTTGCGACACCCTGCCGCACCTTATCAAAAAATGGAAGTGAGTCGGGATGTCGCAGGGCCAATGCGCCCGACACCGCCGATCCCCAGGCGGATCGGCGTCCCCGGCAGGCACTTTTCCGTGTGATCCGGTTCCCTTTGCAGGTGCAGCATCTATGGTGCCCGCAGACAGCATCGCAGGAGTTTCTCGCATGTCGCTTCAAGGTAAGACCGCCGTCATCACCGGCTCCAATTCCGGCATCGGACTGGGCATCGCCCACAGCTTCGCCAAGGCCGGCCTGAAGGTGGTCATCAATAGCTTCAGCGACACCGATGACGACCACAAGCTCGCCGCCGACATGTCCAAGGAATACGGCACCGAGGTCCGCTACATCCAGGGCGACCTGTCCAAGCCCGACCAGTCCCGCGGCCTGGTCGAAAGGGCCGGCGCCTGCGATATCCTGGTGAACAATGCCGGCATCCAGCACGTGGCCGGCATCGACGAATTCCCGACCGAGAAATGGGACGCGATCATCGCGATCAACATGTCCTCGGCCTTCCACACCACGGCCGTCGCCCTGCCGATGATGCGCAAGACCGGCTGGGGCCGGGTCATCAACGTTGCCTCGGCCCACGGCCTGACCGCCTCGCCCTACAAATCCGCCTATGTCACCGCCAAGCATGGCGTCGTCGGCATGACCAAAGTCGTCGCGTTGGAGACGGCCGAAGAACCCATTACTGCCAATGCCATCTGTCCCGGCTACGTGATGACCCCGTTGGTCGAAAGCCAGATCCCCGACACCATGAAGAAATACGACATGGACCGGGAAACCGCGATCCGCGAAGTCCTGCTGGACCGCCAGCCCTCTAAGGAATTCGCCACCACCGATCAACTCGGCGGCACGGCGCTCTTCCTCTGCTCGGACCACGCCGCCCAGATCACCGGCACCACGATCAGCGTCGATGGCGGCTGGACCGCGCTTTGAGACTCAGGTCGCCGTCGGCACCAGCTCGTCCATGGTTACTCGCAACGCATCCGCTAGCTTGCGCAGCGTCGCGACGGAGCCGGTCTTCCGGCCCGTCTCGATCTCCGCGATCTGCACCCGGCTCACCCCGGAAGCGTCGGCCAATTGCTGCTGCGTCAGGCCGCGCCAGTCGCGGAACACCCGCAGAGGCGGCTCGTCGTCCAGCAGACGGCCCATGAATACGTCCGGCAACCCTTCGCCCGGGTTCCGGAGATACGCCTCATATGCCGCTGCGGCCCACGCCTCCTGCTGCCGCTCGACCAAGGCCGCATCCGCGAGCAATGCCTCGTATTCGGCCTTCGGGATCGTAACCGTGTCCCCCTGGACATTCGCATGTTCGCTCATCTCGCCCTCCTCAATCGTAGCCGCTGCCTCTGGCCCCGATCTCCACAACTTCGATGACCACGTCGTCCTCGAACAGAACCCGCCAATTCCCGACCCGAAGCCGTTTCAGCGGCATGCCCTTCATGACCTTCACGTTGTTCGCCATCGACGCGGGATCGGCTGCATAAGCCGCAACCTTCGCCCGAATGCGCTTGGCAGTGGGACGGGGCATCGCCAACAGCGTCTTCCGAGCGGCCTTGCCGTAGGCAACGGTCTTCATCTCACTCCATGTAGTCCACGGCGACAATGTCGTCAAGGGCGACAATCCGGAGACGCCCCATGACCAAGCCCATCAACCTCGCGCTCCAGGGCGGCGGCGCACACGGCGCGTTTACCTGGGGCGTGCTCGACGCCATCCTGGCCGACGACCGCCTGACCATCGCCGGCATCTCGGGCACGTCCGCGGGGGCCCTGAATGGCGCGGCGATCAAATGTGGCCTCGCCAACGGCTCGCCGGCCCTGGCGCGCGAAAAGCTCGAAGAGGTCTGGACCAGCATAGGCGCCATCACCGACGAACGGTGGACGCCCTGGCTGACCGCCTTCTCACCCTTGGCCGTCAGCGCCGGGATCGAGATGTCGCCCGGCTATCGGCTGAGCGATGGGCTCAGCCGCATGGTCTCGCCCTACGCAACCCCGCCGATCAGCCAGAATGCCCTGCGCAAGATCGTCGGCCGTCTCAGCTTGGACGACATCTGTTCCGACCGAGGCCCGCAGTTCCACATCTGCGCCACCAATGTCCGCACCGGCAAGATCAAGCTTTTCACCCGGGGCGAGATCTCGCCCGATGCCATCCTGGCCTCGGCCTGCCTGCCCACGCTGTTCCCCGCCGTCCAGATCGGCGACGACCATTACTGGGACGGCGGATATACCGGCAATCCGGCGCTCTTCCCGCTGTTCGATCCCGACCTGCCGCGCGACATCGTGATCGTGAACATCAACCCGCTGGAACGCCCTGACCTGCCGGTCACCGCCAGCGACATCCAGAACCGCATCAACGAGATCAGCTTCAATACCTCGCTCTTCCGCGAACTGCGCGCCATCGACTTCGTCCAGCGCCTGGTGCGCACCGGAACCATCGAACAGGGCAAGATGAAGGATGTCCTGATCCACATGATCTCGGACGACCACCTGATGCGGCAGCTTTCCATCGCCACCAAGATCGTGGCCAATCCGATCGTCATCCACCAATTGCGCGATGCTGGCCGCGCCGCCGCCGAAGCGTTCCTGGACCGCGACCTGGACCGCATCGGGGTGGAATCCAGCGTCGACCTGCCCGCCATGTTCGCCTGACGGAACCCGCCCGGCCCGGTGGGCGTTTCCCCGGTGAGCTACACTGAGGAGACCGAGATGAGCCGAGACGACTTCGCCCGCGACTGGGTTCCGTTCCGCGACGCCCTGATGACCCGCTTTCCCGGCTTGTCCGACGTCGACCTGTCCGAGGCCGACGGCTCCACCGCGACGCTGGCTCAGGCCATCGCCCGCCACACCGACCAGACCCCAGCCGAGGCGCAGCAGGAGCTGCACGCCTTCCTCGGCGGCCCCATGCCCGCCGATGCCTATGCCGACCCGACCCGGGACAACGCCGCCGCCCAGGCCTCGGAAGCCTATATTCCGGACGGCGAGGACGCCCTGGCCGACGACCGCCGCTTCGGCGACGATAACATCCCGGCCACACCCATGGGCCGCGATGGTTGAGGCCGTTCCCTGGCGCGGCATTCCGGGCTAGGCTTCCCTTGACCTGAGATCAGGAGGCCGCCCATGCCCATCCGTCCCGTCGCCCTGGCCGTCGGCCTGGCCGCCATGATGCTGACCGGCCCCGCCACCGCACATGACCCCATCGACATCGAACCGAATTTCGACCCGACCATCGTCTGGTTCGATTTCCCCACCCAGACCTTCGCCGCCCGCGGACGCGTGCGCTTGGTCTCGGCGAACGGCCAGGCTGACGCCGCCCTGGATCTGGAGGAATACTACTTCTACCAGCTCCAGTACCGCGAGGCGCTGGCCCATCTGACGATGCGCATGTCGCTCCACCGGGCCGACCCGCTGGCCCGCCAGCGCGCCTTCGCCGAAACGCTGCGGGTCTATCCCGACATTCAGGTCAATGTGCGCGGCGCCACCAAAAGCGATATCGACGAATCGCTCCGGCTCTTCCCGCTGAACCTCAACTTCCTGCCAGCGCTGTGACCCACAGGATGGTCGCGTCTTCGGGCGAGGTCGAGATCACGTTGTGCCCCATGGATGCGTCGTAATAGGCGCTGTCCCCGCGCCGCATGTCGACCGCCTCGTAGAACTCGGTGTAAAGTCGGATCGTCCCCGTCAGAACCAGCAGGAATTCCTCGCCGTCATGGCGCACCCAGCCGTCGAATTCCTCGAAGGCCCGCGCCCGGATGCGGGCCCGATAGGGCAGCATCGACTTCCGCGTCAGCGTCGAGGCCAGCAATTCATGCTCGTAGGTGGTCGTCACATGGGCCTGCCCGTCGCCCGCACGCGTGACATCGCGGCGCCCCATCACCTGCCCCTTGGTGGGCGGCGTGAACAATTGCGGCACCCCGATCTCCAGCCCCGTGGCCAGCTTCTTGAGCGCGTCATAGGTCGGCGACATCTGCCCGTTTTCGATCTTCGACAACGTGCTGCGAGCCAGGCCGGCCTGGCTCGCCGCCTGTTCCAACGTCCAGCCGCGGGACTTGCGGATCTCGCGCACGCGCGTGCCCAGATCCAGCGGTTCGGGCTGGACCTGCGCGCCGGTCTCGCGGGCCAGTTGGATCAGGCTGGGTTCCTGGGACATGCCGGGCTTCTAGGCCCGCCAAGACAGAGCGACAAGGCAAGGACGTCGTCCAGCACCAGAATGTCGCGACGTGCGTCCCCAACCAGCACAGCGCCGGACGATCGAGACACAGCCCCCACTGACCAAAGGCGCAGGCGCGCCCAAGCGCCTAGAAATGCGGCCCGTACTTCCAGTTGTCGGCATCCGGGGTCACCGCATCCAGATCGTAATCCGCCCCCCGAAGCCGCTCGGCGATGGCCAGCCCGGCCTGCGCCGCTTCGTCGACATATTGGCGACCCAGCGCCTCGTCCTGCGCGGTGCCGTGGCCCCGCATCAGGTTCAGACCGTGGTTGAACCGCCCCACCGGATCCCCCGCCTCGGCGGCCCGGCGGTCCCATTCGGCCGAGGCATCCGGATCGTATGCGCCGCCCAGACCGTTATTCTCCAACTGGCTCATCCACGTCATCGCCTTGGCGTAACCGGCATCGGCGCATCGTCTGGCCAGGTCTCGCGCCAGGACGTGGTCGTTGATCTTCGCCACATTGATCCCCAGCGAACACGTGACCGAGTCGATCACGCCCATCTCGATCTTGCGGATCAGCATCTCGCGGCCCGTATCCTGGGGGTTGAGAATGCCCAATTCGTCATCGACGGTGGCGCGCGGCTCGGCATGGGCCAGGCCCGCCAGCAGCATCAGGGGAAGGGCCCGTATCAGGGTTCGCATATCAACGACCTCCGTTGGTGAGATGGTATCACCTGCCCGACCCGGCGTCACCGTCACTTAGGTCGTAGATCGAGATGGGTCGCCCGCCGCAACCCTCGCCACCCGCTCAGTCCACCCCTTCCAGCAGAATGATCTGCGCGTCCCCGGCCCCGATCCGATGTTCGCGCGCTGCCTGATATTCGGGCGAATTGTAGCAATTCTGGGCAGCCGCCAAACTCTCGAACTCGATCACCACGTTGCGGGGCCGGCTCTCGCCCTCCAGGCCCACGACCGTCCCGCCCCGCGCCAACACCTTGGCGCCATGCCTCTCGAACGCGTCCGTCGCGCCTTTGGCGTAAAGCGCATAGGGATCCGGATCCGTCACCGTCACATGGGCGATCCAATAAGCTTTCGGCATGTCTTTCCCCGCGTAAATTTTACCAGTTGATAAAAAATCGACCCGTGGCACTGTGTCCAGAACATTCGCGAGGGAGACCGACTGATGACGGAAGCGATGCGCCTGGACGGAATTCGCCCAGGCCGCCTGGGCGCCGACGACCTGGCCGATAATTTCGGGGACCTGCATCCCAACCTGTCCGGGCACGAGGCGCTGGTCGCCGCCGACAGATGCTACTTTTGCCACGATGCGCCCTGCATCACGGCCTGCCCCACCGAGATCGACATCCCCCTCTTCATCCGTCAGATCGCCACGGGGATGGAGGAGGCGGCCGCCAAGACTATCTTCGACCAGAACATCCTGGGCGGCATGTGCGCCCGCGTCTGCCCGACCGAGACTCTCTGCGAACAGGCCTGCGTCCGCGAGGCCGCCGAAGGCAAACCGGTCGAGATCGGCCGCCTGCAGCGCTTTGCCACCGACGCCATGATGGCCGAAGGCGAACACCCCTATTCCCGCGCCCCCGAGACCGGCAAGACGGTGGCCGTCGTTGGCGCTGGCCCCGCGGGCCTCGCCTGTGCCCACCGCCTGGCCATGCACGGCCACGCCGTCACCATCTACGATTCCCGCCCCAAACCCGGTGGCCTCAACGAATACGGCATCGCCGCCTACAAGACGCCCCATGATTACGCCCAGGCGGAGGTGGATTGGCTCCTGAAGATCGGCGGCATCCGGGTCGAGACCGGCAAGACTTTGGGCGACGGCCTCACCCTCGATACCCTCCGCGCCGACCACGACGCCGTCTTCTTGGGCCTGGGCCTCACCGGCGTCGGCGCCCTCGGCCTCGACGGCGAGGACATGGCCGAGAACGCCGTCGACTTCATTGCCACCCTCCGCCAACAGGACGACCTGACCCAGCTTCCCATTGGCCGCCATGTGGTCGTCATCGGCGGCGGCATGACCGCCGTGGACGCCGCCGTGCAATCCAAGCTGCTGGGCGCCGAGAACGTCACCATCGCCTATCGCCGCGGACGCGACCGGATGCCGGCCAGCCGCTGGGAACAAGACCTCGCCGCATCCCACGGCGTCCGTCTGATGTTCAACGTCGCCCCGCAAGCCCTTCACGGGGAAGGCAAACTGCGCGAGGTCGAGCTGGTCTATCTCGGCCCCGACATGGCCCAGACGGGCGAGACGGTGACGCTCCGCGCCGATCAGATGTTTCGGGCCATCGGCCAGCAGCTCGACGTTGTTGAGGGCCTGACGGTCGATGCTGGCAAGATTGCCGTCACCGGCGCGGGCCGGACCAGCGTCGACGGCGTCTGGGCCGGCGGCGATTGCGCCACGGGCGGCGAGGACCTTACCGTGACGGCCGTGGTCGAGGGACGGGACGCCGCCGAAGACATCCATGCGACGTTGACCGCCTGATGTGCTAGAATGTTCGTGCATCTGAACATTCAGGAGGCAGCGATGACCTTGGAGGAGGACGTCGCGCGGCACTACACCACCGGGACATTGCTGTCCCGGATCGAGGCCGCGCTAAAAGTGGAGGGCGCCGACCCGGACCATCTCACGGTGGACGATCTGAAACCGGTGGACGAGTTTCACACCGGCGGGATCGAGGCCACGTCGGCTTTGCTGGACCAACTCGACATCGACCCCCAGATGACGGTTCTGGACATCGGCGCCGGTCTGGGCGGCACCGCCCGACATATCGTACACCGATACGGCGCAAGGGTCCTGGGCGTGGATCTGACACCAGACTTCGTTAACGCGGGCCGGACCCTGACCGAAATGGTCCACCTGCAGGAACGGATCACGCTAGATATCGGCAGCGCGCTGGACCTGCCGCATGAAGACGCGACCGTCGACCTGGCTGTCATGTTCCATGTGGGCATGAACGTGGCCGACAAGGACATGCTCTTTACCGAGGTCGCCCGCGTTCTGCGCCCCAAAGGTCGGTTCGCCCTATTCGATGTGATGCGCGGCGAAAACCAGAGCGACCTGGTCTACCCGCTGCCCTGGTCGGGAACGGAAACGACAAGCCATGTCGACGCGCCGGGCGTCTATCGCCGGGCAGGCCACGCCGCCGGCTTGACCCATTTGGCCGAGCGTGATCGCACGGCCTTCGCGCAGGATTATTTTGATCGCGTCAGCCGCAAGATCGCGGCTGCCGGACCGCCACCGCTGGGCATCCATCTGCTCATGGGGGAGGATGCTGGCACGAAGATCGAGAACTATGTGGCCAATCTAACGACCGGCCGGATCGCCCCCCACGAAATGATCTTCGAGAAACCAGGGTGAGGCCGCCCCCC
>JBCDCW010000155.1:0-9138 GCA_039180995.1 Pseudomonadota bacterium
CCCGGCCAGGGCGGCGAAGACCGCCGCAAACGACCGGTTCAACCACGCCATGGCCCGCCGCGACGCCAGAAGCCGCGCGCGCACGGCACTGGCGAAGACGCCGTAAACCGCAAACACCGCGAAGGTCATGGCCATGAAGACTGCGCCCAACGCCGCCATCTCGACCCCCGCCCGGGCCGGATCGCCCGACAGGAACGGCGGCAGCAGCGCCAGAAAGAAGATCGAAAGCTTCGGGTTGAGCAGGTTGATCAGCGTCCCGCGCCGGGCCACCCGGATCAAAGCTTCTGGTGTGGCATCGGCAGGCCGGACGGCCAAAGCGCCGTCTTGGCGCAGCGCACCCCAGGCCATCCACAACAGATAGGCCACGCCCGCGAACTTCACCACGTTGAACAGAAGTGCCGAGGCATGGAGCACTGCGGCCAATCCCAGGGCCGCAGCGACCAAGTGGGGAACGATCCCCAGCGTGCAACCCGCAGCAGCGGCGATCGCCGCCCGACGGCCACGGCCCAACCCCATGGCCAAGGTATAGACGACGCCGGTGCCGGGGGCGATGACCACGACGAAGGCGGTCAGAAGAAACTGGATGCTGATCATGGAACCTCTCGCAGACGATCCCCGTCAGCATCGGTGGGCGGGCCGGACGTGTCCAGCCCGCGCAGGCTCACATGGAGACGGTCGCGCTCTCGACAACGAAGGCCGTGTCGGTGGTCGCGGCGGGTACGAAGCTGGTGCCGATCAGGGCGATGGCGAGCAGCAGGGCGGGGACGGTCCAAGTATAAGTCATGGTAGTTCTCCGGTTCGGGGCGAGCCCGCATGGCGGTCTCTCTGACTTTCAAAGTAAGCGTCTTCAGTCGTGCCGTCACTGCACGTCGCCTCACGAAACCCGGACGGGCTGTGAGGCGTAAGATACCAATTCAAAAAGAAAAACGACCCTGCGCAGAGGCTGCGCAGGGCCGGTTTCGCCGCCCTCTGGGGGGCTGGGCGGCAGGACGGGTTCAGAAGCCGTAATAGAACTTCTTCTTGAACTTTTTGGCGCCGAATTTCTTACCGCCGAACTTCTTGAACTTGAAGTTGGCCAGTTCCTGATCCTGCACTGTCTCGACGATCTGGGCGTCGAAGGTGGGAGCGGCGAGGACCGGCTGGGTGACACCGACGGCAAGCAGGGCAGCTGTCAGGATGGCGGCGTAGACGGTACGATTGGTCATGGGTTTCTTCCTAATGTCTCTGGCGGGGGATACCGCCTGTCTGACCCTGATTTAGGCGTCCCCGCCCCGACTGTCATTGCACGTCACTTCACGAAACGAAGACGGGGCGTTACCAGACAAACTTCTGTTCTAAAAAAGAAAACCGGCCCCGCACCAAGATGGCGCAGGACCGGTCCGACCGCTTGGAGGCACGGTCAGGGAAGAGGCTTAGTAGCCGTAGAAGAACTTCTTCTTCTTAAACTTCTTGCCGCCGAACTTCTTGAACTTGAACTTCTTGAACTTGAAGTTGTCCAGTTCCTGATCATGGACGGTTTCGACGATCTGAGTGTCGAAGGCGGGGGCGGCGGCCAGAACCGGCTGAGTGGCGCCAGCAGCGATCAGGGCGGCGGTCAGGACGGTGGCGTAAAGGGTACGATTGGTCATAGTCTTCTACCTTTCCAGTTTCGGGGGCGGCGTATCGCCTCCGTTGGGATGGAATTGGGGGATCCCGGACGGGATTGCACCCAACGATGCATCCCATCCCCGGCACCGACCGTGACCCAAACCGAAGTGACGCTGCGTCTCTTTCGCGGTGATGGCGCCATATTTTCCGTTTAACTTCAGAAGCCTGGAATTCGATCCGCCGATGTTACACGGCGATCACGCAATTCGAGAGGAGCGAGACCGATTTCAACACCCCGGTCGGGCCAAGGCGAGGGGATCGGCACGGCAACAGCCCAAAACACCCGTCAGGCAGGTTCGCGCAGCACCCGGGGAACCTTGAATTCCACGTTTTCCTCGGCCGTGACGACCGGTACTTCGCGGATGTCGAAACGCGCCTTGAACGCATCGACGACTTCGCGGACCAAAACCTCGGGCGCGCTGGCCCCGGCGGTAATCCCGACCGACCGCGCCCCTGCCAGCGCGCGCCAATCGATATCGTCCGCCCGCTGGACCAATTGCGCATAACCGCATCCGGCCTTCGCCCCGACTTCGACCAACCGCTTGGAGTTGGACGAGTTGGGCGCCCCCACGACCAGCAGCGCGTCGATGGCCGACGCCATGGCCTTGACCGCTTCCTGGCGATTGGTGGTCGCGTAGCAGATGTCTTCCTTATGAGGCCCCACTATGGCCGGGAACCGAGCCTTCAGGGCCGCGACCATGTCGGCCGTGTCGTCCACCGACAGGGTTGTCTGGGTGATGAAGGCCAACCGCTCCGGGTCGCGGGGGGTCAGGTCGGCCACGTCCTCGGGCGTCTCGACCAACAAGACCTCGCCTTCGGGCAATTGACCCATCGTGCCCACTGTCTCGGGATGGCCCGCATGGCCGATCATGACCATCTGCAACCCGTTCTCGTGATGCCGGGCCGCCTCGATATGAACCTTCGACACCAGCGGACAGGTCGCATCCACAAACACCATCTCGCGCCGGGCCGCCTCGGCCGGGACCGACTTGGGCACACCATGGGCAGAGAAGATCACGGGCCGATCCGGCGGACATTCCTCCAATTCCTCGACGAAAATCGCCCCCTTCTGGCGCAGGCCATCGACGACATAGCGGTTATGGACGATCTCGTGGCGCACATAGACGGGCGCCCCCCATTTCTCCAAGGCCATCTCGACGATCTTGATGGCCCGGTCCACGCC
The DNA here is from genome assembly GCA_039180995.1 of Pseudomonadota bacterium. Classification (GTDB taxonomy): domain Bacteria; phylum Pseudomonadota; class Alphaproteobacteria; order Rhodobacterales; family Rhodobacteraceae; genus Jannaschia. The sequence continues at coordinate 2,831 of JBCDCW010000155.1, forward strand.
TGCGCAGAACCCGCGCGGCGCGGCCATATGCAGGGTCAGGGGCGGCTTGGTCATGGCACTCTCCTCGATCTCTTCCGAGGTAAGCCGCGCGTCGGGCGGCGTCCAGTCTTCGACACTCACCGGCGCCAATGGAAGGGGACGATCACCAAGGCGCCGATCGACGCGACGATGGCATTCAGACCGGGCGAGCGGAAGCCGAAGCCGAACATCAGCGTGACGAAGTACATCAGGAAGGCGCCGCCCACGCAGATAATGATGCTCTGCAAGATGCCGTTATGGGTCCAGCCGGTCTTTTCGGAGACGTAGCCGACGATACCCGCAATCACCACGGTACCGATCAGGGTGGGGAACATGTGCTATCCTTCCAACGGGTCGCCGGGGGCCAGTCGCGCCCCGTTTCGGAAATCCTCGCCCGATATGGGCGCTTTTCCCGCCGGTTGCACCTCCTGAAGGTCAAGCGCGCCCTCGCCCGTCGACACGACCAATCCCGCGGCATCGACCACCGTCCCGGGTGCGCCCACCGCCCCTGTCTGGGCCACCGCCGCGCGCAACAGCTTCACACGGGCGCCGTCCCGTTCGATCCAAGCTCCCGGAAAGGGCGACAATCCATTGATGTGCCGGGCCAGGGTGCGCGCATCCCAGGCCAGATCGGCCCGGGCCTCGGACTTGTCGATCTTGGCGGCATAGGTCACGCCATCTGCGGATTGCTCGACAGGCGACAAGCGACCGATCTGGGTCAGGGCCCGCACCATCAGCCGGGCTCCCATCTCGGCCAGCCGGTCATGCAGATCGCCCGTCGTGTCGGTCGGCCCGATATCGGTGCCTTCGCGCATCAGGACCGGTCCGGTATCGAGACCCGCGTCCATCTGCATGATGCAAATGCCGGTCCGATCGTCGCCTGCCATGATCGCCCGATGGATCGGCGCCGCGCCACGCCAGCGCGGCAGCAGCGAGGCATGGATGTTCAGACAGCCATGGCGTGGCGCGTCCAGTACGGGCTGGGGCAGCAACAAACCGTAGGCCACGACCACAGCGGCCTCGGCCTCCAGCGCGGCGAGTTCGGCCTCCGCCGCCTGGGTCTTCAAGGAGGTCGGCGTGCGGACATTCAGCCCCAGCGCTTCAGCGCGAACCTGCACCGGCGACGGCCGCGTCTGCTTCCCCCGGCCCGCCCGGCGCGGCGGTTGGGAATAGACCGCGGCGATCTCGTGGCCCGCTTTATGCAGCGCGTCCAGGACGGGGATCGAAAAATCCGGCGTGCCCATGAAGATCAATCTCATAACGGCTCCCCCATCGCCGGACGCGGGGTGCCATGGGGCGCAAGGCGGCGCAAGACGCTCAGCCCCGGGCCAGCTTGGCGGACTTACGCTCCAGCATCTGCCGTTTGGTGGCCGACAGGCGGTGGATGAAGAGCTTGCCGTGAAGATGGTCGATTTGGTGTTGGACGGACGTGGCCCGCAGCATCACGAAATCCTCTTCGCGCGCTGACGCGTGCTCATCGGTATAGGCGACCGTCACCGCCCGTGGGCGCGTCACCTTGGCCGACACACCGGGCAGGTTGGGCGAGGCTTCGACATAGTCGCGACGCTGCACCGACGCTTGCAGGATCTTCGGATCGGCAAGCCGGGTGCAGCCCGTCCCGTCACCGGCATCGACGATGGCCAGGGCCAGCGGGATACCCAATTGCGGCGCCGCCAACCCCACGCCGGACCCGGGCATCGCCCGCATGGCGGCTTCCATCTCATCCCAGATCGCCCGGATTTCATCGGTGATCTCGCCCACAGGCGCCGCCGGCTTCCGGAGGCGAGGGTCGGGCCAGCGAAGAAACGGCCTTGGGGTCACGCCGCTTCGGGATGATCCAGAATCAGGACACCGTCCAGATGGTCCACCTCATGGCAGATACAGGCTGCCGCAAACCCCTCGAACGCCTCGTTGCGCCGCCCCTTCGGCCCATCGAAGGCCAAGACAACCCGGCGCGGACGGGCCAGGCGACGGGGCGTATCGGGAATGGACAGACAGGCTTCGTCGTTCACTTGCTGCCCCTCGGACGCGACGATCTCCGGGTTCACGAAGACGCGGGGGTCGGGCAGGCTTTCCTTCCACGCGCAATCCATCACGAACATCCGACGCGGCACGCCGACCTGCGGCGCCGCCAGGCCGCGCCCTTTCGCCTCGTACATGGTGTCGAGCATGTCGCGCGTCAGGTCCGCGACATCGGCCTCGACCGGGTCGGCAACGGCACGCAGCCGCGCATCAGGATGCAAGACGATCGGCAGAACGGGCATGCATTTCCTCCCAATGACCCCCGCGACAAAATGCCCAGCCGGGCAAGCCCAGGTCAACCCCGGGTAAGCTCGCGCTTCATCTTAATCATCTTACGGGTGATCATCTGTCGTTTCATCGGCCCGATATGGTCGATGAAGAGCTTACCCTCCAGATGGTCGATTTCATGCTGCACGCAGGTCGCCCACAGGCCCGCCATGTCCTCGGTCCGTTCGGCCCCCGTCTCGTCCAGCCAGCGAACCGACACCTCGGCCGGACGTTTCACGTCGGCGAAATGCTCGGGGATCGACAGGCAGCCTTCTTCGTAGATGCTGATCTCGTCCGAAGCGGCGGTGATCTCCGGGTTGAACATGACCAGGGGGCGCGGCGGCCCGTCTTCATCCTTGGCGCAATCCAGCACGATCAGGCGGTGATGCAGGCCGATCTGCGGCGCAGCCAAACCGATCCCGGGTGCGTCATACATCGTCTCCAGCATATCCTCGGCCAAGGATCGCAGGCTGTCCGACAGGTCGGCCACCGGCTTGGACGCCTGCTTCAGACGCGGATCGGGATGCAGGATGATCGGACGCTTCATCGCAGGCGATTTAGGCGGGCCCGCCGCGACACGCAACCGCGGGGATGCGCCACGTCACGGCGGGTGCCGCGCCGGCGGGCCAGACCGCTTGCACCCGCCCCCCGGGCGGGGCACATCGACCCCGTCCCCTGCAGGAGCCCGCCATGAACGCCGATCCCCGTTTCGACCCGATCATCGACCGCCGCGACACCCATTGCGTCAAGTGGGACGGGATGGAGGGGATCTATGGCGTACCCAAATCCGATGGGCTGGCCATGTGGGTTGCGGACATGGACTTCCGCCCACCCCAATGCGTGCTGGATATCGTCCAGCGGCAGTTGGACCATGGGATCGTCGGCTATTTCGGCAATGACGGCCCCTACCGCGAGGCGATCCAATGGTGGATGAAGACCCGCCATGATTGGGAGGTCGAGGCAGAGGCGATCTTTACCACCCATGGTCTGGTCAACGGCACCGCCATGTGCGTCGACACCTGGACCGATGCGGGCGACGGCGTCGTCCTGTTCACGCCGGTTTACCATGCCTTCGCCAAAGTCATCAAAGCGAATGACCGCCGCGTGGTGGAATGCGAACTGGCCTATGACGGCACCCGCTACACCCCGGACTTCGATGCCTGGGACTCGGTGGTCGACCGCGGGGATGCGAAGATGATGATCCTCTGCTCGCCGCACAATCCCAACGGCCGGGTCTGGACAAGGGCGGAGCTTGAGGGCTTCGCCGCGTTCGCCAAACGCCACGACCTGATCCTGGTCTCCGACGAGATCCACCACGACCTCGTCTATCCCGGCCAGAGCCACATCCCCATGTCCCGGATCCCGGACGTCGAGGATCGCCTGGTCATGATGACGGCCACCACGAAGACCTTCAACATCGCCGGCTCCCATTCCGGCAACGTCATCGTCCATGACGACAAGCTGCGCGCCGGGTTCGCCAAACGTATGGGCGCGCTCGGCATGTCCCCCAACTCCTTCGGCCTGTTCATGGCCATGGCCGCCTATTCCGAAAACGGCGCCGCCTGGGTGGATGATCTGATGATCTATCTGGACGGCAACCGGGCGATCTTCGACGCCGGTGTGAACGCCATTCCCGGCCTGCGGTCGATCCCGCTGGAAGCCACCTATCTCAGCTGGGTCGATTTCGACGGCACCGGCATGGCGCGGGACGAGTTCACCCGCCGGGTCGAACAAGACGCCAAGATCGCCGCCAACCATGGCCCGACCTTCGGCAAGGGAGGCGACAGCTTCCTGCGCTTCAACATCGCCACCCCGCGCAAGAACGTCGAAGACGCGGTGGACCGGCTGCAACGGGCCTTCGCCGACCTGCAATAGAGCTTTGCGGCCGCGCGGGACATGATCCCATCCGAAAATTGGGCATCGAGAGCCGTCTGGTACCACGCCCCAGACGTCAATTTCGAGGTGCCCCATGTTGCGTTTACCCTACCGGGTCAAAGAATTCCTCTTCTCGATCGTCGAAGCCATTCCGCCCCTGGCCGAGATCGTGAATCGCTGGGCGATCAACCGCACCGTCACCCGGGCCCGGGCCCGGCCGCATCCCTACAGCACCGAACGCGACTACGTGCATTGGCCCGGCCTGACCGACAAGCGGTGGAGCGCGCGGCACTTGCCGCCCGATCCCCGCGACCACAAGACGGCGCCCGATGCGCTCGTGCCGCTCTTCAAGCGGCCCGACGGGCGGCAGCGGCTCTGTCCCAAATCCACCTGCCTCTTCCCCGCCTTCGCCCAGTATCTGACCGACGGATTCATCCGAACCGAATCCGAGGGGCTGACCCCCGACGGCCTCGACCCGGCCGACCGCCTGAAGCGAAATACCTCCAACCACGACATCGACCTCTGCACACTCTACGGTCGAACGGCCGCCCAAACCGCCGCCCTGCGCCTCCGCAGCGATGAAGAAAGCCTGAAAGGCCGCCTGAAGAGCGTCGCCATCAACGGCGAAGACTATCCGCCCCATCTCGACCGCGACGGGTCCGTCGACCCGCAATTCGCCGACCTCGATCCGCCCCTGGTCAGCCCCGACCTGGACCCCGACCGACGCGCCGCGCTCTTTGCCATGGGCGGCGACCGGGTCAATTCCGTGCCGCAGACGGCGATGCTCAACACGCTCTTCCTGCGCGAACACAACCGGCTGGCCGCCGAGATCGAGGCGGACAATCCCGACTGGGACGACGACCGCGTGTTCGAGACGGCGCGCAACACCATGATCGTGATCTTCATCAAGATCGTGGTCGAGGAATACATCAACCACATCTCGCCCCTGCCCTTCCACCTGAAGGCAGACCCCTCGGTCGCCTGGGACGCGCCCTGGAACAAGCCCAACTGGATCACGACCGAATTCAGCCTGCTCTACCGCTGGCACGCGCTGATCCCGGACCAAGTGCTGTGGAACGGCCGCCTCCGCCCCGTCCACGAGACCATCCAGGACAATCGCCTTCTGACCGAGCGCGGCCTTCTGGGTGCCTTCGCCGACATGAGCGCGACGCAGGCCGCGGAATTGGGCCCCCAGAACACCGCGGACCCCTTGCTGGAGGTGGAACTGGCCTCGATCCTCCAGGACCGCGCCTGCGATCTGGCAGGCTTCTCCGATTACTGCGCCTATCTGCAACTGCCCCGACCAGTTTCGCTCAAAAACATCTCGTCTCGCCCCGAGGTCGCCGATCTGCTGGCGCGATCCTACGATCACCCAAGGGATGTCGACTTCCATGTGGGCCTGTTCTGCGAAGACCGGGTCCCCAACAGCCCGCTGCCGAGCTTGATCCTGCGCTTCGTCGCCCTGGACGCGTTCAGTCAGGCGCTGACCAACCCGCTGTTGTCGCGGCACGTGTTCAAGCGCAGCACCTTCTCGGCGCCCGGTTGGCGGGCGATCCAATCCACCGCCAGCTTGCGCGACGTGCTGGACCGGAACGTCCCTGGCGGCGTGGGCGACACATTCATCGGGATGACACGAAAAGATTGGGTGCCGGAATAAGCCCCAATCCCTCCGATTTCGGTGGTACCAGCGCCCCGGCTCGAACGGGGGACCTCCTGATCCACAATCAGGCGCTCTAACCAACTGAGCTACGCCGGCACGCCGTCGGGAGTACCGTCGCCGGCGCCGCCGCGCAAGAGGGCCTTATAGTGGCAATTCCCAGTTCTGCTCAACCGTCGGCTGACCGAAGGCCTCGACCGGCGTCTCGTTCACCCGCGCGAAACCGTTGCGCGCGTAGAGCCGTCCGGCCGCCCGGTGGCTCTCGTGGGTCCACAGAACCAGCTTGGCCGCGCCCGTGGCGCGCGCATGGCATATCACCGCGTCCAACAGACGCTGCGCCAGTCCGGTGCCCCGCATGACCGGTTCCACCAGGAACATGCGCAGCTTCGCCAGATCGGGCGCGGGCCGGGTGCAGAAGACGCATCCCTGCCGCGTGCCGTCCGCATCCACCGCGACCCAGGCCCGCTCA
>JBCDCW010000156.1:0-9077 GCA_039180995.1 Pseudomonadota bacterium
GGGCGGCGGTCCGGTGTTCTAGGGGTCGAGTTGAATACCTGAACGGCCAGCAGCGCCGGATCGGGACAGGCGATAGGTCAGGGCTGCGTGGATCAGGGCGCGGGCGGCGGCTTCGTCGCCGGGGATGGCGGCGCGGTTGCCCTCATAATCCATGGCGTCGGGGAAGAGCGCGCGGTGATCGGCGATCACCGTGGTCCCGCAATGGACGAGAAGGGCCGCGCGGCCGTCCTTGGCAAGGCCCAGCCGGATCGCCGTGCCGGTCCGGCCCGGCAGATAGGCGGGTTGGCCCCAGCGGAGCGCCTCGGTGATTTCGATTCGAGGATCGGCGGCGACACTGTCCAGGATCAGGTTGCGAAGGGCGAAAAAGCGCGGGCGCAGACCGTCAGAGAAGGCGTCGAAGGCGGCTGCGACGTCCGGGCTCATGGGTCGTCGGCCAGTGGATGATGGGTCAGCACCAAATCGCGCAGGCGGGTTTCCAGCACATGAGTATATATCTCGGTGGTCGAAATGTCGGAATGGCCGAGCATGGTCTGGATCGCGCGCAGATCCGCGCCGCCCGATAGCAGGTGGGTCGCGAAGGCGTGGCGCAGCACGTGAGGGCTGACTTTGTCGGGGTCCAGCTTGGCGTGGGCGGCCAGGGTCTTCACGCGGGAATGGAACCAAATGCGGGTCAGATGACCGGCCTTGCCGCGCGACGGAAAGAGGTGGAGCGAGGGTGGCGTGCCCTTCTGCACACTCGCCTCGGCCTCGGCGGTGTCACGGTGTTTCAGCCACCTGGCAAGCGCATCCCGTGCGGGGGGGGACAGCGGCACCATGCGTTCCCGTCCGCCTTTGCCGCGCACAAGCAGCATGCGGGGATCGCCACGCGCGGCCGAGACAGGCAGGCCGACCAGTTCGCTGACCCGCATGCCGGTGGCGTAGAGCAATTGCATCAGGCAGGTGTCGCGCAAACGGTCCTGGGCCTTCGGGGCCATGGTTTGTGCTGCTTCAAGCAGCGCGTCGACCTCCGCCTCGCTCAGCGTCTTGGGCAGGGATTTCTGGCGGCCGGGGCCCGAGATGCGGATTGCCGGATCATCGTCGCGCAACCCTTCTTCGTGGGCGAAGCGGTAGAGGCCCCGGATTGCCGCCAAGCGCCGGGCGCGGGTGGAGCGGGCAAGGCCGCCCGCTTCGCAGGCGATCAGGTAGTCTTCGATCTGGGCTTTGGTGGCGTCGTCCAGGCGCAGATCGCGGGCGGTGAGATGGGCGTGGAAAGCCTCCAGGTCGCGGCGGTAGGCGAGCAGGGAGTTGAGCGCCGCGCCCCGTTCGGCGGCTTGGGCTTCAAGGAAGAGGTCGATCCAATTCACGCCGGCACCAGTCATGCCAGCAGCAATTGCAGGGCGGTGCGCCGGGCGGTGTCCAGAAGCCCCACGGCCACCAACAGCGAGATTGCGTCGGTGATGCTCTGCGGGTCGCTTTCGGGGCCGTCGGCGAGCAGCAGGGCGGTTTCGAGAAGGGCTTCGCCCAGGCGGTCGTGGATGGCCAGGTCGGTCAGGTAGGCGGGCGGCGGGGTGGTTAGGCCCGCGGCGAGAGCTTCGGTGACGAAACCCGGCGGCGGGGCGGGGGCTTCGCCCAGGGCGATGGCGACGGCAAATCGGTCGCGCGGCGTGGTTAGCGTGGCGGTGCGGGCGACGGTTTCGTAGTCCCAGGACAGAAGGCCCATTTGCGCTGCCATGGTCTCGGCTGCCAAGGGCAGGTCCAGGCGTGCGAGCCGGGAGCCGTAGGCATTGGCGAAGGGGACGAGCAGGCCGATTTCGCGCATGCGGGCGACAGCATTGGGCAGGGCGTCGGCGACCTTCTGGGCCTCGCCGCTGAGGAGCGCCGTGTCCAGCCGCTGGATCGCTGCGGCGCGTTCCCAGACGCCGCCCGAGGCTGAGGGACGGCGTTCGGTATAGAGCGCCAGCAGCCGGTCGACGGGGATGGCGCCGACGCGGACAAGACGCTCGGCCGCTTCGATCTGGGCCTTCCAGCCGGTGATGGGCCGCAGGTCGGCCACGGCGAAAGCAAGAGGCAGGTCGCGGGTCGATGGGGTCTCGCCGATCCCGTCCAGCAGGCGGAAAGCGAGGGGGGTCATGGGGCGGGGCGGGATGGGGGGCGGCTCGCCCTCGAACAGTTCGGGGTCCAGGAAATGGGCGAGGAGCAGGTCCTCGTCTTCGGTGATGGCACCGATGGCGCGGCCAGTTTCGAGCGTCAGGGCCGCGGCGGCCCAATCGCCAGTGCGCGACAAACAAAAGATGCGGGCGGGCAGTGTGGGGGCGATGCCGGGATTTGCGGTCATTGCATCGCAGGCGCGGGTGTCGAAGCCGGTCAGCAGCGAGGCATCCCACCAGCGGCGGAAGGCGCGGGCATCGGTGGCGCCCGCTTGTTCCAGAAGGGCCTGGGCCTGGTCGAGCGCGCCCAGGCGTAGCAGCGCGTCGATGCGCGCGAAGAACAGCGTGTCGGAATCAGTCGCGGCGCGGGGCGGGTCGAATTCTGCGGTTAGCAGGGTTTGGACCAGCGCCTGCATGGCGGGCAGGGCGTCGGCGGGCTGCTGCGCGATGAGCTGGGCCAGGCGCATGGGGTCCGAACCTGCGAAGAGATCGCGGGGCAGGCCCGTGGTGGCGGCGGGGCGCAGGCCGACAGCGTCGCGGCGGGTGGCGCCCAGTGGCATGACGGTGATGTCGGTGCCCGCCAGCGGTGTGGCCGCCGGTTCGTCCGGACGCGGCTGCGGCGAGGGGCGCGCCAGGCTGTCGGAGAGCCATGGGATCACCGATTGCGGGGCCTCCAGAGGCGCCGGCGCCTGGGCGGCGGCCTGCGTCGCCGTCAGCAGCAGCGCAAGCGCCAGGCTAATCCGCATTGATTTCGATCGTGCTCGTGATGGGGGCGACCTCGGGTTCCAGCAGATAGGAATAGCCGAATAGACCCGCCGCGCCGATCACAAGGAGGATGAGAAGAAATTTGAGGAACCGGAACATGCCTGCCTGCCCGTTGTCATTGCATCCATTGTGGCGGCCAGAGATATAGTTGTCCATGCGGGAGGAAACATTCGAGGCTGAGATGGCACAAGCGGTGGGCGACAAGGCGCCGTCCGGGACGGCCTTGCGGCGCCCGGTGGTATTGGTAGGCATGATGGGCAGCGGCAAAACGGCGGTGGGCACGGCCTTGGCCGAGCGGCTGGGCGTGCCGTTTCGCGACACGGATGCGGCCTTGGAAGAGGCGGCGCGCATGTCGGTGCCCGAGATATTCGAGCGCGACGGTGAGGCGTTCTTCCGCGCCCGCGAGACGGAGGTGCTGCGGCGCCTGCTGGGCGAAGGACCGGGCGTGGTCTCGACCGGGGGCGGGGCGTTCCTGCGACCCGAGAACCGGGCGGCGGTCGCCGAGGGTGGTGTGTCGCTGTGGCTGAAGGTGGATGTGAATGTGCTGTGGGGCCGGGTCAAAGGGCGGACGCATCGACCGCTGTTGATGACGGCGGATCCCAGGAGGACGTTGGAGCGGCTCTTGGCCGAGCGAGAGCCGTCCTATGCCAAGGCCGCGTTGGTGGTCGAGGCGCGGGCTGAGACGTCGATTGCGTCGATGGTGGACCGGGTCTGTGGGGCGTTGGGCCGGGCAGGGATCTTGGCATGAGCATCACGGTGCATGTGCCGCTGGGTAACCGGGCTTATGACGTACGGATTGGGCAAGGCTTGATCGCGCGGGCGGGGGCCGAGATCGCGCCGCTGCTGCGGCGGGACCGGGTCTTTGTGCTGACCGAGGCGCGGGTGGCGGGGCTACATCTGGAGGCGCTGCGCGCGGGGCTGGGCGGGATCGAGGCGTCGGCTTTGGTGTTGGAGCCGGGTGAGGCGACGAAGTCCTGGGATGGTTTGCGGCGCGCAGTCGAGTGGCTGTTGGACGAACGGTGCGAGCGGGGCGATGTGGTCGTGGCCTTTGGGGGCGGCGTAATTGGCGACTTGGCCGGGTTTGCGGCGGCGGTTCTGCGGCGGGGGGTGCGGTTCGTGCAGGTGCCCACTTCGCTGTTGGCGCAGGTGGATTCGTCGGTGGGCGGGAAAACTGGCATCAATACGGGGCAAGGGAAGAACTTGGTGGGCGCGTTCCATCAGCCGTCTTTGGTGCTGGCTGATGTGGATGTGCTGGACACGCTGACGGCGCGGGATTTTCTTGCCGGGTATGGTGAGGTGGCCAAATACGGGTTGCTGGGGGATGAGGATTTCTTTGGTTGGTTGGAAGAGAATGCCGGGTCGTTGGCGTCCCATGCGGGGCTGCGGGCGGAGGCTGTGCGGCGCTCGGTTCAGATGAAAGCCGATATCGTGGTGCGGGACGAGACTGAGCAGGGCGATCGGGCGCTGTTGAACCTGGGGCACACATTCTGCCATGCGTTGGAGGCTGCAACGGGGTATGACGGCGACCGGCTGCTGCATGGGGAAGGCGTGGCGGTGGGATGTGCGCTGGCGTTCGATTTATCGGCGCGATTGGGTCTCTGTTCGCAGGAGGCGCCGAGCCGGGTGCGGGGGCACCTGCAGGCCATGGGGATGATGCGGGATTTACGGGATATTCCGGGGGGGCTGCCGTCCGCGGAGGATCTGCTGGGACTGATGGCACAGGATAAGAAGGTCGTGGATGGGCGGTTGCGATTTGTCTTGGCGCGGGGGGTTGGCGCGGCGTTTGTGACGGGGGATGTGCCGGCGGCGGATGTGTTGGGGCTTTTGCGGGCGTCTGCGTAAGAAGAGCTTTCCACGAAAGCTCTTCTAGACAACTCGTTTGATGGGCTCGTCGTTGCAGAAGATAACGAGCTGATCGCCGTTCTGGACGGCCGAGAAACCGCGGCGGCGGACTTCTTGTGAGAACACGTCGCGTTGGATCATGGCGTCGATTCGCGGATTGAGCGGCGAACGGTTTGGCCGCGTTGGGCCGCCTTCGCCGAGAAGACGTCGTTCAGCCAATGGGCGGCACGGTCGCTGAGAATCGGGGTCATGGCCGCATCCTGGGACATGTTGGTTAAATGTCGGCTAGCGCCTGCAGATCCCGTAGAACCGCGACCCGAATTGCCGAGGCTAGGCCGGAGGATACGCCACGATCCCGGTCGATCTGGGCGGCCAGCGAGTTGACGGACATCTCGCGGCGCTTGGCCATGTTGACGAAAGCGACCCAGAACGCGTCCTCCAAGGACACCGAGGTGCGGTGGCCGTGGAGCGTCAGCGAGCGCTTGCGGGGGCGGGCGTCGATCATTCGGTCTTGTGGCCGTCCAGGTCTCGGTTGGCTTTGTCGGCGGCGGCTTTTTCGGTCGCCTTCTGGGCCTTGCTCCGGCCATGGCGCGCGGCATTGGCATTGGCTGCCGCCGTTTTGTCGGCGCGGGCGCGGGCTTTACGCGCCCGTTGGAGGTTGACGACCCTTCCCATGGGTCAGGTTCTAACTGGTTGCGGCGTGGGCGGCCAGATGGCGGCGGTGGACCTCGATCATCCAAGCCAACATCGACGCGTTTAGGATGTGCCAGAGGAAGTGCGTGCCGATGGGCAGGGCCGGGCAGAGAGTTTGGTCCAGGCTGCGGAAGGTGAGGGACAGGGTCAGGAGGGCAGCCCCGATGAAAAGGCCAACCGCCGTGGTTCGGTCCGGCAGGAGGGTGGCGTATGCGGCGATCAGCAGGGGGACAGGCCAATAGGCGGCGCTGATCTCGAAGAACGGGAGGCGGGCAAAGATCCAGGCCGCAACGGCGGCGTAGGGCAGGAAGGCCAGCGTGCCGAGGATGGCGCGCCAGACGGTCCAGCCCCAGAAATCGCGGTTGGCTGCGAAGACGTATGCGAGAATGAAGAGCAGGATCGGTAGCACGTCCGAGGCTGCCGCCCAGGGCGTCGCGAAGGTGTGGAAGAGGAAGCTGCCGATGCCGATCATCGCCAACAGGGCGATCAGGGTGGCTTGGACCGCGGTCCGGGTGCCGGAGGTGCGGTAGAACATCACCCAGGCCGCCACCACGAACGCGGCGTTGGTGATCGCGTTGACCGGCTCGGCCCAGAAAGTCGGGCCGAGGCGTTCGCAATAGGCGTCGATGGGGGCGGTCCAATCCATCGACGCGAGGGCCTATTTGGGGCCGATCATCAGTTCGGGCCGGACGACGCGGTCGAAAGTCTCCTCATCGACCAAACCCAGGGCGATGGCTTCTTCCCGCAGGGTCGTGCCGTTCTTGTGGGCGGTTTTCGCGACCTTGGTTGCGTTGTCATAGCCGATGGTGGGGGCCAGCGCCGTGACCAGCATCAGGCTCTCTTTCATCAGCTTGTCGATGCGGTCGGTATTGGCCTGGGTGCCGGCCACCATGTTGTCGGTGAAGCTGCCGGCGGCATCGCCCAGAAGCTGCATGGATTGGAGCAGGTTGTAGCTCATCATCGGGTTGTAGACGTTTAGCTCGAAATGGCCCTGGCTGCCCGCGAAGCCGATGGCGGCATCGTTGCCCATCACATGGGCACAGACCATCGTCAGTGCCTCGGCCTGGGTGGGATTTACTTTGCCAGGCATGATGGAACTGCCGGGCTCGTTCTCGGGCAGGATCAGCTCGCCCAGGCCAGAGCGGGGGCCGGAACCGAGCAGGCGCATATCATTGGCGATCTTGAAGAGGCTGGCGGCGACTGTTTTCAACGCTCCCGAAAACATAACCATGGCGTCATGGGCAGCCAGAGCCTCGAACTTGTTGGGGGCTGTGACGAAGGGAAGCCCAGTGATATCAGCAATTTCCGCGGCGACCTTCTCCGCAAACCCGACGCGCGTGTTGAGGCCGGTGCCGACGGCGGTGCCGCCCTGGGCCAGTTCATAGATGTCGGGTAAGCAAGCCTCGATCCGCTCGATCCCCTTGGCGACCTGGTGGGCGTAACCGCCGAATTCCTGACCCAGTGTTAGCGGCGTCGCGTCCTGGGTGTGGGTGCGACCGATCTTGATGATGTCTTTGAATTCGTCCGACTTCGCGGCGAGCGCCGCGTGCAGCTTGCGCAGGCCCGGCAACAGCGTGTCGCGGGCCATCATGCCCGTGGCCACGTGCATCGCCGTGGGGAATGTGTCATTCGACGACTGGCCCATATTGCAATGGTCGTTGGGATGGACTGGCTCCTTGGAGCCGATCACGCCGCCCATGATCTCGATGGCGCGGTTGGCGATGACCTCGTTGGCGTTCATGTTCGACTGCGTGCCCGAGCCGGTCTGCCAGACGACCAGGGGGAAGTTGTCGTCGAACTGGCCGTCGATGACTTCGCCCGCCGCCTGATGGATGGCCTTGGCGCGGTCGGCATCCAAGTCGCCGAAGCCAGCGTTCACAACAGACGCCGCCTTCTTGATCACGCCGAGCGCGCGGATGACGGCCACCGGTTGTCGCTCCCACCCGATGGGGAAATTCTGGATCGAACGTTGGGTCTGCGCGCCCCAATACTTATCGGCGGGGACCTCCAGGGGGCCGAAGCTGTCTGTTTCGGTGCGGGTGGCGGTCATGGCAGATCTCCTGGCGCTATGCGGGCTTGGGGTAGCCCGCCCGAGGGCGGGGGCGCAAGCGGCGCGGCCAGGTGGGGCTGCCCAAAAATCGCCCCTTGGCGGACCGTCTCGTGCCGTGGTCGGGCGATATGTCTGAACCCGATCATTGCAAAAGCCACTCGATGACCATGTTTCTGCGCTCCATCCTTTGTCTCCTCTCGCTACTGGCAGGGCCGGGTCTGGCCGCACCGATCCCGCCAGATGCGCAAGCGTTCGATGCCGGGATCATCGTGGATCAGCGCGACGGCGTCGCCCAAGTCTACGATATCGACGGGGACCGGCTGGGCATGGTCGGCCTGCGCTGGGCCGAGGAGGACGATTGGCTAAGCGCGTCGATCTTCGATGGTTTGGCGTCGCAAACGGTGATCGGGCTGTATGCCGGGCCCGGCCTGGCGGCGCTGGACGCGACCATCGAGGAATTCACCGATATCTCGGACGGATATCGGTTGCAGGATGTCGGTGGTGGCCGGGTTTGGGGTGCCGTCTGGGTTCTGTGGGAGGGTGCGGGGAACAACGTCTTCACTTCGACCCGACCCAATGGCCGACGCGGGACGGCGACGCTGACCGGATCGGTCAGCCTGCCGGGCAATCCACTGTCCGGATCCAGCGCGGCGGCGGTGCCGTTGCCTTTGCCGGTTTGGCTGCTGCTATCAGGTTTAGGCGGCTTGATGGTGGCCGGGCGCCTGCAAGGACGGGGGCGGCGGGCGCTTATTTCCGGAAGCGGTCCAGACTGACCACCTCCGCCTCCTGCCGCGGTGCGTCTGCGGGCTCTTCCTCGGTGACCTCGGCGAAAGGCGCCTCTTCTCCGCCATCGGGATCCGGTTCGGATCCGTCGCGGCCCTCGAACCGGAGGCCGAATTCGACCGAAGGATCGACGAAGGTGCGCATGGCCTCCCACGGGATGCTGAGCGGCTCGGGGCTATCGCCGAAATTTAGGGTAACCGAAAAGCCGTCATCCCGCACTTCAAGCCCCTCGTACCAATGCTGCAACACGATGGTCATGTCGTCGGGATAGCGGTCGCGCAACCATTCGGCGATCACGACAGCAGGATGGGTGGTGTCGAAGGAAATGAAGAAGTGGTGTTCGCCCGGCAAACCGTCCTGCGCAACCCGTTCGAGGACACGCCGGATTAGCCCGCGCATCGCGTCATGCATCATCGTTCCATAGTCGATGGTTGCTGACGGGTCGTCGTCCATCCGAGGCCCCCACACCTTGCCTGATTTCATGATAGACCAGAGGGGGGAGAAGGTCACAAGACCCGGATCTTGCGGAGAGGGACGCAAATGATCGCGGCTCACGAGGGCGCATGGGGCATTGCCCAATGTTTCCACATCCGAGACAATCTCACATGTCGGCAAAATTGTTTCCGGCAAGTGGTCGTCGAACAGAAAAAAAACTCAGCCTGCGAAATGGGGGCAAGTGCAGGCTTCTGTTGCCAGGTGCCTGCGAACCCCGCCTTACGCGGCTAGGCGCAAGGACTTAAGATTTCGATCTTGCGGACTGCTTACGCAGCCAGCGCGACCGGAGCACGGTTGTCGTTGGCAACTGTACATTGTGAACC
>JBCDCW010000157.1:0-9003 GCA_039180995.1 Pseudomonadota bacterium
CGCGGGCGAGGACGATCTTCTGTTGGTTGCCGCCCGAGAAGCTTTTTGCGGCCAGCGCGGGGTTCGGTGGACGCACGTCGAAGCGTTCCATTTTTCCTTCGCAATCCGTGCGTAACGCGCCGAGGTTCATGAAGATGCCGGCATTGAAGCGGTCGTCGTGGTGGTAGCCGAAGCCCACGTTTTCCCAGGCGTGGTAATCCATGATGAGGCCCTCGCGTTGTCGGTCTTCGGGCACGTGGGCGATGTTGCGGGCGCGGCGGGTCTGTGCGTCCGAAGCGGTGCCGGTCAGGTCGATGGCTTCGCCGTTCATGCGGATGGTGCCGGTGCCGCGCGCATATCCGCCGAGGACTTCCAGCAATTCGGACTGACCGTTGCCCGCGACGCCGGCGATGCCGAGGATCTCGCCGGCATGGATGGTCAGGTCGATGCCCTTCAGGCGCTCGACCCCCTGGTCGTCAGTGACGCGCAGGTTTTCGACCTCCAGCACGGTCTTGCCGGGTTTGGCGGGGGCCTTGTCGACGCGCAGCAGGACCTTGCGGCCCACCATCAGTTCGGCCAGTTCCTCGGGCGAGGTCTCGGCGGTTTTGACCGTCGCCGTCATCTCGCCGCGGCGCATGACGCTGACGGTGTCGGTGATCTCCATGATCTCTCGCAACTTGTGGGTGATCAGGATGATCGTCTTCCCCTCGTCCCGCAGGCCGCGCAGGATGCGGAACAGGTGGTCGGCCTCCGCGGGGGTCAGCACACCCGTGGGCTCGTCCAGGATCAGGATGTCAGCTTCGCGGTAGAGCGCTTTGAGGATCTCGACCCGCTGTTGCTGACCAACACCAAGGTCTTCGATGACGCCGTCGGGATCGACGTCCATCTCATAGTCTTTTGCCAGCTGTTTCAAAAGGGTGCGGGCCTTTCTTAAACTAGGTCGCAGCATCGCCCCGTCCTCTGCGCCCAGGACGACGTTTTCCAGAACGGTGAAGTTTTCGACCAGTTTGAAGTGTTGGAACACCATTCCGATGCCCGCGTCGATGGCGGCTTGGCTGTCGGGAATTTCGGTCTTTTGGCCGCCGATGAAAATCTCGCCCGCATCGGCTTTGTAGAAGCCGTAGAGGATCGACATCAGCGTGGATTTCCCCGCGCCGTTTTCGCCGATGATGCCGTGGATCGTGCCCCGCTTGACCTGGATCGAGATGTCCTTGTTGGCCTGGACGGGGCCGAAGGCCTTGGAGATGCCGCGGAGTTCGATGGCGAGGCTGGGATCGGTCATTCTGACTCCACAAATCCGGTCAGTCGGGTCAGGCCGTCCGCTTGGGCACGGCCCACGAAGAGCAGGTTGGCGAAGGGCGTGCCGCTGCGGTCAAGGCGCGCGCGGGTCAGTGCGGTGCGGTGCGTGACCGATGGGGGGCCGAGCGGCAGGAGCGTCGCGTCGGGTAGGTTCTTGCGAAAGATGGCGAGGTACTCGGCCATGCCGTCCTTGCCGTCGAATGGGGCCGGGGCATGGGGGTCCTCATAGGTGAACGAGGCCGCGAGGGCCTCATCCAGAATCGTGTCGCGGGTCCCGGCATCGGCCTCGTTCCAGGCCGAGAGGAGCTTGAGCAGCTTGGCGCCGGGATCCGCATCCGCCATCCGATCAGAAGGCGGGGCAGGAATTGTCCGACAGGTAGTCGTGGACCTCGATTTCGCCCGCGATGATCTGGGCCTTTGCGGCCTCCACGGCAGCAACCATCTCGGCTGAAACCAGGTCGGCATTGTTTTCGTCGATGGCGAAGCCGACGCCTTCGTTTTCCAGGCCCATGACGGTGATGCCCTTTTCCAGCTCACCTGCGGCGGCGTCGGTGAAGGCCTGATAGACCGCGTTGTCCACGCGCTTGACCATCGAGGTCAGGACCTCGCCCGGGTGCAGGTAGTTCTGGTTACTGTCGACGCCGATCGACAGGATGTCCTCGTCCGCCGCCGCTTGCAGCACGCCGATGCCGGTGCCGCCCGCCGCTGCGAAGACCACGTCGGAGCCTTGGCTGATCTGGTTGCGGGTCAGTTCGGCGCCCTTCACCGGGTCGTTCCAAGCCGACGGTGTGGTGCCGGTCATATTGACGATGACATTGGCGTCGGCGTTCACGGCCTTGACGCCTTGGGCATAGCCGCAAGCGAATTTGGAGATCAGCGGCACATCCATGCCGCCCACGAAGCTGACGGTACCGGTTTCCGAAGCCATGGCGGCCATCATGCCGACGAGATAGCTGCCCTCATGCTCGGAGAAGACGACGGATTTTACGTTGGGCTGATCGACCACCATGTCGACGATAACGAAATCGGTCTCGGGATAGTCTGGCGCGACCACGTCCAGGGTCGAACCATTTGCGAAGCCCAGCACGACGACCGGGTTCGCACCGCGTTCGGCCATGCGGCGCATGGTCTGTTCGCGCTGCGCTTCGTTGGAAAGCTCGGTCTCGGCATAGTCGCCGCCGGTTTCTTCGACCCAGCGCTGGGCGCCATTGAAGGCGGATTCGTTGAAGGATTTGTCGAACTTGCCGCCCAGGTCGATGATCAGGCCCGGATTGACGTCTTCGGCCGCCGCTGTTCCGGCAAAAAGGGCGATGCTGGCCGCAGCACCCAGAAGCGTGGTCATGGCTTTCATATTGGTCTCCCGTTGGACGGGCGCGGTTTCCCCCGAGCCCTTTGTCACGATGCACGGGATAAGGCCGCAGGGGCCCGGGAAGGTCAACCGCTTCTGAGGGGGCCTAGACGTCCGGTCAAAGCGTCTTGCGGAGGACGAGGGCGTCGATGCCCTCATAATAGCCACGTCGTGTGCCGGAGACCGCCCAACCTGAGCTACGGTAGAGGGCCAGTGCGGGCGTATTATCCGCCCGAACCTCTAGGAACGCGGCGGCGGCGCCTCGGGCCCTTGCCTCTGCCTCAAATCGACCGAGCAAATCCCGGCCCAGGCCCGACCTACGCAGATGTGGCGCCACGACCAGAGTCAGAAGCTCGGATTCGTTGGCGATGACACGACCGAGGGCAAAGCCCGACGGCTCGCCGCCCGCTGGTACAAAAAAGCACGAGGGCTGTGTCGCGGCTTCGGCGAAGGCGTCAACGGACCAGCGGGCTGGTCCGTCGAAACATATCGCATGAAGAGCCGCCAGATTGGCCACGTGCCCGATATCCGCGATGTTCGATGTCATTTCCACAGCTTATGGAAAAGCGCCGAAGATACAAGGGTCGTCAGAGTATGTCGGGCGGCGGATCGGCGGGGGGCGCGGCATCGGCTTGGCGCAGATAGATCGGCGCCGGGCGAGGGCGCCCGGGGGCCGCCCGGCGCGCGGCAATCTGGGCGATTGCGGGCGCTACGGCGGGGGCCTCCTCGACCCTGAAACGGGTCTTGTCGGTCAGGGCGGCGACGGCTGGTCCGGTGATGATCCGAGGCCAGTCGATTGGAAATTCCGCCGGAGGCAGCGTTCGGATGTCTCCCTGCCAGGCCATGTGAATCTTTTCTTTCGGCGCCAAGAGGCAGACCACCGCACGATCCTGGCCATAGGCGTCGGGCAGGCTGACACCCTCGGCGGGAATGCCGAGCGACAGCGCCAGGCCACGCGCCGCCGCGACCGCGATGCGCGTGCCGGTGAAGTTGCCGGGCCCCGTGCCGACGCCGATGGCTTGCAGGTCGGTCCAGGCGACCTGGGCGTCAGCCAGAAGTGCCTCCAGGATCGGCATCATCCGCTCGGCCTGGCCGCGCGCCATGGGGTCGACCCGGTGCCCCAGGAGCCGATCGCCAGAGATAAGCGCGGCCGCACAATGCGCAGCCGACGTGTCGAAACCCAAGGTCAGGCGGTTAGACATCCTTGCCCCTGGCGGCCATTCTGTTCAACCCGTCCCGCGCGCTCGACGACATGCGGGGCAGGTCGTCCTGGATGTGAAGCCAGGGGAGCGCTTCACCCGCATGGGCATGCAATGTCGGCGCAAGATCCTCGGCATGGTCGAAGAGGCCCACGGGCACATAGATCTGGCCGGGCAGATAATCCCACCGCGCGGCCAGCGGCGACCCACAGGTTGGGCAGAACCAGCGTTCCACCCCGGAACGAATGCTGAAGGGCGAAAGCTCCGTCGGGTCTAGCATCAGGTCAGACGGGGCCCAGGCCGCGAAAGCGGCGACTGGCGCACCGGTGATGCGGCGGCAATCGCTACAATGGCAATAGGCAACGGTCCTAGGTGCGCCGCGCGCCGAGACGCGAGAGGCGCCGCAATAGCAGCGCCCCCGATGGATCTCGTCCGATCCGGTCATCAAAGGCCGACGGGGCGAACCTCGACCACTTCGGGAATGTAATGGCGGAGCAGGTTCTCGATGCCCATCTTCAGCGTCATCGTGGATGACGGGCAGCCAGCGCAGGCACCCTTCATCTGTAGATAGACCACGCCACGCTCGTAGCCGTGGAAGGTGATGTCACCGCCATCCTGTGCCACGGCGGGCCGCACGCGGGTGTCCAGGAGTTCGGTGATCTGACCGACGACCGCGCTATCGGCTTCATCATGGTTGGCGGCATGCTGGGCCTGGGCCTCGCCTTCCATCACCGGTTCACCCGATTGGAAATGCTCCATGATGCCGCCCAGGATTGCGGGCTTCAGGTGGTCCCATTCGGAACCGTCATCCTTGGTGACGGTCACGAAGTCATGGCCGAAGAAGACGCCGGTCACACCGGAGATGCCGAACAATCGACGCGCCAAGGGCGACTTGTCGCCGGCATCGGCCGTTGGAAAATCCGCCGTGCCGGCGTCCAGAACGGTCTGTCCCGGCAGGAATTTCAGGGTGGCGGGGTTTGGCGTTGTCTCGGTTTGGATGAACATGGGGCACCTCCGGGTCTACCAACTATGTGAGCGCTTCAGCGGGAGAGGTCAAGAACTTAGAATTGTTCTAAAGATACGAACAGCACATTTGGCGTGCCGCGTTATCAGTGTCAGGCCGGTGTTGCCATCCCGGACCAGATCTCCAGCCGGCAACAAAAGCGGAAGCCAGACCCGCTCTCACTATTGGCGCATAAGGTCGTCGGAGACGGGTACCGCGCCTGGCCCGCATGGTCAGGCAATTGCCTCTAGCTGCTCCTTCGACAGATTGCCCGGCACGATCGTTATCGGAACAGGCAAGACCCCGGACGATTTCGTCAATTGAGTCACGAGTGGGCCAGGGCCCTTTCCCTCGACCGCTGCGCCCAGGACCAGCACGCCGATCTCGGGGTCTTCGCGCACCTGGGCCAGGATCTCCTCGACCGGTTCGCCCTCGCGGATCACGAGATGAGGCTCCAGCCCATGCTTGTTGCGCATCCACTTTGCGAAGACCTCGAAATGGGCCACGATGCGCTCGCGCGCCTCTTCGCGCATGATGTCGCCGACGCCGATCCAATGGTTGAATTCATCGGGCGGGATCACCGACAGGATTTCAAGCCCGGCGCCGGTATGCTCGGCCCGCAGCGCGGCAAACCGCATGGCGTTCAGGCACTCGCGGCTGTCGTCTAGAACGACGAGGAACTTGCGCATCTGGCCTCCGGGCGTGACGTCCGGCGGCAGCATGGCGACGCCGGGCAGTCGTGGCAAGCCATGTCAAGCGCGCGTCAGGACCGGTTCGCGACGTGGCATCGCGGCCTCGCGCAGAAGAAGCGCGCCGGTTCGGGTGCCCAGAAGCACGGCCGCCTGGATCAGTGTCAGCCAGATCAGGGCCAGGGTGCCGGTGGCGGCCCGGGTCAGGCGCATCGACGCCCGGATCGCGCGCCCTTTGCCCAGGACATGCAGCGTCCGGCCTGTCTTCGGACCGGCGGCTTCGGCGATACGGGCCAAGTGGCGCGCATCGTCCGGCCCATCCACGAAACGCATCAGGCGCAGCGCGTCGCCCGTGGACGTGGCAGCACGGATACGGCCCAGATCGCGGGCCACGGTGTGCAGCGCGGCCAGCCGCGCCGGATCGGCGATCTCGTCCAATCGGGCGGTTCCCAAAGCCAGATCGGGCAGGCGGGACCAGGCCACGGGCACGTCCAGCATTCGCGTCAGGCCCGGCGTCACCGATCCCATGCGGCGGGCCATGCGCAAAAGCCCGGTCCCGGCCTTGACCGTCAGGCTGGACCCTCCGGTGGCGAGTGCGGCGCCCGTCGCGCCAAGGCCCAGCACTGCCAGTCCGGCTTCCAACTCGTCCACATCTTCGGCCTGCCACCAGGCGACGCCGGCGCGCCGCAGCGCGTTCGCGTCGCCCAGTGGCGACATCTCGAACGGGATGGCGCAGGCCCCCAGCATGGCGATCGAAGGGCAGGTCGCCACATCTGCCATGCAGGCGGTGCAGGTCGCAGCGCTGGCCAGCCAGCCATTCCGGCTGGCGATCAACCGCTCTGCTTGGGTCGTATTCATTTCATGGCCCAGATCGGCGGCCAACCCGATCAGCATCTCGGCCCGCTCGGCGTCCTCTTCCGCCACAGCCTCGGCCAGGGCCGCTTCGATCCAAGCCGGCCGGGCCACGCGCGCCACTTCCCGGTCCAGCGCTAAGGTCAAGTCGCGCCCTGCGCGTTCAGTCCAGGGGGCGACCAGCGGATTGGTCGACAGCGCCCAGATCAGCGCGGCCAAGGTCGCGCCGAACGGCATCAGCCGCATCGTCTTCAGGATCACTGCCATCGCGCCTCCGCGCCGACCGTCATGCGCGGTCTTGCGGCGAGAATGCCACAAGAGGGCGGTCTTGCGAAGGGGCCGCGTCAGGCGGCCGACAAGGCCCAATCCCAGTACATCTCGCGGGTGCGCCGCGTGACGGGACCGACCTGGTATTGCCGGTCGTCGAAGGCCGTCACCGGTGTGACCTTGGTCAGGTTGCCCGACAGGAATACCTCATCCGCATCGCGGAAATCGTCGAAGGTCAGCACCGTCTCGTGGCACGCCAGCCCATCAGCGCGAAGGTTGGCCAGATGCCGGGCGCGGGTGATGCCCGATAGGAAGGTCCCGTTGCCGATGGGCGTGAAGACCTCGCCGTCCTTGACCATGAAGACATTGGACGTGGCGCTCTCGGCCACGTTGCCCATGGCGTCGGCGACCAGCGCGTTGCCGAAGCCCTTGGCCTGGGCCTCGGCCAGCATTCGGGCGTTGTTGGGATAAAGGCATCCGGCCTTCGCGCCGCAGACATTGTCCTCCAGGACCGGGCGCCGGAACCGCGTCGTGGTCAACGTGGTTGTCTTGTCCGGCCCATACATGGGGACTTCCTCCAGGCAGATCGCGAAGCCCGTCACCTCGCCCGAGGGCACCAGGCCCAGTTCGCTGCCATGGATGCCCCAATACATCGGTCTGATGTAGATCGCGGCGTCGGGCGCAAAGCCGTTCAGCCCTTCGTGGATGATCTCGACCATCCGCTCGGGCGTCTCGGTCGGCGTCAGCATCAGCGCCTCAGCCGACCGGTTCACCCGCGCGCAATGCCGGTCCAGATCGGGCGTCACGCCCTCGAACCGCCGCGCCCCGTCGAAGACCGACGAACCCTGCCAAGACCCGTGATCCGCCGCCCGCATCACGGCGACGTCGCCGTCGTGCCACGCCCCGTCGAACCACGTGCGGATCACCTTGCCGAATGCCATGAAGCGCCTCCCTGCCAGCCGGCGCGACCCTAATCTCCGGACGAGCCGAGGTCCACTCACCCTTGATCCCGGACCCGATCCGCCGCACCTCCGTGCCATGGACCCGTATAACCCCATCACGCCCGAAGCCCGCGCCCTGGCCCTGTCCCTTCTGGAGCACGCCACCTTCGCCGCGCTCGCGACGACCTTCGAGGGGCACCCGATGGTCACGCGGGTCGGATGCCTCTGGCTGCCGGGGCAGGGGATGGGGATGCTGGTGTCGGACCTGTCGGACCATTCCCAGGCCCTGGCCGCCGACCCTGCCTGCGCGCTGCTGGTGGGCGAGCCGGGCGACAAGGGCGACCCCTTGACCCATCCGCGCATCACCTTGCGTGGAAATGCCCGCCGGATCGACAAGGCCGCCCATCGCGATGCCTGGCTCGCGGCGCGCCCCAAATCCAAGCTCTACTACGACTTCACCGACTTCCGCCTGCTGGCCGTCCCCCCGGACGACGCCCTGCTGAACGGCGGCTTCGGCAAGGCCTTTCGCTTGACGGCAGCCGATCTGTGAACGTCGCCATCGTCCTGGGGGCCGCCGTGCGCCCCGACGGCACGCCCTCGGCGACGCTCGCCCTGCGCGTCACCCACGCCGTCGGCCTCCATCGGACGGGCCAAGCCGATCTGCTGATCTTCACGGGTGCCGCCGGCCGACACGGCCCGCCCGAATCCCACGTCGCCCGCGACCTTGCCATCGCCCAAGGCATTCCCGCCGATGCCATCCGGATCGAGACCGCTTCGCGCACGACTTTGGAAAACTTGATCCAAGCCCGAACCCTCCTGCCGCAGGGCGCGACGATCATTCTCGTCAGCAACCGCTGGCACTTGCCCCGTGCGCGCCTGGCGGCGCGCCTACTGGGCCTGAGGACGACGGGGTCCGGCCCGCGGGCGACAGCCGGAAAAGCAGCCACCGCCCGCGCAATCCTGCGCGAAGCGGTGGCCACCCCACTCACCATGTTGCGCGCGCTTCAGTCGCGCGTGTCCCTTAGGTCGGCGCGTCGCAGCGGGCGGTAACGAACACCTTTCCCCTGACTGGCTCGGACCAGGTCAGACGGACCGTCGATTTGCTCGCACCTACATTGCCCGTGGCGTAAGGCATCGTCCACACCGTACCGTTCGTGGCCGAGCGGATCCGCCCCTCGGGACAGACCGCCTGCACGATCCGCGCTTCCCCGCCGAAGGGAATATAGTTCACCAAGTCGACTTCCCAGGTGGCTTGCGCATTGTTTTCTGTGATCGGGACGGTGACCGGATTCTGAAACTGTTTGTTGACCGCCTGGAACGTGTTGGAATGCACATTCACATCCGTATAGCGCGACGTGTCCAGCTCAGCATGGGTGGTATCGACGAAGTCGACGCGATCCAGCGGCTGGCCCTTGATGGTCTTGAA
>JBCDCW010000158.1:0-8968 GCA_039180995.1 Pseudomonadota bacterium
ATGGGATGGGTTTAGGTGCCCGGGCCGAGCGCCGCAACCTCTGCCGCGCGTCGGGCCAGCACCCGGTCGCCCCAGGCATACCGGCCCCAGGCCAGCCCTTCGCGGCGGATGCGGTCCGCTTCCGTCGAGGCGCCCTGCATCCGTGTGGCCTCGGCCCGCAGGAGCAACAGCGTGGAGAGCAGCGCGGCATTCTGTGCGCCATCCGCGGCTGGGATCGCGCGGTCGAGCAGGGCCAGTGCCGCATCGGGGCGCCCTGACGAAATCGCGAAGGCGCCCAGTTGCAGGGCCACCTGTGCAGAGTGGATCCCTTCCCCGGTCAAGTCTTTGTAGATCGCCGCGGCGTCCAGAAAGGACGCTACAGCCAGATCGCCATCCAGCGCCAGCGCGGCTCGCCCCTGCGCCAGAAGCGAGAACGCCACCCGCTCGTCCGTCCAACCGGCCCCCTTGGCGAGCGCGACGGCGCGGCTCGCCTGGTCCAGGCGCGCTTGGTCGGGCCCGGCGGGCGACAAAGCGTCTGCGATGGCTGCCTTCCAGGCCGGATCGCTTTCGGGCACTGGCGTGGTATCGGCGCGGCGCCCGGCGGGATTGGTGCGCGCCAATATGGCCGGAAGCGCCGCGGCGACCTGTTCCTGGGTCATGCCGGAACGCAAGGCCGGGTCATAGGTGGCCCGCAAGATCGCCATGTCGAAAGCCGTCAGGACGACGTGGACGTTGTCGTCATTGAAGATCGAATGGGCCAGGCGGTGCAGATCGTTCAAGGGACCCAGCGCTTGCGCGACCTCTTCATGCAGGCAATCGCGGATTTCCTGGGCACTGACATCCGAGGGGAGGAAGACGGACGCCCGGGTCCGCGTCTCTAAGGTGGTCCAATCGGTCGTCGGGCCGACGCGCTTGGCCAAGTAATCCCGCCAGCCCGAAACCCTTGGCACCACAAAGCAGGCCGCGCCTGGCACGACGCGCTGCAACTGGGCCCGGGGCAGGGCGGCAACCGTGATGGCGCCCATTTCGCCCGGCGCGGCGCGGCGAATGTCGATGCGCGCCTCGCGGCGCAGCCGTGTTAACAGATCGTCAAGATCGGCATCCAGCGTGGCGGGCGCGTCGCCTTCGACGGCCACGGTGACCGGTCCCTCGAACCGGGTGAAGAGCGGGACGGCCCGCCCGGTCTCTAACTGAAATGTCAGCGCCATGAAGTCGCGGGCCAATTGACCGTTGCCAGGAAGGATCGGCTTCAGCGTGGGCGGCCCGGTGAAGCGGCGGGCCGCCGGCAGCGCCGCGCTGACATCGGCGACAGTCGCGCGGGTCGCGACCGGCTGGCCCGAAGGCGCGCAGGAGGCCAGCACCATCCCGGCCGTCAAAAGCGCGGCGCGCAGCATCAAGACACCGCCCGGTCGTAGCGGATGAATGGGGATTTCACGCCGATGCGGTCATAAAGCTTGCGCGCCGTGACGTTGAAATCCTGGGTCAGCCAGTGGACCCGCGGGGTGCCGTTTGCATCGGCCGAAGCATAGACGGCTTCGATCAGCTTCCGTGCCACGCCTCTGCCGCGGGCCATGGGCGCCGTGAACAGATCCTGTAAATACACGACGCCCTCGGGGCGCCACATATGCGGATGAGTCACCCAATGGACCAAGCCGACGGCCTCTTCCCCGTCCCAGGCGATCAAGCCACGGAACGTGGTCGGGTCGTCCGCGACAAGTCGGTCGAACGCAATGTCGTAGACATCGGTGGGCAACGCCGTGTCGTAATGGTCCAAATAGCCTGTCCAAAGCGCGTCCCACAGGACGCGGTCCTGGGGACCCGGGGCCCGCAAGTGAATGGTTCCGCTGCTCATATCCGCACCTGTCCGGCGTCTGATTTGACACCACAGTGAGACTGCATTGCGGCGATTGTTTGGCGGCGCGCAACGGGGTATGCCACAGGTCGCGCCCGGCGCAGCGGAAAGGTGCCGGGTCGGGGGCGGAGGATCGCTCGGGCTTGAGGCAGTCGGGGCGGCGCCACCCCTTGATATGGGGCGGACGGCGTCCTTCGGGCACCGGGTTGCCCCGGCCGGGTATCTGGCCAGACCCCGCGATGCGGAGCCGTCCTATGGTCGGGCGGGGTGAAAGCCCGCCCGAGTCGTCATGACGAAGCCGGGTATCGGTGAGAGCGGTTAACGAACAATGTAGAAAAGTCGACCGCCAAGCCGTTTTTCAAAGTTCTATCGAGAATTCCAATGCGAGATCACCGGTTGCCCCGCGCCATGAAGGCCAGGCGTTCGAACAGCGCAACGTCTTGTTCGTTCTTGAGAAGGGCGCCGTGTAGTTTGGGCAGGGCGGTTTTGGGGTCGGCTTTCAGATCATCGGCCGACAGATCTTCGGCCAGCAACAGCTTCAGCCAATCCAGCACCTCGGAGGTCGAGGGCTTTTTCTTGAGGCCCTGTTGGTCGCGGATGGAATAAAACTGTGTCAGAGCTGCGGACAATAGGGTCTGCTTGATGCCGGGATGGTGGACCTCGACGATCTGCCGCAGCGTCGTCTCGTCGGGAAAGCGGATGTAGTGGAAGAAGCAGCGGCGCAGGAAAGCGTCGGGCAGCTCCTTCTCGTTGTTAGAGGTGATGATGACGATGGGCCGGTGCCGGGCGGCGACGGTCTGGCCGGTTTCGTAGACGTGGAATTCCATCCGGTCGAGTTCTTGCAGCAGGTCGTTGGGGAATTCGATGTCGGCCTTGTCCACCTCGTCGATCAGCAGGACGACCCGCTGATCCGTCTCAAAAGCCTGCCACAGTTTGCCTTTCTTGATGTAGTTGGCGACGTCGTGGACCCGTTCGTCGCCCAATTGGCTGTCGCGCAGGCGGCTGACGGCGTCGTATTCATAAAGACCCTGCTGGGCCCGTGTCGTCGATTTCACGGCCCATTCGATCATCGGAACGCCCAACGACTCGGCCACCTGCCTCGCCAATTCGGTCTTGCCGGTTCCGGGCTCGCCCTTCACCAGAAGGGGCCGTTGCAGGGTGATCGCCGCGTTCACCGCGATCCGCAGATCATCGGTGGCAACGTAAGTGTCTGTTCCGTCGAACCGCATCGGCATCCTTCCTTCGATGCCAGATCGCATCGTAACAGTGCGGTCATAGCGCAGTCTCCACGGAAGACCAGGTCGTGACATGCACGTCGCGGTCCTGTATGCGCGGCCCAGAAACCCGGTTCGGGCGGCGATGGGACGTCGTTGCGCTTCGGGCCGGTGTGTGGGAGCGCCAGACCATGAAAGCCGAAACTTTTCTACCAAACGACTATCGACCAGCCGAAGACGAGCCCTTCATGAACGAGCGACAGACGGAGTATTTCCGCCGTAAGTTGCTGGCCTGGAAGGCGGATTTGTTGGACGAGACGCAGAGCACGATCGAAGGGTTGCAGGGCGCGGCCCGCAATATTCCCGACATCGCCGACCGCGCCTCCGAGGAGACGGACCGTGCGCTGGAGCTGCGGACGCGAGATCGACAGCGCAAGCTAATCTCCAAGATCGATTCCGCGCTGCGCCGGATTGACGAGGGCGAGTACGGCTATTGCGAAGTGACGGGCGACCCGATTTCGCTGAAGCGGTTGGATGCGCGGCCGATCGCGACCATGTCGCTTGAGGCGCAGGAGCGCCACGAGCGGCGCGAAAAGGTGCATCGCGACGACTGAGGCGATGGCCCCGCCCGATGTGACGATCCTGGGGGCGGGGATTGCCGGACTGGCCTGCGCGTTGGCTTGCGCGCAGCGGGGCTATTCGGTCGAAGTTTTTGAACAGGCGCCCGCCTTAACCGAGGTCGGAGCGGGCTTGCAGATCGCGCCCAATGGGGGGCGGGTCCTCGACGCTTTGGGCGTACGCTTTCGCGCACTGGTCTCTGAAGCGGTTCATCTGATCGACGGACGGACGGGCAAGCGGCTGGTGCGAATGCCGCTGGGGTCGGGCTTCCGGCTGGTGCATCGGGCGGATTTGATTGCTGGGTTGGCGGAGACGGTGCGCGCGGCGGGCATCGCGGTGCATCTGGGGCGGGACGTCTCTTCGGTTGAGGACGGGGTCCTCGCCCTCATCGACGGGTCTGTGCATCCGTTTCAGAGGTTGATCGGAGCGGATGGGGCGCGAGGGCCATCGCGGGCCTTTGTCGCGCCGGATCATGAGGCGGTGTTTACGGGGCAGGTGGCCTGGCGGGCCATCGTGCCGGTGCGGCCCGATTGGCCGCATGAGGCGCAGGTCCTGGTCGGGCCGGGGCGGCATCTGGTGTGCTATCCGCTGCGCGACGGGCAGTCGCTGAACATCGTCGCGGTGGAGGAGCGGTCGGATTGGGTGGCCGACGGTTGGAACCAAGTGGATGACCTGGAGAATCTGCGAGCCGCCTTCGCGGAATATGTGTCACCGGTCCGGCGATTGCTGGAGCGGGTCCAGCAGGTGCATCTCTGGGGATTGATGGACCATGGTTTGCGGCCCAGTTGGCATCGGGGTTCGGTGACCCTGATTGGGGATGCGGCGCATCCGACGCTGCCGTTTTTGGCCCAAGGGGCGAATTTGGGGTTGGAGGATGCGTGGACTCTGGCGGCGTCGCTGGACGATCCACCGGGCTGGGAGGTGGCGCGGCGGCCCCGAGTTGAGCGGGCGCTGGCCGCTGCTAAGGCCAATGCGGGCAACTACCATCTGACCGGGGCGAAGCGGGTCGCGGCCCATGCGGCGTTGCGGTTGGCGGATCGCGTGAGGCCCCAAGCGTTGGCAGCGCGGTTTGCGTGGCTTTACGAGCATGACGTGACTTTGGAGTAGGGTGTCGTCCGCGGGCTTGGCCCGAGCCCCCTCGCGGCGGGAGGTCCTGGGATCAAGCCCGGGGATGACGGCGGCGCTTGTAGACTACCGTCAGGTTAGCGGAACAAGGTCATCGCCCCAGGGGACCAGGCCACGCGCGCTGGTGCGCCCCGGTCGAGCAGGGGGCGGCCGAACACATTGCGCATCGACACGCGGATGGGCTGGGGGGCGCCGTTCAGGTCGATGTCGTAATAGGTCATATCGCCGTAATAGACGACTTCGGTGATGGTCCCCTGGGCCTCGCGGTCCGGTGCGGCTTGGCCGTCGAACAGCAGCGTTGCCGTTTCCGGGCGGAAGCCGATGACGGGCGCGCTGTCGGTCGTGGCTTGGGACTGCATCGCGTCGGCGAACATGGTCCCGAGGCCCGGTACCGTGACAGCATCGCCGGACAGATCGGCGGGTAGGAAATTCATCACCCCGATGAACTCGGCCACGCGGCGCGAGACGGGGCGGCGGTAGAGCGTCTCGGCCGCGGCGATCTGGGCGATGCTGCCGTCGAACATCACCGCGATGCGGTCGGACATGACCAGGGCCTCCTCCTGATCATGGGTGACCAGGATGAAGGTGATGCCGACCTGGCGTTGCAGGCGTATCAGTTCTTCCTGCATCTGCTCCCGCATCTTGCGGTCCAGGGCCGAGAGCGGTTCGTCCAGCAACAGGACTTTGGGGCGGAGGATCAGGGCGCGGGCCAAGGCCACGCGCTGGCGCTGGCCGCCTGACAGGGCATTTGCGGCACGGGTGCCGTAGCCGTCGAGGCCAACCATGTCGAGCGCGTCCTCGACCAGCGTATTGCGGGCCTGAGCGTTCAGGTCGGACCGGCGGCGCAGGCCGAAGCCCACGTTCTGCGCGACGCTCAGATGCGGAAAAATGGCATAGGATTGGAACACCATATGGGTGGGCCGCTTATTGGCCGGCACGCCGCGCATATCCTGGCCAGCGATCATCATGGTCCCGGCGCCCACATCCTCGAACCCCGCGATGGTGCGCAGCAGCGTCGTCTTCCCACAGCCCGACGGGCCGAGCAGCGAGAAGAATTCGCCCGGCTGGATGTCCAGGTCGATGCCGCGCAGGGCGTGATAATCGCCATAATGCTTCTGAACCTCGCGCAGCGAGATCAGCGCGGCCTCTGTTGATGTGTCTTTCACAAGAACCCTCCGGGATCGGCCTGGCCCGCTCGGCGCAGGCCGCGGCGGCGGTTCCATTCGGCGAGGGTCAGGATGGCGATGGAAACGACCACGAGGACGGTGCCGAGAGCCATGATGGTCGGCAATTCGCGCGGGAAGCGGAGCAGCGACCAGATATAGACCGGCAGGGTCGGGTCGGAACCGGTGAGGAAGAAGGCGATGATGAATTCGTCCAGCGAGATGGTGAAGCAGATCAGCAGGGCGGCAACGATGCCCGGCGCCACCAGGGGTAAGGTAATCAGCCGGAAGGTCGATGCACGGGTTTCGCCCAGGTCGATGGCGGCTTCCTCGATGGCCGGGTCCAAGGCTTGGAAACTGGCATTCAGGATTGCGATGGCGAAGGGCGTGCAGATCAGGGTGTGGGCCGCGATGACCGTCCAGAGGGACAGCGGGAAGTCGAGGATGCGGACGACGACGACCAAAAGGGAGGTGGCCACGATGATCTCGGGCAGGACGAGGGGGATCATGATGAGACCCATGGCCGCCGCCTTGCCCGGGAAGCGGTAGCGGATATTGGCGCGCGCCGCGGCCAGGCCGAGGAGGACCGAGAGGACCGACGAGGTCACCGCCACGAAGAGCGAGTTGAGGAGCGCGCCGCGCAGTTCCGGGTTCCCGGCCATGGCGCCGAACCAGCGGGTGGTGAAGCCGTCCAGCGGGAAGGCGATGACCGTGCCATCATTGAAGGCGAAGACCGGCAGCAGCGCGATGGGCGCATAGAGGAAGACCAGAAAAACGATGACATAGGCGCGCAGCATCTAGCGGCCCCCGGAGAGGCGCCGGGCGCCCCAGGCGATGGCGAGCGCGATGAGGGTGACCAGGGCCATGGCGATCACCGCCAGGGTCGCGCCCATGGGCGCGTTGTTGAGGCCCAGGAACTGGGTCTGGATCATGTTGGCGATCATGAGGCCTCCGGGCCCGCCGACTTGGGCCGGCGTGACGTAGTCGCCGACGGTGGGGATGAAGACGATCAGGAGGGCCGCGACAACGCCCGGCATGGCCAGGGGTAGGGTCACGCGCAGGAAGGTCGTGATGGCGGTCTCCCCCAGGTCGCGAGCGGCTTCCAGAAGAGAGCGGTCGATTTTTTCGAGCGCGACGTAGATCGGCAGGATCGCGAAGGGCGCGAAGGCATGGCTGAGGACGATGATGACGGCGTTCGCGTTATAGAGCAGGAAAGTCAGCGGCTCGTCCACGATCCCGAGGCCCGTCAGGCCCGAGTTCAAAACGCCGTTGAAGCCAAGGATCACTTTCCAGAGGAAGATGCGCAGCAGGTAGCTGGTCCAGAACGGGATGGTGATGAGGAAGAGCCAGAGCGACTTGCGCTCGGGCGCCACGTGGAAGCTGACGAAGTAGGCGACCGGGAAGGCGAGTACGACTGTGACGATGGTGACGGTGCCCGAGATCCAGAGCGACCGGCCCATGATCGTCGCGTAGATGGGGTCTGTGAAGGCTTCGCGGTAATTGGCGGTGGTCAGGGTCCGGTCGATGGTCAGGTAATCCTGGGTCCAAAAGCTGAACACCAAGATGGCCACCAGCGGTACCGCCAGCAGCGCCAGCGCATAGGCCAGGGGTGGCGCGATCAGCGTCAATCCGCGTCTGCTGTCCTGATCCACCCGCGCCCCCGACTGCCGCTTCGCCAGGATTGCGCGAGGCCGGGGCAAGGGGCAAGCCCTCTTAGCCCCGCCTGCGCAGGGCCGGTTCGGGGCGGGCCGCGGGGTCTTTCGGGGCGGGCGCATTCTCGGCCATGCCTGCTTTCTCCATCATCTCGCGCATGGCCGCGCTGTCCCTCGCCGTCGAGAGCTGTGCGCCAGCCCCGATGGTCAATGCCACGACCAATAGCCCACCAATGGCCAGCCCACCCCCGGTGCCCATCAGAACCGGGTCGTTCGCATAGAGCGCGATGCCCCGCCAGGCGATCCAGCCGCCGAAGAAGAGGATGGCCCAGCCACAGCAGGCGACGAGGAAGAGGGCGATGCGCGCGAACATGGTCGATCAGAAGACCATGGACGAGACGAGGGCAAGGGGCAGGGCGGCGGGCCAGTCCGATGCGCCGAAATCGGCGCCGGTCGAGCCGATCCGATACCGGCCACTCATCCCGCCGTCTTTGAGTCGAGCCCGAGAATGCAGCTGCGAGCGGACGGGGCCGTCAGGTCAATTCCTGCACGCTCTCGAAGATCTCCAGCACCGGCGGGCCGTCATACATGTCCGAATGGGACTTGGCGCCCTTGTGGGCGGCCCGGAACGCCTCGGACTTTGTCCAGACCTCGAAGGCGGCCTCGTCGCGCCAGGCGGTATGGCTGGCATAGAGGCGGATGCCGTCGGCGCGCTGGCCCTTCATCAGGTGGAAGGCGACGAAGCCATCGACGGACTTCAGGTGGCTGTCGCGGCTCTTCCAGACCTCCTCGAAGGCGGCCTCATGGCCTTCCCGCACGCGGAAGCGGTTCATGGTAAGATACATGGGACGACCCTTCGGTTGCATACCGTGAAGACGTGTGAGTCTTCGAGCGAGAGATCAAGCGGCGGGCAATGCGAAGGGGGCTGGGATAGGCGGGGCTGGCGATTTGCTCTCGCTCTCGAAGCGACTGATGTCGTGTTCGGACAGCTGCCTTGCACCCAAGTTGACGCGTCGGGCGGTTACCCTCCACCGCTATCAGGTGGGCGATTTTACGACCCAGGATTGTCACCGATATTGTTGATTTACTGGCGCGTCCTCGTTCGGTTGGCACAGTGAAAAGAGAATTTCAACTAAGTCGTCTTTCCAAGATCGACGCCCGCCCAAGCCGCAAAGCCACCGCCGCCCCATTCTAAAATAAGAAAGGCCCGCCACATCGGGCGGGCCTTCGCATCTCGAATTTGCGACCAAATCAGCGCTTGGAGAACTGGAAGCTCTTCCGGGCCTTGGCCTTGCCGTACTTTTTGCGCTCGACCACGCGGCTGTCGCGGGTCAGGAAGCCGGCGGCCTTGAGCGGCGCGCGGAG
>JBCDCW010000159.1:0-8663 GCA_039180995.1 Pseudomonadota bacterium
AGGCCGCCCATCCCATCACTCGATCTCGATGGCCGACAGCCCTTTCAGGATGTCGACGGCATAGGCCAGCTGATAATCCTCGTCGCGCAGTTCGGCGGCCTTTTCAGCCGCCTCCTGCTCTTCCAGGATCTGCTCCTGCTGCTCGTCGGTCAGGCTATCGTTGGACAGCGAACCGCGCAGGCCGGCCTCGGTGCGGCGGGGACGATCTTCCCCCTCCTCGTCCTCGGCGGCGGTCGGATCGGGACGGGGCTGGACCACAACGATATCGGGCGAAATCCCCAGCGCCTGGATCGACCGACCCGACGGCGTGTAATAGCGCGACGTGGTCAGCCGGATCGCACCGTCACCCTGCACTGGCATGATCGTCTGGACCGATCCCTTGCCGAAGCTCTTGGTGCCCACGACAACCGCCCGCCGGTGATCCTGTAGCGCGCCGGCCACGATCTCGGACGCCGAGGCGGAGCCGCCATTGATCAGCACCACCATGGGCAGACCTTCGATCATGTCGCCGTCGCGAGCATTGAACCGGTCGCCTTCTTCCGCGTTGCGGGACCGGGTCGACACGATCTCTCCCTGTTCCAGGAACGCGTCTGCCAGCGCCACGCCAGCGGTCAGAAGGCCGCCAGGATTGTTCCGCAGATCCAGCACGATTCCATTCACGGCCTCCAGGCCGCCGGCCTCTTCCAGCACCTCTTCGATCCCGGCACGGACATTGGGCAACGTCTGGTCGTTGAACGTCGACACCCGGACGACCACACTGTCACCTTCCTGCCGAACGCGGGCGGCGGTCAGCTTGATCGTGTCGCGCGTGATCGAGATGTCCAGCGGCTCTTCCAGCCCTTCGCGCACGATGGTGACGATGATCTCGGAGCCCACCGGCCCCCGCATCAGGTCAACGGCTTCTTCCAGCGTATAGCCCAGAATGCTCTCGCCATCGACGGCGGTGATGAAGTCGCCCGCCTCGACGCCCGCCTCATAGGCGGGAGTGCCGTCCATGGGGGTGATGACCTTCACATACCCTTCTTCCTGGGTCACCTCGATGCCCAGGCCCCCGAATTCGCCGCGGGTATCGGTCTGCATGTCCTCGAAATCGCGGGGGGGCAGATAGGACGAATGCGGGTCGAGCGACGTCAGCATCCCGTTGATCGCCGCCTCGATCAGTTCGCCCTCATCCACGTCCTCGACATATTGATTGCGGATACGCTCGAACACGATGCCGAACAGATCGAGCTGTTCGTAGACCGTGGCCTCGGTCGCATTTTCCTGCGCCAGAAGCGGTCCCGCGATCTGCGTGGTCGTCAGCACCCCCGCGACCACGCCGCCTGCGGCAGCCAGTGCGAATTTTTTCATTGTTCTTCCTCACCTACTCGTCGGCGAACCAACCCGCCGGATCCACGGGCCGTCCCGCCTGTCTTACCTCGATATAAAGCGTCTCGGGCCGCGAAGCGCCACCTCCCGCGCGCGGCTGTCGCAGGAAATCCGTTGCGTCAGGCGACGCTCCGCCCATCAATCCAAGGGGGGTGTCGACCTCCAAAATCTCTCCTGCCCTAGCATAGATCTCTGATAAACCGGCGAAAACAAGTAACGTCTCGGGCTCGGGTTCTAGGATTATCACGTTCCCGTAATCGAGAAGCGGTCCAGCATAACGAACCGTCCCCGCCGTCGGCGCCGTGACCAGGGCGCCGCCATAAGTCGCCAAGACCAGCCCCGGCCGCGCGATCCCGGCGGCATCCGCCTCTTGGAAGCGGCGCAGCAGCGTGCCGTCGACCGGTCGCGGCAGCGGTCGTTCGATTGCCTGGCCGCCCAGCAAGGCCGGCAAGGTCCCCAAACCACGGGCGAACGCTTCCAATGTGTCCACACGCGCCAGCAGGTCCGCCATCCGGGCTTCATCTTCTGCCAAGCGACCCGGCAGAGGGCCGCGGTCGGCGATCGCATCGGACAGGATCGCCCGGGCCTCCTGGATACCTGCCAGCCCCTCCTCCAGGCTGGTCGCGGCCGCTTCCTCCAGCGCGCGCAGGTCCTTTAGGCGTTGCAGATCGGCCCGCAGCACCTCGGCCTCGCGCTGCAAGGCCGGCGTGACCTCGGTCAACATCATTGCCGACCGCGCCGTTCCAAGCGGCCCGGACGGGTGCAGCAGCAACAGCGGCGACGCCGATTGCTCCATCCCCTGAAGCGCCGCAATCAGTCGACCGATCTCTGCGTCCCGGGCCGCCAGATCATCCTCCAACGCCCGTTGCCGCACGGCAACCTGGCGCAAGCCATCCCTCAGTGCCGACAACCCGTCTTCGTAGGCCCGCACCGTGGCGGTCAGCGCCGCGACCCGGTTGCTGGCCCCTTCGGCCGCGTCCAGCCGGCTCGCGGCGCGCTCCAATTGATCCGCCGCGGCGCGCGCGATCTCTTGCGCGGTCTGGGCCTGGACCGGCAGGGCCAGGACCAGCAGCAGGGGCAGAGATCTCATCGGATTAGGCTCTCGCCCGTCATCTCGTCGGGTTTGTCCAATCCCATGAGATCCAGCAGTGTTGGCGCCAGATCACCCAGCTTACCGTCGGCCAACCCCGCGCCATCCGGCCCACCCCACAGGATCACCGGAACCGGGTTCAGCGTATGGGCCGTGTGCGCCTTGCCCGTCTCGGGATCGACCATCGTCTCGCAATTCCCGTGATCGGCGCAGACGATCATGGCGCCGTCCGTGCCCTCCAGCGCCTCCAGAACTCGCCCCAGACCCCGATCCACCGCTTCGCAGGCGGCCGCGGCCGCGGCCAGGTCGCCGGTATGGCCGACCATGTCCGGATTGGCATAATTCACCACGATCAGATCATACCCCTTGCCGATGGCCTCCACGAACGCATCCGTCACCTGATCGGCCGACATCTCGGGTTGCAGGTCATAGGTCGCGACATCCGGCGATTTCGGCATGTGCCGGTCCTCGCCCGCCTCGGGTGCCTCTTTCCCGCCGTTCAGAAAGAAGGTCACATGGGGGTACTTCTCGGTCTCGGCGCAATGAAATTGCCTCAGACCCTTCTCGGCCACCCAATGCCCCAACGTGTTGGGAACCGTCTGCTTGGGGAAGACCGTGGACATGTACCGGTCGTGTTTCTCGGAATAATCGACCATTCCCAACATGGTCAGCTTCGGCCGATCATTCGTCTCGAACCCATCGAAATCCGGGTCGGCCAGCGCCGCCAAGATCTCACGCGCCCGGTCCGCGCGGAAGTTCAGGCAGAAAACACCATCGCCGCCATGCATGCCGTCATAATCGCCAAGGACCGTAGGCTTGATGAATTCATCGCTTTCGTCCCGCGCGCGCGCCGCCTCGACCGCCGCTGTCGCATCCTCGACATGCTCGCCCTCGCCCCAGACCATGGCGGCCCAGGCTTGCTGAACCCGGTCCCAACGGTTGTCGCGGTCCATGGCGAAGTAGCGGCCCGTCAGCGTGGCGACCTCGGCCCCATCCGGTAAGCCCGTCAACAAGGTCTCGACGAACCCTTCGGCCGAGCGCGGGGCCACATCCCGCCCATCTGTGATCGCATGCAGCTTGACCGTCACGCCCCGCTCGGTGATCGCCCGGCACGCCGCAAGCACATGGTCGATATGGCCGTGAACCCCACCATCCGAGATCACGCCCATCAGATGGGCTGTCCCCCCCTCCGGCAGCGATTTGACCCAATCCACCAGGGTCTCGTTGTTGGCGAAATCCCCGCTCTCGATCGCGTGGTCGATCAAGCCCAGATCCATCCGCACCACCCGGCCCGCGCCGATATTCATATGCCCGACTTCCGAATTGCCCATCTGCCCTTCGGGCAAACCCACCGCCGGGCCATAGGTGACCAGCGTCGCGTTTGGGCAGTCGGCCATCAGCCGGTCGACATTCGGTGTCTCGGCCACATCCGGCGCCGATTGCTCGGGCCGGTCGCTCATGCCCCAGCCGTCGAGAATGCACAGGATCACGGGTTTCTTGGACATGGCTCTCCTCCGGTCGGCGCCGTTCTAGGCCGCGCTCAAGCCCGATGGTAGGGGGTTCCGGCCAAGATCGACGCGGCCCGGTAGAGCTGTTCGGCCAGCATCACGCGCACCAGCATATGGGGCCACACCATCGCGCCGAAGCTGATGGCCAGATCCGCCCGATCCCGCAATGCGTCCGCCAGCCCGTCCGCCCCGCCGATCACCAAGCTGACATCCCGCGCCTCGTCACGCCAAGCGCCCAGGCGATCCGCAAAATCGACCGACCCGAGCGACCGCCCCCGTTCGTCCAAGACGACCAAGGTTGCGCCGTGCAGCGCGGCGCGGGCCAGAGCCTCGGCCTCGGCTGCGGTCCCGCCCTTGGCCTCGACCTCCGTCACGGTCACCGGCGGCAGGCCAAGCCCACGGCCGGTCTTTGCGAACCGCTCCAGGTAATCGTCCACCAGATCTCGCTCGGGCCCCTTGCGCAGACGCCCGACGGCCAGCAGTTGAAGCTTCACGTCAGTTGGCGCGGGGCTCGGACGGGTCCTGCCACATCTTCTCGATCTGGTAGAATTCGCGCACTTCGGGGCGGAAGATATGCACGACCACGTCGCCCGCATCCACGAGCACCCAATCCCCTTGGGACTTGCCTTCCATCTTCGGCATCCGGCCCAAGACGGGCTTCAACCGATCCCCCAGCTTTTCGGCCAAGGCCGTCACTTGCCGGGTCGACCGGCCCGAAC
Source organism: Pseudomonadota bacterium (assembly GCA_039180995.1). Taxonomy (GTDB): domain Bacteria; phylum Pseudomonadota; class Alphaproteobacteria; order Rhodobacterales; family Rhodobacteraceae; genus Jannaschia. Next base: position 4,686 of record JBCDCW010000159.1, read on the forward strand.
AGACGACCATGTGATCGGCCACGCTTGACTTTCCGCGCAGGTCGATCTGCACGATGTCCTCGGCTTTGTCATCTTCCAGGGATTTCAAGATCATGGCCAGCATGGCGTCACTGCCGACCATATCGCCCTGCGGGGCGGCGCTGGCGGCCGTTCCGGCCGCGATGGTGTCAACAGACAGGGGTCCGTTCCTCCGGGTGGTGAGGGCCCAGATGGGCCATGGCGAAAGCTTAGCATTGGCCAGATGGCCTCGCAACGATCTGCTGGATATGGTCATCCCGGTTTGGGCAATCAATCCAAGGACCTGTCAGATCGCCTGGAAGGTCGCCATGACCTGATCCTCGTTGCTTACCAACTCGGCGCTGGCGGTTTCGGTCTCCTCGGCCAGGGTCTTGATCCCTCGGGCGATGACGCCGACGGCCAAGCCTGCCTGGCCCACCCGCGCCGCCACGAAAGCCGCCCGATACCTTTGGCCGATGACGGCCATCTCGCCCGCGAAGCCCGGCATCAGCCGATCCGCAGAGGTCATAGGGCAAACTTAGGAAGGCCCAAAACGCGGCCGGCGCCTCGGCGGGCCGGTCCAGGTCGACCGGCCCGCCGATCTCGAAGCCGGGCTCGATTGCCATCATCGGGCGAACCCGTATGGCACCGGTCGTAAAGCTGCCCTAGCCGCCCGGGGCCTCGGCCTCCTCCAGCATACGCACCTCGCGCTGCGGGAACGGAATGCTGATGCCATGGTCCTGGAAAGCGTCCCACAGCGCCAAATAGACATTGCCGCGAATATTGGTCAGCCCGCCCGTCGGATCGGTGATCCAGAACCGGAGGATGTAATCCACCGACGAATCCCCGAAGCCGACGATATGGCAAACCGGCGGTTTCGACGCCAAGACACGCTTGGTCCCCGACGCGGCCTCGACGGCGATCTTGCGCACCAGATGGGGGTCGTCGCCGTAGGCCGTGCCGAAGAAGATGTCGAGCCGCACGAAGCTGTCGGAATGGGACCAGTTCACCACCTGGCCGGTGATCAGATCCTCGTTCGGAATCAGATATTCCCGCCCATCCCGCGTGGTGATCGACACATAGCGCGCCGTCAGCGTCGTCACCCAGCCGAACGTCTCGCCCAGCGAAATCACGTCGCCGGGCTTGATCGACTTGTCGAGCAGGATGATGAAACCCGACACCAGGTTCGACACCACCTTCTGGAGGCCGAACCCCAGGCCGACGCCGATGGCGCCCGACAGGACGGCGAGCCCCGTCAAGTCCACGCCCACCGCCTTCAAGCCGATGAAGAACGCGCCCGCGTAAAGCACGATCTGCAACATCTTGACGACCAGGACGCGCATCGACGGGCTGATGTCCTCGTTGGCTTGAATCCGCGATGACGTTGTGCTCGACACGAACCGCGCCCCGGTGAACAACACGCCGATGACGACCAGCGCCGACAGCAGGTCCAGGATCGACAGGCGGAATTCCCCGACCTCGAGCGCCAGGGTATCCAGCGTCGCCGAGGTCTCATCCCAAATGCCCAGCAGATACAGGGTAACCCAGATCCACAGGCCCCAAGTCACGATCGTCCGCAGGAACGGGTTGCGGACCAGTCGGGCCAGGAAACTGACCGCCATCCAGGCCGATCCGATGGTCGCGGCCAAACCGATCAGAAAGCTGCGGGACGGCCAGGTCATCTGCTGCATCAGCAGGTAGGTGGCCCAAGCCAGCAGCGCGAAGAGGATCAGACCCAGGCGGTTGCGGATCACGACAAGCGATCGCAGCTGCCATTTCGGCCGCCCGGTCTGGGTTCGCATCCAGGCGGTCATGCGCTCGGTCGCCCAGCGCCGCAGCAGCCACGCCGCGACAATCAGTCCGAGGATGATCAGCACCTGATAAAGCGTCCAGCCCGGCCGCATCATGCTGCTGGCGAAACTCTCCGCCCGCGCCCAGAGGCGGACGACCTCTTCCTGCATGCTCAGCGTTTCGAGGAGGGTTTCTTCCATTTCGCCTCTATGCCTCGGGAAAGGCTTTTAGAGCAACGCCAACCGGTTCGGCGGCGCCGGGTTTTCTTGTGGCCCCGCGTCCGAGCCGGTAAGGAGATGCCCTATGAAACGGATGCACGATCTTGGCGATCACGCCTTTCTGCCCTGGCGCTTCTTCGGACGCGCCTTTGGGGGGATCGCGAGCGGCTGACGCCGGGGTCTTCACAATCTGGGGTTCTTCCCAAGACCCCTTATCCCAATTTGTACATTTCTTCAGACCGCAAGAGGCCGCCATGACCGGCAAGACGCTCTACGACAAAATCTGGGACGCTCACCTGGCCCACGAGGCCGAGGACGGCACCTGCCTGCTCTATATCGACCGCCATCTGGTCCATGAAGTGACCAGCCCCCAAGCCTTTGAAGGGCTGCGCATGGCCGGGCGCAAGGTCCACGCGCCCGACAAGACCATCGCCGTGCCGGACCACAACGTACCGACGACGCTGGACCGCGCGAACGCCGCGACCATGACGGAAGACAGCCGCATCCAGGTGGAGGCTTTGGACAAGAACGCCAAGGAATTCGGGATCCACTACTACCCCGTCTCCGACATCCGCCAAGGCATCGTGCATATCGTCGGCCCCGAACAGGGCTGGACCCTACCCGGCATGACCGTCGTCTGCGGCGACAGCCATACGGCGACCCATGGCGCCTTCGGGGCGCTGGCCCACGGGATCGGCACGTCGGAGGTGGAGCATGTGCTGGCCACGCAGACGCTGATCCAGAAGAAGTCCAAGAACATGAAGGTCGAGATCACCGGCAAGCTGCGCCCCGGGGTCACGGCCAAGGACATCACGTGGTCTGTCATCGGCAAGACCGGCACGGCGGGCGGCACCGGCTACGTCATCGAATATATGGGCGAGGCGATCCGCGACCTGTCGATGGAAGGCCGGATGACGGTCTGCAACATGGCCATCGAAGGCGGCGCGCGCGCCGGGCTGATCGCGCCGGACGAGAAGACCTACGAATACTGCATGGGCCGGCCCCACGCGCCCAAGGGCGCGCAATGGGAAGCGGCCATGGCCTGGTGGAAGACCCTGCACTCGGACGACGACGCCCAGTGGGACAAGGTCGTCACCATCCGCGGCGAGGATATCGCGCCGGTCGTCACCTGGGGCACCTCGCCCGAAGACGTTTTGCCCATCACCGCTACCGTTCCTGCGCCCGAGGATTTCCAGGGCGGCAAAGTCGACGCCGCCAAGCGGTCGTTGGATTACATGGGCCTGGCCCCCGGCACGCCGCTGAACCAGGTCGAGATCGACACCGTCTTCATTGGGTCCTGCACCAATGGCCGCATCGAGGATCTGCGCGCCGCCGCGGCCATTCTGAAAGGAAAGAAGATCAAGGACGGGTTGCGCGCCATGGTCGTGCCAGGCTCGGGCCTGGTGCGCGCCCAGGCCGAGGAGGAAGGCATCGCCGACATCTTCAAGTCGGCCGGGTTCGAGTGGCGGCTGGCGGGCTGTTCCATGTGCCTTGCCATGAACCCCGACCAGCTGACGCCGGGCGAACGCTGCGCTGCCACATCGAACCGCAATTTCGAGGGCCGCCAAGGCCGCGGCGGGCGTACCCATCTGATGTCACCGGCCATGGCGGCGGCGGCGGCCGTGACCGGACGGCTGACCGACGTGCGGGAGATGATGTGAGGACGCGCGTCGGGAAGGTCGGGGCCGTGGGCAGCCTGCTGGCGCTGTCGGCTTGCGTGGATACCTCGGGCTGGCCCCGCTATGCGTTCAACCTGCCAATGACCGAGCAGGATGTCTTGGTTATGTGCCAACCGGGCCAATCGCCCGAGGTGACCCAGGCGCGCGCCGAGGCGAGTGCGGCCGCGTTCGATAGCGCCATCGCGTCGGCGGCCGATGAGTTGGTCGCGCCGATTCAGCGCGAGGTGGATGGCGGCCCGGATGCGAGCAATCTGGATATCTTTCGATCTGCCTGGCGGTCGAACGGGATCATG
>JBCDCW010000160.1:0-8525 GCA_039180995.1 Pseudomonadota bacterium
CTTGGGCCACGCACTGGGGCGTGGTGAGACGCCGCCCGAGGCGACAACCGAAGGGGTCGCGACGGCCGGGGCCGCGCTGGACTTGGCGGACAGGCATCGCATCGACCTTCCCGTCGCCGCCGCAACGGCCGCCCTTGTGGACGGACGCCTGACGGTGAAGGATGCAATCGACACGCTGCTGACCCGAGATCTGAGGGAAGAATGATCCTCCACGCGCTGATCTGCACCGACAAGCCGGGCCATCTGGCCGTCCGGAAAGACAACCGCGAGGCCCATCTCGTCCATCTGCGCGGCGATCCCCATGTGGTTCAGGCGGGCCCGCTAACCGATGCGGACGGCGAGATGTCGGGGTCGCTGATCCTCTTCGCCACGGACGACCGATCGCATGTGGAAACCTTCGCCGCCGCCGATCCCTATGCCAAGGCGGGGCTGTTCGCGGATGTCAGAATCGAACGCTGGAACCGGGTGGTGGGCGATTGAGGTACTGGCTGTTCAAATCGGAGCCGTCCACCTGGTCTTGGGACGATCAGGTCGCCAAGGGCGATGCGGGCGAGGAATGGGACGGCGTGCGCAATTACCAGGCCCGGAACGTCATGCGCGAGATGTCGGTGGGCGACCGGGGGTTTTTCTACCACAGCCAGGATCAGAAGGCCGTCGTCGGCCTGGTCGAGGTCATCGCCGAAGCCCATCCCGACAGCACGACGGATGACGACCGGTGGGACTGCGTGGATATCAAAGCGCTGCGCGCCCTGCCGGACCCCGTAACCCTGGCCCAGATCAAGGCCGAGCCGTCCCTGGCCGAGATGTCGCTGGTCCGGCAGGCGCGCCTTTCGGTTCAGCCCGTCACCGAGGCGGAATGGTCGACAATCTGCGCCATGGGTGGCCTGGACGACGCGTAGACAAAGGCCGCCGCGCACCGGGGTCTGATAGATCGTCATGGCCGATCGACCGGGATGGCGCGGCTCACATCCTCGCCCGCGTTAACTATTTATATAATGAAATCAGTCGTTAAACTTGACCTAGAGTGGGAATGATCCGCTAGGTGCCCCGGGGCGCGCGAAGAAGGAATCATACCATGTTCGGATTGATCGGCGGCCTGTTCTTGGACGGTCTCGTATTCGTTGGCTTGCCCATCCTCGGCCTCGTCCTGCTTCTGGACGATGACGATGGAGGCAGCGACCCGGACGATGCCCCGACCGGTCCAATGGCCGGCCCAGGCGATAACGAAGTCGAGGGCACAGCGGCCGACGACCTGCTGCGCGGGTTCGGCGGGGCGGATACGATCAGCGGCTTTGGCGGCGACGACACCCTCTTCGGGGGCGGCGACGCAGATATCCTCAACGGCAATTTCGGAAGCGATCTGTTGCAAGGCGGGCCCGGCGACGACGCGCTGTTCGGCGACCAAGGGGGCGACCGCCTGTTCGGGGGCGACGGCACCGATACCCTGTCCGGCGGGCTCGGCAATGACGACCTGACCGGCGGCGAGGGGGCGGATTCCCTGATCGGCGGCGACGGGGATGATGTGCTCTTCGGGCAAGAAGACGCGGATACGCTGGACGGCGGATTGGGCGCGGATACCTTGATCGGCGGTCTGGGCGGCGACGATCTGTTCGGCGGCGCGGGCGACGATGACCTGGTTGGCGGCTTCGGCGGAGACGACCTGACCGGCGGGCCCGGCAATGACACGCTGGAGAGCGGACCCGGAGAGGACACATTGAACGGTGACGACGGTGACGATGTCTTGATCGCCTCTCGCACCGATGCTTCGCTCTCGGGCGGGGCGGGCGACGACACGTTCCGGCTAATCGACAGTGTCGACGACGGCATCGCCACAATCGCGGATTTCGATACCGGGGACGAGATCGTCATCGAAACCGACGGCGCCGTCACCATCGTCTCCGGCGGCGACGCGGCGGCCGATGCCATCGTCCAGATCGACGGAGAGGATGTGCTGCAAATTCTGAACCAGGCGGGGCTAAAGGTCTCTGACCTGTCGATCCTGGCGCCCGCAGCCCCCTGACTTGGCCCTTGACCTCTGACCCCGCGCCCGCCATCGCCCGGGTCGGAGGGACGCCATGAGCCACGCCGATGACCGCCTGATCGTTGCCCTGGACCTGCCCAACGCCCTGGCCGGCCTCGAATTGGCCGAGCGGTTGGGCGACAGCGTCTCGTTCTATAAGATCGGGCTTGGCATGCTGACCGGCGGCGGCTTGGCATTGGCCAATGAACTGGCCGACGACCATGGCAAGCGCATCTTTCTGGACATGAAGCTCTTCGATATCGGCGCGACGGTCGAAGCCGCGGTCGGCGGGCTGGCGAATTTCGGGCATGACTTTCTGACCGTCCACGGCGACCCCCACGTGGTCGACGCCGCGGCGCAGGCCAAGCGGGATATGAAGATCCTAGCGGTGACGATCCTGACCTCGCTGGATCGAGCCGATCTGGATGCCGGCCTGATCGTGGCCGGCGACATCCCGGACCTGGTGGCCGAACGCGCCGCCCGCGCCTTCGCCGCCGGGGCCGACGGCGTCATCGCCTCGCCGCGCGAGGCCACCATGATCCGGGCCCTACCCGAGGCAGACGGAAAGCTGATCGTCACGCCGGGCGTGCGCCCAGCCGGGGCGGCCTTGGGCGATCAGAAGCGCGTGGAAACGCCCGCGGCAGCCATCGGGGCCGGGGCGGACCACATCGTTGTCGGCCGCCCGATCCGCGATGCCGCCGACCCGCGCGCCTCGGCTCAGGCGATCGTGGCCAGCCTGCCCTGACGGCGTACAGCTCGACAGAGGTCAGTCATTGATGTCCTTGTCGAAGGTCTGCGCGCCCTGACCGGGCCGGCCGAACACCAGGCGCAACCCGATCCATGCCGCCATCGACAGAAGTGCAAACGCCACGAACAGCGATGCGGGACCGTAAGCGCCCATCAACCCGACGAGCGGCGCGAGAAGCCCGGTCATCAGACCGAGACCCACCAGGCCCGCTCCGATTGCGAAACCAAGCATGATGTAGCTGGGCAGCAGCAGTTCCAGGATGCCGAACAAAAGGCCGGCCAGCATCCAGACCCACCAGATCGCCCACATCAGGATCGCCCTTTCAGCAAACGGAACGCTTCACCGAACGCATCCATGGCCGAGGCGGGCACGACCACGGTTTGGTTGCCGGCCCCACCACCTAAGGCGGTCAAAGATTCCACTTGCTTCAACGCCACTTGATATTGCGCCGCTTCCAAGCCGTTCTCGGCAATCGCCTGGGCCACGACCTGGGTCGCATAGGCCTCCGCTTCCGCCTCGATCCGGCGGGCCTTCGCGGCCTGTTCGGCGGCATAAAGCTCCGCATCCGCCGCCAGTTCGACCGCGCGCTTCTGGCCTTCGGCCTCGGTCACCTGGGCCCGTCTCGCCCGCTCGGCGTTCAACTGTTGCAGCATCGCGTCGCGCGTCTGCGCATCCAGGTTGACATCCAGGATCTCGGCCCGCGTGACTTCAATCCCCCAATCGTCCACGGCGTCTTCGACCTGGGCTTTGATCTTGGCAATCAACTCGGCCCGGTTGGATTGAACCTCGTCCAACTCCATCATCCCGATTTCGGCGCGCACAATCCCCGCCACCGTTGTGGCGATGGCCGCATCCACGTCGCGGATCCGGTAAACCGTCCGCTCAGGCGCAAGAATGCGGTAAAAGACCGATGTTTCGACCTGCACCAACACGTTGTCGCGCGTGATGGCGTCCTGGCTGGCATTGGGCAACTGACGTTCAAGGATCGAAACCTTATGGGCAACTTTGTCCAGGAACGGCACGATCAGGTTAATCCCGGGCCCCAAGACCGAGCGAAGGCGGCCGAACCGCTCGACCACGTATTTCTCGGATTGCGGGACGATGCGAACCCCCAGCAAGATGCAGAGGATCACGAAGATCGCGATCGCGATCAGAACTGCATTTTCTCCGGCGAAGGTTAGAAGGCTATTTTGCAAATCCACGGCTCGATCCAACTCGTTTTCTCAAAGATGGTCGGTGTCCTGGATCGGAACAAGCGACGGACGCCATGACCACATCTTCTGTTGCGGCACGGTCATTGATCGCGACCGAAGCATGCACATTCATGGCAAAAATACGGCGCCATGATCGTTGCCGCTTTAGGTCGCCTCCGCTCGATTTGCGATTGCCGCCCCCTGGGCGTCGTGACGACAGGATGCGGTCGGCACGGACACCCGGTGGATCATCGTTGAGCTGGCAAAACGGCCTCAACATCGGCAATCAACACATCCGGCGGGGCAATGCCGGTCGCCGTCACCGCGGACGGGACCAACCAAAATAGCAACAATATCGCCATGACAACGGCAACTGCGATCCAGAGCCAGCGGCGCGATGCCGCCGTATCGGGCGCCTCGACGGCGGCATGGGCCGATCCCTGCGACCCTGCGGCGGACTTGCGAGCGGAATTCGTCATCGGACAACCTCCTTTTGAAGCTATGATAAGGCAACGCATGACCCTACCCCAAAGGTTCCGCCCCGCCCCTCTCCGCGCTAGGACGACAGCATGCCAAGCCTCTGCCGCCAATGCCTGACGACCTTCGGCGATCTGCGCCGGTGCCCCGCCTGCGGTAGCCCCCGTGTGACGACCCACCCCGAGTTGTTCGACCTGTCCATCGCCCACATGGATTGCGACGCCTTTTATGCGTCCGTTGAAAAGCGCGACCGGCCGGAACTGGCCGACAAACCGGTCATCATCGGCGGCGGACGGCGGGGCGTGGTGTCCACATGCTGTTACGTGGCCCGAATTCGGGGCGTGCGCTCGGCCATGCCGATGTTCAAGGCATTGCAGCTCTGTCCGGACGCCGTCGTCCTGAAGGGCCGGATGGATCTGTATGTGGAGGTTTCGCGCGCTGTCCGGGCAATGATGGAAGACCTGACCCCAGCCATCGAACCCCTCTCACTGGATGAAGCCTTTCTGGATCTGACCGGCACCGCGCGGCTGCATGGCGCGCCGCCGGCGGTGATGCTGGCCGGCTTAACCAAGCGGATGCAGGCGGAGTTGGGCATCACCGGCTCGATCGGCCTCAGCCACAACAAGTTCCTGGCCAAGATCGCCTCGGACCTGGACAAGCCGCGGGGGTTTTCCGTGATCGGTCGGGGCGAGACCGATGATTTTCTGGCCGACAAGCCCGTGGGCATCATCTTCGGCATCGGCGTGGTGGGGCAGGACTCGCTGAAGAAGGCCGGCATCCACACCATCCGCGACTTGCGTCGCTGGGATCGTGCCGATCTGGGCCGCCGGTTCGGCGCCATGGGCGACCGGCTCTGGCACCTGGCGCGGGGACAGGATCGGCGAAGCGTCAGCCGGAACCGCCCGGTGAAGTCGATCTCGAAGGAGACGACGTTCCACGAGAACACCGACGATGCTGGCATATTGGACGGTCATCTCTGGCGCTTGTCCGAACAGGTCAGCGCCCGCGCCAAAGCCAAGGGCCTGGCCGGGCGCGTCGTCACGCTGAAATTGAAGCGGGCCGATTTCACGACGCTGACCCGCCGTCATGCCCTGCCGGAGCCGACGCAAATGGCGGACCGGATCTACCGCGAGGCGCGAACCCTCTTCGACGCTCTGGGCCCGGTGGGCCCGGCGCGTCTCATCGGGACGGGCCTCTCGGACCTGGTGCCAGAAGGCCAGGCCGATCAGACGGCCGACCTCCTGGACCCCCAGGCCGAAGCGCGGGCCAAGGCGGAACGGGCGACGGACGCGATCCGCGCTCGCTTCGGAACCGACGCGATCCGCAAGGGGCGAGCGTTGCGGTAGATGGGTTTGGCGGCTCTGATGCCCGCTTTCAGGACATCGGACGGTTCAAATCGCCACAGCACCGGCCTGTATCCGGACTGTCGAAGGTCCGCTCAGGCCAATTCCAGACGGGGCCAAGCGCGGCCTCCGAAACGCTCGCCCCGTATTAACCCATTGATAACCTGTATCGCATGCGAAACATTTGGGATCAGTCGAACATGTCCGGCTGGGTCTTCACGAGATCGTCCCAGATCGGCTGGAAATGCAGCCAGCCGATGTAATCCGATCCCACATGTTCCCGCGAATACCGCGCGCGATCCGGCGCGACCAAGGTCGGTTCGTGCCCGGACGCATCCAGTGCCAATTGCTGCTGACAACACCGTTCGAGTGCGATGAACCAGAAGGCGGCCGACTCGATGGAATGACGCGATGCCGTCAGCAACCCGTGGTTCTGGTGGATCGCCGCCTTCACGCCTGCGAAGGACTTGGCCACATGTGCACCGGCCTTGGTCTCGACGGCGACCTGCCCGGCCTCGTCCTCGATCACCACATGATCCTCGAAGAACGCGCAGGCATCCTGGGTCACCGGCGGCAGCGACCGTTTCAGCGCGGCATAGGCCGTGCCGTAGATCGTATGGGCGTGACACATGGCCAGGATATCGGGATGCTCCTCGTGCACGGCCCCATGCAGCACGAAGCCCGCTTGGTTCACCGCATAATCGCCCTCGACCACATGACCCGAGTGATCCACCAGGATCAGGTTCGACATCTTCACCTGCCGAAAATGCACCGCCATCGGGTTCGTCCAGTAGAGATCCGGCCACTCGGGGTCCCGGATCGTCAGATGGCCGGCAAAGCCGTAATCGAAGCCCTGCAAGGTGAAGGCCCGGCAGGCCCCGACCAACCGTTCCTTCAGATACCGACGCTCGGCCTCGACATCAGGAAAGGTCGGCCGCTCCGGGAACGTCAGGCCGTCTTGCGTGGGTTGATAGATCGATTCGCGTTTTCCCAAGTCCAGCATCGCATCCTCCCTCCGATATCCTTGCGTCCGCCTACTCCGCCGCCAGCGCCCGCCCGCCGCGTCCCAAATCGCAGAGCTGTGCCATCGCCTCGGTCATCAAGTTACGCATCGTGTTGAAATCCTGAGATTTCTGTACGGATGCTTCATCCATGTAAAGCGCCCGGTCGATTTCGATCTGAATGGCGTGGCGGCCCAGTTCCGGCTGGCCGTAGGCCTGGGTCACATAGGCCCCGGCAAAGGGCACGTTGCGGGCCACGCGGAAACCCAGACCGGCAAAAACGGCCTCAACCGCGTCCGTCACATCGGCCGAAGCCGACGCGCCGAACCGGTCGCCCAACACGATCTCGGGTGTCCGACCGCGCGGCCCCGCGCCTTCGATCGCCTCATGGGGCATGGAATGACAATCGAACAGGATCGCGCGTCCGAACCGGGCCTGCGCCTCATCCATCAAACCCTGCAATTCGTTGTGATAGGGGCGCCAGACCGTCTCGATCCGGCTCTGTGCCTCGTCTCGGGTGATCTTGCCCCGGTAGATGGCCCGCCCCTGCGCGACCACCCGGGGGATCACGCCAAGACCGCTGGTGATCCGCGGATTGTTCGGTCCGCGCGGCACACCATGGACAACGGCCGGGTCCAACTCACCCTCGGCCCGGTTCAGGTCCAGATAGGCCCGCGGCATCTCGGCCGCCAAAAGCGGCGCGCCCATCTGCGGGACATCGGCGAACAACTCATCCACATACGCATCCTCGGACGACCGTATCCCTTCGGAATCCAAGACCGACGAGGACAGAAACGCCCAATCATAGGCCCGACCCGAATGGGGCGACGCGACGACCACGCAGGTGGTCGGGGCATCCGGACGCGTCAGGCGATACGGCAATCGGGACATGGGTGATGCTGCTCCTTAAGCAGGCAAGATAGGGCGGTTGGGGCGCCACAGAAAGCCCTCTTGCACGCCTTCGTGAAAGGAACTATCCACCGCCCACCAACGCGCCGGGCGAGCCGGGTCTTTACCTGTTTCGTGTGGCCGCAATGGGGCGATTAGCTCAGCGGTAGAGCACTTCGTTGACATCGAAGGGGTCACTGGTTCGATCCCAGTATCGCCCACCACCGCCCCGTCGGGGGCAGAGTTCAACCCAGGCGTCACAGCGCGCCGCGACGAATGGAGACAGGCCATGAAGGTCCGCAATTCCCTCCGCTCGCTTAAGCAGCGCCACCGCGATTGTCGCGTCGTGCGCCGCAAGGGCCGGGTCTATGTGATCAACAAGACCCAGCGTCGGTTCAAAGCCCGCCAGGGCTGAGTCGCCGCAATCTGATCATCGAAACAGGGGCGTTCCGACTGGGGCGCCCCTTTTCGTTGGTACCGGCCGAGAAGCGCGGCGCAGCCGACGCGCCGAGGTTACCGTTGCGACGTCCGCCACTCCGGATGGATCCAGACCTCGGCATTGGACCGAGGCAGCGGAGCGCGGCCCAAAATGTGATCAGACGCCTTCTCACCCACCATAATCGACGGCGCATTCAGGTTGCCATTCGGGACACGCGGGAAGATCGAGCTGTCGGCCACACGCAGCGCATCGAGGCCGATCACCCGGCATTCGGGGTCCACCACGGCCATCGGATCGTCGAGCGCGCCCATTTTGGCGGTGCCGCAGGGATGATAGGCACTTTCGATATGGTCGCGCAGGAAAGCGTCGATCGCCGCGTCGCTTTGCGCGCCCTCGCCGGGCTGGATCTCGGCGCC
>JBCDCW010000161.1:0-8465 GCA_039180995.1 Pseudomonadota bacterium
ACACGGCCGCAGCCAGCCGGGCCTTGTTCGCCTTGGCCAAGACACCAGAAGGTATTCTGGCGTTGAGCGACGACCAGATCATCACGGCGATCCGCCCCTGCGGACTTTACAACGTGAAGGCGCGGAACCTGCGAAAGATGTGCCAGGCCCTTATCGAAGACCATGGGGGTCAGGTTCCCAAGGATCGGGCGGGTCTGATGTCGTTGCCGGGCGTCGGCCGGAAATGCGCGGACATCGTCCTGCACTTCACCTTCGGCGAACCCGTCGTCGCCGTCGACACCCATGTTCACAGGGTCTGCAATCGCCTGGGGCTGGCCCAGGGCAAGACGGAGGCCCAGACGGCGAAATCGTTGGAGGCCCGTCTGCCCGACGGGTTTCGTCAGGACGGCCATCTGATCCTGCTGACCCATGGCAAGCGAACCTGCCGCGCTCGGACACCGCGCTGCGATGTCTGCGCGGTCGCCGATCTCTGCGAAGCACGGGCTTCGGAAACGTGATTTGGGCAAGTGCTGGGGTTGACGTAGTGTCACAATGGTAAAGACAGACCTGCCCGGAGTTGCCCCATGCGCCTCACCCTGCCCCTTCTTGCCCTGCTCCTCTCGGCACCACCCAGTTTCGCCGCGACCGAAGGCGAACGCCTACAGGTCACCGGTGAGGTCATCGACACGTGGTGCTACTTCTCGGGCGTCATGGGCGGGCCGGAGGCGGTGGTCGGATCGGCCCACCATACCTGCGCCCTGTGGTGCAGCGCGGGCGGCATCCCGGTCGGGCTGCTGACGTCGGATGGAACGGTCTACATGGTGCTGAAGATGGACGGCGATGACCAGACGGCCGGTGGCGACACCAACCTGCGCATCGCAGCCCATACCATTGAGGCGGATGGGATCGTCTATCGCCGGGATGGTCTGAACTACCTGATCGTCGAGGAAATCATCGCCGATCAGGACATCATCAACCAAACCCATGACGATTTTGGCGTCATCCCGGGTTTCGCCATTCCGAAGAGTGCCGCCGAATGATCCGTCTTGCCCTGATCGCCGCCCTTGTCGCGGCCCCCGCTCTCGCCCAGGACTTTTCCGAAGGATCGGAGGCCCGGGAATGGGGGCTGTTCGCCGAACAGAAGGCCCGCTTCACCGCGACCGTCTCCGACCCGCTTTGCGAATTGGCGGGGGATTGCGCGCCCGATTGCGGGGCCGGCGCCCGGCAGGTCGTTCTGGTGCGCGAGGCCGATGACGTGATGCTGTTCCCGATGAAGAACGCGCAGACGTCCTTCAACGGGCCGGTGGCGGACTTGGCGCCGTTCTGCGGACAGACCGTCGAAGTGGACGGGCTTGTCTTGGACGACCCGGAGATCGGGGCGATCAACGTCTATCTGGTCCAGCGCATCCGCCCCGAAGGCGGGGAATGGCAACGCGCCAATACCTGGACCGACAATTGGGCCGAGAAGAATCCCGGCCGAGACGGGCCGGGCCCTTGGTTCCGCCGCGATCCCCGGGTGTTGGAGCGGATCGAGAGCGAAGGTTATCTGGGCCTGGGCGAAGAGGCGGATAAAGCCTTCATCGCCGATTGGTTCTGATGCGCCTGGCCCTTGCGGCCCTGCTGCTGGCAGCGCTGCCGCTGGCCGCCCAGGAGAGCAGGCCGACGCTGAATGCGGCGTTGCCGGACACGCTGTTCCCGACGAATTTCGGCGGGCCCTATGCGTTGACGGACCATCACGGCCGGACGCGAACCGAGGTCGATCCGGACGGCAATCTGCAATTGGTGTTCTTCGGCTATGCCAATTGCGAGGCGATCTGCACGGTCGCCCTGCCGATCATGTCGGAGATGGCGACCGCCCTTCGGGCCGACGGGGTCGAGACGACGCCACTTGTCATCACCGTCGATCCGGCCGCCGACACGGTGGAGACCATGGGCCCGGCCTTGGACGGCTACGCCCCCGGGCTGACCGGCCTGACGGGTAGCGAAGAAGACCTGGCCCAGGTGCGCGATCTCTTCCACGTGGAACGAACGGAACTGTTTGTGGATCCCAGGGGCGTGACCGTCTGGTCCCATGGATCACATATCTTCGTGATGGATGGTGACGGGCAGTTCCTGACACTGCTGCCGCCCGTCCTGTCGACCGAGCGGATGGTCGAAATCGTGAAAGGCTATGCCAGCGGCTAGCCGGGACCAGACTTTTCTAAAAGTCTGGACAAATCCTTCAAAGGATTTGTCTGGGCAGACGCGGCAGCTGTCCGACTTGCCCCTGAAGGCAGGTCATGCCTACCCTCCCCCAACGACCGGGAGGACTTTCATGCTTCGCACCACCACCGCCATCCTGATGCTCGGCGCGTCCACCGCGCTGGCCCAGCAGACCGACATCACCATCGGCATGCAATTGGAGCCGCCCAATCTGGATCCGACCGGCGGCGCGGCGGCGGCCATCGACGAAGTGGTCTATGCCAATGTCTTCGAGGGGCTGACCCGGTTCGGGCCTGACGGGTCGATCTTGCCAGCCCTGGCGTCGGATTGGGCGGTCAGCGACGACGGCTTGACCTGGACCTTCACCCTCCGCGACGGGGTCACCTTCCATGACGGCACCACCATGGATGCCGAAGACGTGGTCTTCACCCTGGATCGCGCACGGGCCGAAACCTCGACCAATGCGCAGAAGGCCTTGTTCGACGGCATCGCCTCGGTCGAGGCGGTGGATCCGACGAATGTGCGGATCACCCTGGCGGCGCCCAACGGCAACCTGCCCTTCAACCTGGCCTGGGGCGATGCCGTGATCGTTGCCCCCGAAAGCGTCGAGACCAATGCGACGAACCCCGTCGGCACGGGCCCCTTCCGGTTGCAGGATTGGGTCCAGGGCGACCGCGTCGAACTGGTCGCCAACCCCGATTATTGGGGCGAGGCCCCGGCGCTGCAGCAGGCCACGTTCCGCTTCATCTCGGACCCGAACGCGGCCTTCGCGGCGATGATGGCCGGCGATATCGACGCTTTCCCGGTCTTCCCGGCCCCCGAGACGCTGGCCGCGTTCGAGGCCAATCCCGAGTTCAACGTCATCGTCGGCTCGACCGAGGGTGAGACGATCCTGGCCATGAACAATGCCGAGTTGGCGCCCAAACTGCGCGAGGCAATCAGCCTGGCGGTCGACCGGCAGGCGATCATCGACGGGGCCATGTTCGGCTATGGCACGCCCATCGGCACCCATTTCGCACCTCATAACCCGGATTACGTGGACCTGACCGCCACATCAGCCCACGACCCGGACGCCGCCCGTGCCGCCCTGGCCGAGGCCGGCTATGACGGTGCGCCCCTGCGCCTGATGCTGCCCCCGCCGGCCTATGCGCGGCGCGGTGGTGAAATCATCGCGTCGCAACTGCGCGCCGTGGGGATCGAGACCGAGATCCAGAACCTGGAATGGGCCCAATGGTTGGAGCAGGTGTTCCGCGGCAAGGATTACGACCTGACCATCGTCAGCCATACCGAGCCCGCCGACATCAACATCTACGCCCGGCCGGATTATTATTTCCAGTACGACAACCCGGATTTCCAAGCTCTGATGGCCGAGATCGCGGCAACGGCCGATCCCGTCATGCGCTCGGAGATGCTGAAGCGGGCCCAGCGGATCATCGCGGAGGACCATGTGAACGCCTATCTCTTCCAACTCGCCAAGACGGGGGTGGCCAAAGCCGGGATCCAAGGCCTGTGGGAGAATGCGCCGACCCAGGCCAATGATCTGACCGGGGTCAGTTGGTCGGAGTGACGGCGTCCTGCGGGGGCGTTGGTCAGGTCCAGTCCGGGGCCGTGGTCTGCGGGGCGTAGCTGCCGAAGGACCATTCGTGCCCTTCCAAGTCGCGGGCACGCCAGCGGCGGGTGCCGAAGGCCGTGTCTTCCGGCGGATAGACCACATCGGCGCCGGCCGCGACGGCACGGCGGTAATGGGCATCCACATCCGCGACGACCAGATAGAGGCCGGGCGATCCCTTTGCAGATGGTTCGGTCTCGCTGCCCAGCATGATCACGCCGTTGCCATGCCGCATCTCGCCATGGACGAGGCGGCCATCGGAATCGTCATAGGATTGTACCGTCTCAAGCCCGAAGGCCGTCTCAAGGAACGCAATGGCGGCTTTGGCATCCACATAGCTCAGGTAGGGCACGATAGCGGGACGGTCGGTCATGGCACATATCCTTCTGCGCGGCGATGGTGCACCATAGCATAGACAGACGGTGTCGTCGGCGCTGGCGATGCGCGCGCCTTCGCGTTAGCGTTCGGGCCATGACACTTCGCGCGCTCCTCGTCTTGGCCGTCACCCTGGCCTTCGCCATCTCGCCGGTCTTCACCCCCGGCTTCGGCGGCTTCCGCCCCGATCAGTTCCCGGTCCCGCTGGACAATCCGCCGGTGCAACCGGCGGGCTATGCCTTCTCGATTTGGGGCGTGATCTATCTCTGGCTGACGGTCTCGGCGGCCTTCGGTCTTTGGCAGCGGCGAGACGATCCGGATTGGGACGCCACCCGCCTGCCCTTGCTCGTCAGTTTGGCCGTGGGCGCGATCTGGCTGGCGGTCGCGGTCAACTCGGCGATCTGGGCGACCATCTTGATCTGGGTGATGTTGGCAGGCGCGTTGGTCGCGTTGATCCGCACGCCCCGGCAGGATCTTTGGCTGCTTCGCGCGCCCATTGGGCTGTATGCCGGGTGGTTGACGGCGGCCTCGTCGGTCTCGCTTGGGCTGATCGCACCCGGCTGGGGCGTGCCGCCCCTTGGGGCGCAGGGCTGGGCCATCGTGGCCCTGTCCATCGGCTTGGCCCTCGGCATCGCGATCCTGCGGGTGCGGGCCTCGCTGCTTTACGGCATCGCCATCGTCTGGGCCCTGGTGGCGGTCACGGTCCGCAACGGGGTCGATCTGGTCGGCCTTTTCGCGCTGGTCGCGGCTGTCGTGGTGGCCGGGGCCACGCTGCGCCAGTTGGGGCTTCAGCGCGCCGAGGATTGATGGCTGCCGCGGGGCGGGCTTGCCCGCGTCTCAGATCGTCGCGTTGGTCGCGCCCCCGTCCAGCAAGACGTTCTGCCCGACCATGAAGCCTGCATGCTGCGAACAGAGGAACGCGCAGGCCTGACCGAACTCCTCCTTGGTGCCGTAGCGCCGGGCCGGGATCGTGCCCTCGCGCTGCTGGCGGGCCGCTTCCATCGAGATGTTCTGTGCCCGGCTAACGCCGCCATCCAGGGCCTCGGCCCGGTCCGTGGCATGAATACCGGGCAACAGGTTGTTGATCGTCACCCCCATGGGCGCCACCTGCCGCGCCGTGCCGGCCACATAGCCCGTCAGCCCCGTTCGCGCCGCATTGGAGAGACCCAGTTGCGGGATCGGCGCCTTGACGGATTGCGATGTGATATTGACCACCCGGCCCCAGCCCCGGTCGCACATGCCGGGCAGCAAGGCGGTCATCAAGGCAATCGGGGCTAGCATGTTGGCATCCAAGGCGGCGATGAAATCGGCGCGCGCCCAATCGGACCAGAGCCCGGGTGGCGGGCCGCCGGCGTTGGTCACCAGGATGTCCAGCGTGCCGGCCGCGTCCAACACCTCGGCCCGGCCATCTTCGGCGGTGATGTCGGCCGCAACGGCCGTCACCTGGACGCCGAAACGAGCGTGGATCTGGGCGGCCGCGGCGTCCAGCGCTTCGGCGCCGCGGGCATTCATGACCAGGTCCACCCCGGCCTCGGCCAAGGCCAGGGCGCAGCCCAGCCCCAACCCCTTCGACGACGCGCAAACCAGCGCGCGCTTTCCTTTGATGCCCAAATCCATCCACGTTCCTCCCGGTTTTGACCGGCCTACCACCACGACCGTTTCCGTTCACAGACATATTTCAGCTTATGCGACGGATTATTACTGTTTGATCGACAGACCTGCCCTGTTTTTGCCGCGCCACCGCGCGCATAATGAAGCCATGTCGAATCCTTCCCCCTTAAATGTTCTAAGTCGTTGTTCCGTATACGGTGCGTCCGCGCTGACGGTCGAGACAGGGGCCCTGATGGGCGACCCGATCGGCGCCGTGTCGGAGGTTGTGGCGGGCGATATCTACGTGCTGGATGACATGGCCGCGCCGCGGGAATTGGTTCTGACGCGCGCGGGATCCGGCATGGCCGTGGCACCCGGTTCGTCCGTCGGTATGCCGGGTCAAGCGGTGGTGCCGCTCGCGCGCCATCAGATCATGGGCGAACGCGGCGCCAGTGTCGAAGTCCTGGTCCTGGACCTGGTCGGGGATCGGCTTGCCCTGCCGCTGGGCCCGTTGTCGCCGTTGGACGAATACACGCTGATCTCGTCCTGCGCGGTCGAGGGGGAACTTGCGAGCGCGGCCCAAGTCTCCTTCACCCGGGGGACGCGGATCACAATGGCCACCGGAAAGCAGCTTCCGGTGGAGGAGCTTCAGGTTGGCGACCGTGTCCTGACCCGCGATCACGGTGTCCAGCCGATCCGTTGGACCGGGCGGCAGACGGTGCGCGCCGAAGGATCGAACGCGCCGGTGGTGATCGGGGCGGGGGCATTGAACAACGCCGACGATCTGGTGCTGTCGCCGGATCACCGGTTGTTCATTTACCAGCGGCGCGATGCCATCGGCGCGGGCCGGGCCGAGGTTCTGGTGCGGGCACGGCATCTGGTAAACGGGGTGAGCATCTGGCGGGATGGGGGGGGGCATGTGGATTATTTTCACCTGCTCTTCGATGCGCATGAAATCATCTATGTCGAAGGAATTCCTGCGGAATCTCTTCTGGTATCCCCCGACGTTCTGGCCGGGATGGATGAAGATCTGGCCCTGGATATCGCGCGGCGAATGGCGGGGAAATCGCACCTGCCGCATCACGGCGTCGAACCGGCGGCGGCGGATCTGGATGGGTTGGATGTGGCCGAGGTTTTGCGGCGGGCGTCGTCGCGGTAGAATAGCAGGGCTTTGTTACCAACGGGTTAAGGCGTCTTCGTCCGTGTCGCGGGCGGCGACCCAATTGGTGCCGTCTTCGGTGACTTCTTTCTTCCAGAAAGGCGCGCGGGATTTCAGGTAATCCATCAGGAATTCAGCGGCTTGGAAGGCGGCATCGCGGTGGCGAGAGGCCGTGGCGACCATCATGATCCGATCGCCGGGGGCCAGGGGGCCGTGGCGGTGGATGATGGTGACGGCGGACAGGGGCCAGCGGCTGGCGGCTTGGTGGGCGATATCCGTGAGGGCGCGTTCGGTCATGCCAGGATAATGCTCTATTTCCATATGCTTAAGTCCACCGGACACGTCGCGAACGCGGCCGGTGAAGGTCACGACGGCGCCGGTATCCGGGCCGGATTCCAGCCGTTGCGCCTCGACGCCAAGGTCGAAATCGTCAGGCGTCACCACGATGCGGAGGTCGGCGGGCGCGGCCATCTAGCGGGGGGTGCCCCCCATACACCCCCTGTACACCCCCTGTACAGACGTACGTCTGTACGCTTTTGGGAACGTTTTCTTAAGATCCATCGCCTAGCCTCCGGTCATCGGCGGGAAGAAGGCCACTTCCCGCACGCCAGAAAGGGAGGCATCGAGCGAAGACAATTCCTGATCCAACGCGACCTTGACCGTCGTCATGTCGGCGAAGGCAGCAGCATAGCGTTCCTCGCGGGCCTTCAATTCCTCGACCAGGTGCGCGACCGTCGCGGCTTCGGTGGCGACATCTTCGCGGCCCAGCCCGATCCGTTCGCGCAGCCAGGCGAAGTAGAGCACGGTGACGGTCATTTCGGATCCCTCAAATGCGGCAGCGCCTTGGCGAAGTAGTCCCACCCGGTCATCGCGGTCAGCAGCGCCGCGACCCAAAGCAGGATCGTGCCCAGCCACCAGGTCAGCCACTCGCCCTGGAGGATTAGATTGATGCTGAGCGGGTCGTCCAGCTGGCCCGACAGGATACTGTCGATGGTGGCGCCGTCCATGCCGAAGGTGCGGTCGCGGAATTCGTGGGTGAACATTCCGCTCGCGAAGAGGACGGCGATGGCGGTCATCTGAGCGGTGGTCTTCCATTTGGCGAGGTTCGTGACGCTGAGCAGACTGGATGTGGCGCCCAGGAATTCGCGCAGGCCGGAGACGAAGACCTCGCGGAAGAGGATGATCGCTGCCGGCACCATCACCAGCGGGTCAAGGCTGGAAAGTGCCATCACCACCGCAAGCGCCGTGATCACCATGGCCTTGTCCGCGATAGGGTCCAGCATGGCGCCAAAGCGCGAGGTCTGCCCCCAGGCACGAGCGATCCAGCCGTCCAAAAAATCGGTCAATGCGGAGCCTACGAACAGGGCGAGCGCGACCCAATCGGCAACCGGGCGCGGCAGCAAAGCAAAGACGATGGCCACGCCGGGCGCAGCAAGCAGCCGTACAATCGTCAGTATATTCGGAACCGTCCACCCCCTTTCCGCCCGCTTGTCCAAAGGCTACAAGCAGGACCATGCGGTGGACGGTTCCAAATATACTGACGATTGTACG
>JBCDCW010000162.1:0-8362 GCA_039180995.1 Pseudomonadota bacterium
AAGCTGCCGGACGCCTTCGCCGAGTTCATCACCGGGCTGGACATGGGCCCCTATCAGATCCTCCTGCTGATCCTGTTGGTTTATGTGGTCCTGGGCATGTTCATGGACGCGATCGGGAAGGTGATCGGCAGGGTCAGGATCAGCATCCCGATCGCGTCCATGAACATGCCCAGGACCACATAAACCAACAGGATCAGCAGGAGGATCTGATAGGGGCCCATGTCCAGCCCGGTGATGAACTCGGCGAAGGCGTCCGGCAGCTTGGCGAAGCCCAGGAAGCGCACATAGATCAGCACGCCCCAGATCATCGCGAAGATCATCACGGTCAGCTTCGCCGCCTCCATTAGCGCGCCCTGCAGGTCACGCCACCGCATCCCCTTCCAGAGCGCCATGGACAACACGACCCCCGCGCCCAAGGCCCCGGCTTCGGTCGGCGTCGCCCAGCCGAAATAGATCGAATAAACGATGATGAAGACCACCAGCAGGATCGGCATCGCCCCCGGCAGCGCGCCCAGCCGTTGGCCCCAGGTGAAGCCTCCGACCGGGGGCCCCAGGGTCGGCCGCAATCGCGCCAGCCCCATGACCAGGGCTCCGTAGATCAGCGCCGACACCAGCCCCGGCAGAAACCCCGCCAGCAGCAGCTTGCCCACCGATTGCTCGACGATGATCGCGTAGATCACCAGGATCGCCGAGGGTGGGATCAGCGAGGCCAGGGTGCCGCCCGCCGCCACCACGCCCGCCGCGAAGCGCTTGTCGTAGCCCTCGCGCAGCATCTCGGGGATAGCGATGCGGGCGAAGACGGCGGAGGTCGCGACCGAGGCGCCCGAGACGGCCGCGAAGCCCGCCGTGGCGAAGACGGTGGCCACGCCCAGGCCGCCGGGCACCCAACCGACCCAGCGCTTGGCGGCTTCGAACAAGGTTTGCGTCAGGCCGGCGTAATAGGCGAGATAGCCGATCAGGATGAAGGTCGGGATCAGGCTCAGCGCGTATTGCGTGGCCTTGGAATGGGGCACCTGACCCGCTAGCTTGGCGGCCGTCACCAAGCCTTGGTCGAAGCCCTGGCGCTGCATGAAGAAGGCACAAAGGCCCACGAACCCGATGAACGCCGCCGCGAAGGCCACCCGCACCCCGATCAGGACCAGCACCAGCAGCAGGCCCGACAGCCAGAGCGACACCTCGAAGATCGAGACCCCATCCAGCAGCGCCCGCATGTCGATGAGGTTATCCAAGGCGGGTCCCCCCGCCTGAGGTGTCTCCGCCCAGCGCGCCGACAGCGGCAGCCTCCTTCGACGCTTGCTCCGCCGGATCCTCGGGCAACGGCACGGCCACGATCCGGTCGCCGCCGCGGATCAGCCCGCGCCAATAGGCCCAGATCTGCACGACCAGCCGCAGCCACAGGATCGTCAGCGCCACCGGCACGGCCAGCTTCGCGGGCCAGAGCGGCAGGGCGATGTCGATGGAACTGTCGGTGGACCAATTGGGTGCCGAGAAATCGAACGAGCGGTCGAAATGGAACCAGGTCCCATAGATCAGCGCGGTGACGACGATCAACATGAAGATCACCGACAGGAACTCGAAGAGCCACAGCAGCCGCCCCTTCAGGTTCCCCACCAGCAGATCCATGCGGATATGCCCCCCCTCGCGCTGCACATAGGCCAGGCCCAGGAAGGCGAAGACGGCCATGAACTGCTCGGTCCAGTCGATATAGCCCGGCACTGGCGCGTTCAGTAGCTTGCGCAACAGGACATTGGCGATCGCCAGCAGGACGAGCGCGAAGATCGTGACCCCGGCGGCCAGGTTCAGCGCCTTCTCGACGTGGAGCAGGGCGCGGTCGGCGCGGCTGACCGAGCTGTCATCGGTCAGGACGTTGGAGGTTGTGGCCATGGCGCCTCGGGCTCTGATCGCGCGCGGGCGGCCCCGCCCGCGCGCAAAACTTTTAAGTAAAAGTTTTTGGGAAAGTCTTAAGATAAGACTTTCCCGCCCCGTCAGTTCGTCGGGGCGTTCGTGGTGACCGCCTGCACCGCCAAGTCGTAAAGTTCCTGCCCCGGCAGCCCGTTGGCCGTCGCCTCTTCGATCCAGGCCTCGTGGATCGGCGCCGCGTTGGACCGCAGCTTCTCGATCTCTTCGGCCGGAACCGTGACCTTGGCCACCTCCTTCTCGGCCAGGGTGTTTTCCCAGCCCTCCAGAAGCTCGGCATAATTGGTTAGGTAATGGTCGATGCTCTCAGCCACCGCCTCGTCCAGGATGGCACGATGTTCGTCGGACAGGCTTTCATAGGCATCGGTGTTCACCACGACCGGGCAATTGACCGTGCCGGGGTTCAGGTTCTCGGTCCACCAATCGGCGATGTCGATGGTCCCGAAGGACAGATGCGCGTGCTGCGCGAAGGCGACCGCATCCACGACGCCCGATTCCATCGAGTTATAGGCTTCCGTCGCCGTCACCGAGGTCGGCACCGCGCCAGCCGCCTCCATCACCGCGCCGATGCCGCCAGTGGCCCGCACGCGCATCCCCTCGAACTCCTCGACGGTATCGCGCGGCTCGCCAGTGCCGACGATGTTGTATTGCGGCATGGGGCTGGTCATCAGGATCCGGGCGTTCCACTGCGCCATCTCCGCCTGCACCGCGGGATGGGCATAGACCGTATTGGCCACCGCGACTTCCTGCTCCAACGTCTCGACGCCCAGGAACGGCAGCTCCAGCACCGTGATCGCCCGATTCTTGTCGCGGTGGTAGCCCGCGCAGAACTGCGCCATCTCGAACGCGCCGATCGAGATCCCGTCCAGGTTCTCGCGGTTGTTCGACAGGCCGCCATAGCTGATGTTCATGGTGAATTCGCCGCCCGACCGTTCGGCGACCAATTCGGCCAGCTTCTCCACATGTTCGGTGAACGCCCGCCGCTTCCCCCAGAGCGAGACATTCCATTCGGTTGCGGCCGCCTCGCCCACGAAGGCCAAGGAAATGACGGCCGCACAGGTGCCGGATAGATACTTCATGATGTTTTCTCCCTGATGGGCACGGCTCCCGTCCGCGCCTCGATGGCCAGAGGGTAGGGCGGTCATGTCGCAGGAGCAAGCGGACTTGCCCGTAGGTCATGGCCGTGCCACGGGAGACCATGACCTTGCGCGACCGGATCCGCGCCGGAGAGACCCTGCGCGGCCTCTGGCAGAACCTCCCCGGCCCCGAAGCCGCCGAACTCGCCGCCCGGGTCGGATTCGACTGGCTGGTGATCGACGGCGAACACGGCGCCTGGGATCCCGGCGACATCCGCCGTCGCCTGATCGCGGCGCCCGAGGCCGTGGTCCGCGTGCCCTCGGGCGAGGCCTGGCTGATCAAGCAGGCGCTGGACCTGGGCGCGGGTACGATCCTGGTGCCGATGGTCGACACGGCCGATCAGGCCCGGGCGGCCGTGGCCGCCTGCCGTTATCCGCCGGGTGGCATCCGGGGCGTGGGCGCCTTGGTCGCGCGGGCGGGCCTCTACGGTCTCAGGGAGGAAGGATTGGCCGAGATCGACGCCCAAATCTCCGTCTGGGTCCAGGCCGAAAGCCGCGCGGCGTTGCGAAACATCGAGGATATCTGCGCCGTCCCCGGCATCGATTGCGTCTTCATCGGCCCCGCCGATCTGGCCGCCGATATGGGCTGCGAGACGAGCGATCCTGCCCTACACGCGGCGTTGGACGACGCCATTGCCCGCATCGCGGCCACGGGGATGGCCCCGGGCATCTTCGCGGCCGACCCGGACCGCTGGATCGCGTCGGGCGCGCGCGTGGTGTCGGTCGGGGCGGATGCCATGGTCCTGGCGCGCGGCCTCCGGGCGCTGTTGTAGCCCAAGTGACTGCCAAGATGGGGTGCGGGCCGGGCGGTGCGACGGCGCCCCGATGCGGCAAGGCCGCACCAGGGTCGATGATGATGATCCATGGCCGAAGCGTTGGTGCCTGGTCAGGGTCGCCACGGTTTCGGCCAGTCGCGATGCGCTTGTGACATCCGCCAGTTTAGCATGTCGCGGGGATATGGACCCCCATGTGACTGAGCATTTCGGCCCTGTGCGTGGCCGACGCTCTGCCCCGATCGGACCAACGGGAAAGACGGCTGAGACAATCGCCACATCCCGATCTCTGAAAAAGCCGCGTCGATGTCTGGCCGCGCCGGTCGCTTCGATGGCATGCAGGCCCGATGATCCTGATCGACGCCGATAGCTGCCCCGTGAAGCGCGAAATCACCGACATCGCGCTGCGCCACAAGACCCGCGCCATCTTCGTGGCCGCGACCTATCTGCGCCTACCGGACCACCCGCTGGTCAAGCTCTTCGTCGCCGGCGATGCCTTCGATGCCGCGGATGACGCCATCGCCGAGGTCGCCGGGCCGGGGACGGTCACCGTCACGGGCGACATCCTCCTGGCCGAGCGTGTGCTGAAGGCCGGGGGCGCGGCTCTCGACCCGCGGGGCCGCGAATATACCGAAGCCGCCATCGGCGACACGGTCGCCACCCGCGATCTGATGGCCGAACTCCGCCCTGGCCTGGACGGCCAGACCGGCGGCCAGACCAGCGGCCCGCGCCCCTACACGGCCCGCGACAGGGCCGCGTTCAAATCGGCCCTGGAAAATATCCTCCGACGCTTGACCAAGCGTTGACCGCTCGGGGCGGCAACCGGCCCGTCGACATCGAAAGGACAGGGGCCAGGTCGGGCGGGTCACGCCGCCGTCGGGGCTCCGCCCGAGACCGGAGCGGGGAGGTCAACGCCCCGCCAATAGAGAACCGGACCCGAAACCGGCCGGCGCCGTCCTCCCGTCGACCTTCCACGGGCTGACCTGCAGGGTTCATGCCGAACCGCGCCCGTCAAATGGGGTCGCGTGCGCGTGTCTTTCTTCTCGGTGAAAATATCCTGCGGGGGTCCGGGGGTGCGCAACCCCCGGCTCCCTCCGCGAACGGTGTCAGTTCCCGCGATGCACGAACCGGCCCGCCTCGGCTGCCGCCATCCGCAGGGCCCGGGACTTGTTCACCGTCTCCTGCCACTCTGCGCCCGGGTCGCTGTCATGGACGACGCCCCCGCCGGCCTGCACATAGAGATTGCCGTCCTTCACGACGCCCGTGCGCAGCGCGATACACATATCCATGTCGCCCCCCGCGGAAAAATACCCGACCCCGCCGCCATAGACCCCGCGCTTCTCGGGCTCCAACTCGTCGATGATCTCCATCGCCCGCACCTTGGGCGCCCCCGAGACGGTCCCGGCGGGCAACCCGGCCAACAAGGCGGACAGCGCGTCATGGTCGGCCGACAACTCGCCCACCACATTCGACACGATGTGCATCACGTGGGAATAGCGCTCGATGATGAATTGCTCGGTCGGCTTCACGGTCCCGGTCTTCGCCACCCGCCCCACATCGTTGCGCCCCAGGTCGAGCAGCATCAGATGCTCCGCCAGCTCCTTCTCGTCGGCCAGCAGATCAGCCTCCAACGCCCGATCCTCGTCGGGCGTCTTGCCCCGCGGCCGGGTCCCGGCGATGGGTCGGATCGTCACCTCATCCCCGAAGACCCGCACCAGGATCTCGGGGCTCGCCCCGATGATTTGGAACCCGCCCATGTCGAAATGGAACATGAAGGGCGACGGGTTTGTCCGCCTGAGCGCGCGATAGAGCGAGAAGGGCGGCAGCGGAAACGGGATCGTCCAGCGCTGGGACGGTACCACTTGGAAGATGTCGCCCGCCGCGATGTAATCCCGCGCCGTTTCGACGGCGGCTTCATAGGCCTCCCGCGTGAAGTTCGACACCGGCTCCGACACGTCCAACGGGTCGCCCATATCCCTGGGCTCGGGCACGGCCCGCGACAGGGCGGCCAGGGCATCCTGCAACCGCTCCGCCGCTTGGGCATAGGCGGCGCGGGCGGCCACCCCCGAGGAGCCCCAAACCGGGGCGACGAGGATCACCTCCCCCTTCACCCCGTCCAGCACGGCGACCACCGAGGGCCGCATCAGCATCGCATCCGGCAGGCCCAGCGGATCGGGGTTCACATCCGGCAGATGTTCGACCAGCCGGATCATGTCGTAGCCAAGATAGCCGAACAGCCCGGCACAAGCGGCGGGCAAATCCTCGGGCAAGTCGATCCGGCTCTCCTCCAACAGGCCGCGAATGGCGGCCAGCGGCGCGCCCGCCTCCTCCCAGGCGTCTGGATCCCAGCGGGCCGACCTGTTCACGCGGCTGCTCTCGCCCCGGCATTCCCAGATCAGATCGGGTTTCATGCCGACGATGGAATATCGCCCCCGCACCTCGCCGCCGGTCACCGATTCCAGCACGAAGGAAAACGGCTGCGCTTCGGCCAGCTTCAGCATCAGCGACACCGGCGTATCCAGATCGGCCGGCAGGCGCATCCACAACACCTGGTTGCGGCCCGCGCCATGGGCCGCCTCGAACGTCGCGAAATCGGGCGCGATCATCCCCCGTGACCACCCAACAACTGCGATTGCACGGCTTGCACCGCCTGCTGGTTCACGCTGAACCCAGCTTCGGCCTGGATCGCCTGGCCGTAAGCCTCGAACAGATCCGAGGCGATGTCCTGGCGCGCCTGCTGGACGATGGCGGCGCGCAGGTCGGCGGCCTCGCCCGCTGTCAGGTCGGCCGCGACCACGGCATCCAGCCGCGCCACCCAGGCGCGTGTCGCGTCGCCCTCGACCGCGATCACCGCGCCCGGTTCGGCCTCGAACAGCCGGGGCACGAACTCGGCGGGCACGCCGTCCAAGGTGCCGTCGCGGGCCACGCCCTCGGCGATCTCTGCCGTCAGGCCCACGGCCTCGAAGGTCTCGCCGTCCGAGATGCGGGCGGCCAAAACCTCGGCCTCGGCCAGCAACCGGGCCCGGTCCTGGCGGTCGCGCCAGGCCGCTTCGACCTCGGCGCGGATATCGGCCAGCGGCGGCAATTCGGGCGGCACGATCTCGTCCAATCGCAACGCAAAGAGCCCGCCATCGGACAGCCCCTCCAGTTCAGGGAAGTCCCCGTCCTCGACCGTTCGCGCGATGGACCGGAAGGCGTCGTACCCGGCGATCCCCTCGCGCAGCCCCGGCTCGAACTCTAACGTCCCCAATTCCATGATCGTCTCGTCCGCGATCTCCTCCAGCGTGGCGCCGCCGGCCAGCAGGTCGTCGATGTTTTCGCGCGCCGCGTCGATCTCGCGCCGGGCCGCATCGGCCGAGAACTGCGCCGCCAGATCGTCGCGCACGGCCTCGAACGGGATCTCGGTCGCGTCCAGGATCGCATTCACGCGGTAAAGCGCCGGGCCCAAGGCGGTGTCGACCGGCCCGACCAGGCCCGGTTCCTCCAGGGCGAACAGGGCCTCGGCCACGCCGCTGTCCAGATCGTCCGCGGCCAATTCGCCCTGATCCACGTCGTCCAAGGTCAGCCCGCGCTCTTCGACCAGCGCCTCGAACGTGGTCTCGCCCGCGTCGATGGCCGCGCGCGCGGTCTCGGCGGCGGCGGCATCGGCGAAGGCCAGCCGCTCGGCCAGCACGCGCGCCGGTTGGCGGAACAGGTCGATCCGGTCCTCATAAAGTCCGCGGATCGCGGCGTCGTCCACCTCGGTCGTCTCCGCCAATCGGCTGGGAATGATTGCGGCATAGGTGATGCGCCGCAATTCGGGGGTGCGGAACAGATCGCCGTTCTCGGCATGGAAGTCTTCCAAATCCCCCTCGCTGGGGGCGGCGGGGCCGGTGGCCAGATCGGCCACCGTGACGGCGGCGAACGTGACCGTCCGGGTCTCGGCCAGCCAGGCGGCGAGCGTGTCGGCATAGGCATCCGGCACCTCGACCCCGCCCACGACCGCCACCTGCAGCAATTCGCGCGCGGCGTCGTCGCGGGTTTGGCGTTCGAACCCGCGTTCGTTCAGCCCCGCGAAATCCAGGGCCTGACCGTAGCCTTCTCGGTCGAACTGACCGTCGAGCCCCTGGAATGCCGGGTTCGAGCGGATCCGCGTCGCCACCTCCTCGTCGCCCACGGACAGGCCCATGCGGTTCGCCTCGTAGGCCAGGGCCTCGCGGGCCAGCAATCGTTCCATCACCGCGCGGTCCAGCCCGAAGGCCTGCATCTGCTGAATGGTCAGCGGCTGCCCGGTCTGCTGCTGCAATTGCCGTTGCTCGTTCTGCAGGGCCTGGCCGTAATCCTGCACCGTGATCTCGCGGTCGCCGACCGAGGCCACCGACG
The DNA here is from genome assembly GCA_039180995.1 of Pseudomonadota bacterium. Lineage (GTDB taxonomy): Bacteria > Pseudomonadota > Alphaproteobacteria > Rhodobacterales > Rhodobacteraceae > Jannaschia. The sequence continues at coordinate 8,189 of JBCDCW010000162.1, forward strand.
AGAGCGATCCGCCGAAACTGCCGATGCCGAAGCCGCCCAGCGACAGGATCAACAGGCCCAGGATCACCCAGACGACGATATTTCCCTTCTTCTTGCGCGGTTTGTCGTCGGCCATCACTGCCTCCCTTGACTTGCCCGTCGATACCGCCGCCAGCGGCTGGGGACAAGCGGGCG
>JBCDCW010000163.1:0-8335 GCA_039180995.1 Pseudomonadota bacterium
CCCGACCCCACGGGCATGTCGGCGAGCAAGCGGTCCATCATCTCCTCGGCGATCTCATCCGCCGGTTTCAACTTGTCGCGCCAGACGCCCGGCTCGCCGTGGATGCCCATGCCCATCTCCATCTCGTCTTCGGCGATATGGAAGGTAGGCTTGCCGGCCTGGGGCACGGTGCAGGACGACAGGGCCGCGCCCACGGACCGGCAGGCATCCGCGGCCTTCTGGGCGACGCGGGTGACGCCGTCGAGGTCGAGCCCCGCCTCAGCGGCCGCCCCGGCCATCTTGAAGGCGTAGACCATGCCCGCCACGCCGCGCCGCTTCTCCGCCTCCTCTGGCGGGGCGGAGGCCACGTCGTCGGCCAGCAGGACGGTGGTACAGGCGATGTCGTCCATCTCGACCATGTCGCCCGCCATGTCGAAATTCATGACGTCGCCGCCGTAATTGCCGTAGAGCCGCAGGACGCCAGCGCCCTGGTCGGCGGCGCGAATGGCATCGGCCATCTGATCGGTGGTGGGCGAATTGAACACGTCGCCGATGGCGCAGGCATCCAGCAGGCCGGGGCCCACATAGCCGGTGAAGACCGGCAGGTGCCCCGAGCCGCCGCCCGAGACGATCCCAACCTTGCCCTTCGCGCCCGGCGTCGCGCGGGCCACGGCGCGTTTGTCGTCGCCGACCAAGCGGTAGAACTGAGGATGCGCGGCGCAGAGGCCGTCGAGCATTTCATCGACATAGGCTTCGGGGTCGTTGAGGATTTTCTTCATAACGTCCTCCGTGAGGCGAGGGTGTTGATGAGCATGACGGTGATCAGCAGCGCGCCCCAGATCATCTCGCGCGCGAAATTGGTGACGCCCATGAGGTTCAGGCCGGAGCTGAGGAACTGCATCGACAGAACCGCCAGGACGACGCCGATGATCCGGCCATAGCCGCCATAGGGGTTCACGCCGCCCAGCACCGCGATGAGGACGGCGAGCAGTAGATAGCTGGAGCCGTAATCGGCCTTGGCCGAGTTGGCACGAGACATGATGATCAGGCCCGCGACTGCCGACAGCGTGCCGCAGAGGGCGTAGAGCTTGAGGAGGACTTTGCCCGTGTCCATGGCGGCGTAACGCGCGGCCAGGGGGTTGGCGCCGAACATGCGCGTCTTAAGACCGAAGGACGTGCGCATCATCAGCCAGCCGATCCCGGCGGCCAGCAGGCCGAAGACGATCAGGGGCGCGGGAACGCCGAGGACGGTCGAGTTACCGATCCAGGCGGCGGCGGGCGGCAGGCCCAGGACGGCGGGGCCGCCGGTGATGACCAGGGCGAGGCCGGTATAGATGAGGCCCGTGCCGAGCGTCGCGAGGATCGGCGGCAGGCCAAAGGTTGCCACCAGCACCCCGTTGAAGAGCCCGGCGACGAGACCCACCACCAGGGCCAGCCCCGAGGCCGCGATGACGATGCCAACGCCGTCCCCACCGCCGGTGTAGTTCGCCATGACGGTCGCGGCGATGACCGCCGAGAGGTTGGCGGTGCCGACCACGCTGAGGTCGATGCCACCCGTCAGCATCGCGACTGCGACGGCCAGCGCCAGAATGGCGAATTCCGGGAACTGGAACGCCATGGAGGTGAGGTTCTGGACCGACAAGAACCGCTCTGGATTGACCATCGCCATGAGGATGAAGACCGCGACGGCGATCACGGCCAGGCGGCCCTCGGGGGTGCGGAGCCAGGTCATGCGGCCCTCCTCTGGGCGCGCAGGGACTGGTATGCCGGCAGGCCCGTGCCGAGCAGGATCAGGGCGCCAATGACGACCGATTGCCAGACGCTGGGCACGCCGATGACGATCAGCGAGTTGCGGACCAGGACGATGAGCGCGACGCCCAGCAGCGTGCCGGTCAGCGTCCCGATGCCCCCGGTCAGGCGCGCGCCGCCCAGAACGACGGCGGCGATGACGCTGAGTTCCAGGCCCACGAGGTCCTGGGGGTTCGAGATGCGGGCGAGCGAGCCATGCATGATCCCGGCCAGCCCCGCCAAAGCGCCGACATAGACATAGATGAACATCTGGGTCTTCTTGACGTCGATCCCGATGCGCCGGGCACTCTCGGGTGCGCCCCCGATGGCATAGATGGCGCGGCCCAGCATCGTCCGGTTCAGGATAAACCAGGTGAAGATGACGACAACCACCAGGAACACGAAGGCCCAGTGGAGGGAGTAGAAGTTTCCATCGGCATCGGTGCCACGCAGCATCATCCACCGGCTGAAATCGCGCATGCCCGAGGGCAGGTTCGAGATCTGGGCGGTGCCGATGAAGGTCAACAGCGCGCCGCGGAAGAGGCTGAGCGTGCCCAGGGTCACAATCAGGGTGGGCAGGCCGAAAAGCGCGATGAACACGCCGTTGAAGGCCCCCAGGGCGGCACCGATGGCGATGGCCACAAGGAAGGCCACGGGCCAGCCCATTTCTGGCGCCACATCGCGCAAAAGGACCGTGGTCGCGTACATGGCGAAGGCGGCGACGGCCGTAAAACTCACGTCGATCCCGCCGGAGACCAGGACGACCATGGCGCCCACGGCGAAGATGCCAAGGACGATGGAATTGCGCATCAGGTCGGTCAAGGTGGGGATCGACAAGAAGTTCGGATCCGACGCGGCGGCCAGGGCGCAGAAAGCCAGGATGACGCCGAAGACCAGGACTTCGTTGCGGGTCCAGTCGAAGGATTTCATGGCGCGCGCCTTGCACCCGTGGGCGATGGGGTAGAACCCCATCCTACAGAGGTTGGCCTAATCACGACGCCAACCTGTGGCTCAGGTCGTCTTCGGTCACACCCCCGCCCCCTTGTACCTCATCTGTGATCACGCCTGCCTTCATCACAAGGATGCGGTGACAGGTGCCCAGAAGTTCCGGTAAATCGTCCGAGATCACGATCACCCCCAGACCCCGCGCCGCGAGGTCCGCGATGATCCCGTGGATCTCGGCCTTGGAGCCCACATCCACCCCCACGGAGGGCCCGTTCAGGATCAGCACGCGGGGCTGCCGCGCCATCCAGCGGGCCAGGACGACCCTTTGCTGGTTGCCACCCGACAGCGACCGCACGGGCGCCTGCGGGTCGGGCGCCTTGACCGACAGGCGTTTCAGCCAATCGCCCGCTTCGTCCCAGAGCGCGCGCAAGTTCAGCACGCCACCCGAAGCATGCTCGTCGAAGCGACCAACGGCGATGTTGCGCGCGATGCTCTGTTCCAGAAACAGACCCTCGGTCAGCCGGTCCTCGGGGACGTAGCCGATGCCCTGGCCCGACGCCGCGATCGGATCGCCCAGAGGGATGTCATGGCCGTCCAGCTTGACGGTGCCGCGATCGGGTTTTGCCAGGCCGAACAGGGCTTTGGCCAGCGATGTCCGGCCCGAGCCCAGCAGGCCCGCGACGCCCAGCACTTCCCCAGCGCGGAGGGTCAGCGACACGTCTCGGAACGCGCCGTCCTTGGTCAGACCATCGACCACCAGCAACTCGGGTGCCGAGGGGTCGAGCGCACCCGGCGGCGTCTCGGCCACGTCGCGGCCGGTCATGGCGCGCGTCAACGACGCGGAATCGAAGTCTTCGGCCGGGCCATCGGCGACCTTGGCGCCATTGCGCAGGACGACGACGTGTTCGCAGACCTCCAACACTTCGGCCAGCTTGTGGGAGACGAACAGGACGGCCACGCCATCGGCCTTGAGGCGACGGATCAGGTCCAACAAGCGGGCGACCTCGCGCTCGGTCAGGGCCGTGGTCGGTTCGTCCATGATGATGAGACGCGCATCCGAGGCGAGGGCCCGGCAGATGGCGACGAGTTGCTTGTGGGCAACCGACAACGTTTCAACCCGCGCGTCCAGATCGAGCGTCACGCCAACACGGGCCAAGACCTCGCGCGCCCGCTCGCGGGCGCGCGCCCGATGAACCAGTTTGGTGCCGGTCGCACGCTCGGCGGTGACCGCGATGTTTTCCCAAACCGACAGGTTCGGGAATAAGCTGAAATCCTGGAAGATCACCTGCACCCCGGCTCGGGTCGCGTCGGTGGGGGTGATCCGGCTCTGGGCCACCCCATCGAACAGGATGCGCCCGTCCGAGGGCTGCTCGACCCCCACCAACACCTTGATCAGGGTCGATTTGCCCGACCCGTTTTCGCCCGCCAGACACACAGCCTCACCTGCGCGGATCGTCATGTCCACGCTGTCCAAAGCGGTGATGGCGGCGTAGCGCTTGGTCACGCCCTCCAGCGTCACCAGCGGTGCGGTGCTATCGGTCATGCATACCCCGGAGGAGGGCGGCGCAGAACGCCGCCCTCCGAGTTCAAATCAGAACGGGAAATCGGCCATGTTGGACGCATCCACGTCCACGAAGGCCTGGCCGTAGATCACCTTGTCTTCCAGCGTGATGTTCTCGTAACCTGGGAAACCCAGGTCCATGCCGTCGGTCACTTCCTCGCCGTTCATGACCATCATGGCCACGGCGTTCATCACCTGACCGGCGACCTTCGGGTCCCAGAAACCGATGCCGTCCACGGCGCCGGTTTCCATGTATTGGCCCGCGATGGAAGGCAGCGAGGTGCCGAAGACGCAGGTGTCGTCCTCCATCCCCCGCTCCTCGATGGCGAGGCCAATGCCCGCCACGTCGGTCGAGGCCGAGCCCTGCATCCCCTTGATGTTCGGGAAAGCCCTCAGGACCTCCTGGGCGCGGGCATACGCCTCCTGCTGGTCGTCGAAGGTCTCGTTCTTATCACCCACCAGGGTCATGTTCGGATAGGCTTCCTGCTGGCGCGCGATGGCGCCGTCGACCCATTGGTTGTGCGTCTGGCTGCCCAGCGAGCCGACGAAGACGGCATATTCGCCTTCTTCCCCCATGCAAGCCGCCATGCGGTCCATCAGGTTCGCACCGAACTCCTCGTTGCGGAACGCCTCGATGTCGTAAACCGTGTTCTGCTGCTGCGCGGCCTCGTGGGTGATGACGGTGATCCCCTGCTCCATGGCGCGGCCCAGCACGGGCTCGATGGCCTCGGGCGACATGGGCACCACCAACAGGGCATCGACGCCCTGGGCGATCATATCCTCGATCAACGCGGCCTGCTGCTGCGGATCGGCCTCGGCCGGGCCGACCAGGCGGGCGTTCATGCCGGTCTCGGCGGCGTATTCGTCCACGCCTTCACGCATGCGGTTGAACCAAGCGATGCCGTCGATCTTCACCACGGTCACCATGTCCTTGGCGTCTTCCGCGAAGGCGGGCGCAGCCAGCATGGTCGTCGCCAGCGCGGCGGCGGTCACGGTCAATCTTTTCATGTCATCCTCCCAGATGTTGCCCCGGTCTCCGGCCGGGTCATGACGTTGCACGGTAAAGGGCGCGTCGGAGGGTTCAAGAGGATTCCGTCGGGCATAGCGCCAAGAGACCAGGCACCCAACCGAAGCGAGGACGGCTGGCGGGCCCGAAGGGACCGCCTAAGCCTGACGAGCGGGTTGCCGAGACACGCCCAGCCGGCCCATCGGAAACACCCTCAGGAGCTACGCTCGCGCACCGCCTTCAACGCCCCATAAGCCGCCTGATACCGCGCATAGATCGGCGCATAGGCTGCATGGGCGTCCATATCCGGCTGCACCACCCGCGCCGTGCGGACCATGGCCGCGCAGCCGTCGTCGATGGTCTCGAAACATCCCGCGCCGACGGCAGCCAAGATCGCCGAGCCCAAACACGGCGCCTCCGGCTGCTCCGTGATCTCGAGCGGCAAGCCCAGCGTGTCGGCGTGGATCTGTAGCCAAAACGGTGCATTAGTTGCCCCGCCCGCCACGACGATCCGCTTGGCCTCGAACGCATCGCCGAACGCATCCACGATGGCGCGCGTGCCGAGGCAGACGCCTTCGATCAACGCCCGATACACATGGGCCGGTGTGTGCTTCAACGTCAGCCCGGTGATCGCGCCGCGGGCCAAAGCGTCCGTATGGGGCGTCCGATTGCCCTGGAAATGGTCGACGGCGACCAGCCCCTCGGCGCCGGGCGATAGCCTCGAGGCGGCGGCGTTCAGGTCGTTATAGGACGTGTCCGCCGCGAAGTTGCGCTTGAACCAGGCGATGACGGAGCCGGTGGAGGTCTGCCCGCCTTCGATCACCTGCCGGCCCGGATAGACGCAATCGGCATAGGTCCCCCAGATGCCGGGCGCGTGGGTCACGGCCTCGGTGATGCCCAGATGCAGGTGCGACGATCCGGTGATCAGCGCCATGTCGCCAGGCTGTGTCACACCGAGGCCGATCATGCCGATGAACGCATCGGCGCCGCCTTGAACGACCTTGACCGTCTCCGGCAACCCTAGATGAGCAGCGGCCTTGGGGGTGAGCGGGCCGATCACCTCGCCCGGCGCGGCGATGTCCTGGGGCCAGAGCGCGCGCAGGTCGGACATGTCCAGCGCGGCCAGCAGGCTATCGGGCCAGCCGCCGTGCCCGGTGCGGTAGTGCCAGCGCATCGTCAGGTTGTTGAGCGACGCGCACCAGCGGCCCGTCAGGCGCAGGGTCAGGAAGTCCTGATACTCGCCGACCTTCGCCGCCTGGGCCCATATCTCCGGCTGGTGCCGCTTGATCCAGAGCGCTTTGGGCAGCATCCATTCCGGGCTGAGCGGGCCCGCGCCGTTGCCGTTCAGATGCAAAGCCGGGTCGCCGGTGGCGAGGATATCGGCCGCTTCCTGGTGGGCGCGGACATCCATCCAAAGCAGGCAGGGGCGCAGAGGCTTGCCGGTCTCGTCCAGCGCCACGACCGTGCAGGACGTCGTGTCAGCCGCCAGGGCGACGATCTGCGCCGGGTCGACGTTCGCCGCCTCGACGGCGCCGCGCACGGCCGCGCCGCAAGCCCGCCACCAGGCGTCGGGGTCCTGTTCCGCTTGGGCTGGCGCGGGGTAGTCGGTGTCGTACTTCGCCGCATGGTCGCCCAGGGATTGGCCGGTCAGGTCGAAGACCCGGGCGCGCAGGCTCTCGGTCCCGCCGTCGATGCCGATCACGTAGGTCATGGCTGCCCCCCATTTGCGCCCTGGTCGCGGATGTCTAAGGTCCGCCGAGGGGAGCCGTCAAACGGGAGGACGCGATGCGGGGATTTGGAGTCCATACCAGCATGTGGACGATGCATTGGGACCGCGCGGGGGCCGAGCGGGCCGTGGCGGCGGCGGTGGAGCATGGGTTCGATTTCATCGAGATCGCGCTTCTGGCGCCGGAGATCGTGGACGCGGCGCATTCCCGCGATCTGCTTGAAGAGGCGGGCCTGTCGGCGGTCTGCTCGCTGGGCCTGCCCGAAGCTGTCTGGCCGTCTCGGCATGGGCCCGAGGATGCCATCGCGTTCCTCAAGACGGCGCTCGATGTGGCCCACGGGATGGGCGCTTTGGCGTTGTCGGGCGTGACCTATGGTGGGATCGGCGAGACCACCGGCAAGCCGCCGACGGACGCGGAATTGGACAACGTGGCCCGCACCTTAGAGGCCGCCGCCGCCCATGCCGCCACGCTGGGGATGCGGTTTGGGATCGAGCCGGTGAACCGCTACGAGACCCACCTGATCAACACCGCCCGCCAGGGGGTGGAGATGATCGAACGGGTGGGCGCCGAGAATATGTTCCTCCACCTCGATACCTATCACATGAATATCGAGGAGCGCGGCATGGCCATGGGCGTTTTGGAGGCCCGGGAGCACCTGGCCTACATCCATCTGAGCGAGTCCGACCGCGGCACGCCGGGCGCCGGCAACGTCCGCTGGGACGAGGTCTACGGGGCGATGGCCGCCATCGGGTTCGACGGCGGCCTCGCTATGGAGAGCTTCATCGACATGCCCCCCGAGATTGCACATGGGCTCGCCGTCTGGCGGCCCGTGGCGGAGAGCCGGGACGTGGTGCTGGAGCGGGGGCTGCCGTTCCTGCGGAATAAGGCGGGGCAGTATGGTTTGGTGTGACTTATAGATATGTTTTTATTCGGGTTATTTGGCTCTTGCTCAACGTTCGATCCGGCAGTTTCCCTGGAGATCATGCCTGTGGAGGAGGCGCTTTAGGTCTGCCTGAATGCCCCCCAACGCCGATGCCTTGACGCTCAGAATGAGTTGATCTGCGGCGTGATCGGTTTGCGAGGCGTCCATTCGGATCTCTCTGGACCGCCTATGCACCAACCGTGCGACATCCTCTGCAAAGTTCTGGAATCGATGCACCGCGTCGTCGCCGACACCTCCATGGATGATGCGCAGGAAGACCATCAGTAAACCACCACACTCCGGATGCTCTCGCCCGCGTGCATCAGGTCGAAGCCCTTGTTTATGTTTGGCAAATCCAGCGTATGCGTGATCATCGGGTCGATCTCGATCTTGCCGTCCATGTACCA